>CAYXJG010000121.1:0-13049 GCA_964465285.1 uncultured bacterium
TCCACTCCCCACTCTCCACTCCCCACTCCCCACTCCCCACTCCATCACCATCTCCCATACCACTCCTCCAGCTTTACACTCATAACGCGCTGAATGTCCCAAGCAACCCTCTCCACATCCTGGCTCGCGTCAATGCGAACAATCCGGTCAGGATGTTCCTGAGCCAGAGTTTGAAATCCTCGACGAACATTTTTATGGAAAGTATGGTGATTTAGCTCTATCCGATCGGCTTTTCCCCGCTGCCGTGTACGTGCCAGACCTGCATCTACATCTATATCCAGCCATAGGGTTAGATCACTCTGCAAGCCCCCTGTTGCAATGGTGTTCAGCGTGTCTATCATCTCCAAATCAAGCCCTCGACCATATCCTTGATAGGCAACTGTCGAATCTGTATAGCGATCGCACAAAACTAACGCATTGTTCTTCAAGTGGGGATTTAGAAAGTGATGAACATGCTGTGTCCGATCCGCTGCATAGAGGAGGAGTTCTGTGTGTGGGGCGATCGGCTCAGCATTATGCCGTTCATCCAGGGTAGCCTCACAGTCTAGAAGCAGATGGCGAATCTCGTACCCCAGGGGCGTTCCTCCCGGTTCTCGAGTCAACACAATGTCTGAAATAAAGCCCCGGTTGAATAACTCGCGCACCACGCCTGCGTTTTGGAGCCATGCAAAAAGCATCTGGAGTTGCGTGGACTTGCCTGCCCCCTCGCCCCCTTCAAGAACAATGAATTTACCAGCCATACGCTATTTTGAAAACCAAATGTTCGAGTGTTAGCTTCTTAAGCACCCCAAATGTCACACCCCAAATGTCACACCCCAAATGTCACACCCCAGATGTCTATGAGGGCGACTTGATTCGGTCAGCACCAGGAAAGGCATTAACAACCACGTACTTAGATCATTAAATGTATTTGAGCTAACATCAAGCCGGTTTTGTCTCAGTGTAGATTATCAGTATATAGATCACGGATATAAATCAAACTAAAGTTGTTAGTTTGATTTTAGATGTTGATTAACTTTAATATTAAGTCAGAGCCTATGGGCTTCTCAGGCTTTTTGCTTGAGGGAAGCTGCTCTTTAGGCAAGTCACTGAGGGCGACAGAACCTGAGACTGGTGAGCGCTTTGCTGGGGTATACTGCTGCTAGGTTAACCTTAAGTAGCGTAAGTCCTTCAGCCGCTATGACGAGATTGAGTCGATCAGATGCTCAGTACCAGCCAATGCTGGATATCGGTCTTTTACTGACTTTATGGGTCAACTAGCCCAGATAGAGAGCCTACGTAGCCTCTATCCTGTCATTGGAATTGAACGGTGGTGGGTGGTTGCTTTTGTGATCACCCGGTTCAGATTCTTGAAACGCTAGAGGGTTGACGCCTGCTGCTGTGATTTCTGAGAATTAATTTCTCTGCTTAATCTCTCTGCAATGCATCCTTCCTGATCTCTCAACTTTAAGTTTGTTTGTTTTAGTTGAAGAGTTTGAAACAAGCTGGCGTCTACTAGACGTCGTTTGATCTAGTGATACTCTAAATGTGAGTTTAATTGTAGCAATTGGACATCTTCTATGGCTCGCTATACAAGTTTCTACAAGTCAGTTGCTCCTTCAGGCGACCTGAAGCAATTTATTTTTGATATGCTCCACTCGTGCAACTTTGATGTGATCTATGAGCGAGGAGATTATGTCTTCGCAAGGGAAGTTCCGGGCGGTGTAGACTACTCGAAGCTTGTCACAGTAGAGGTACTGATTGATCCCCCGAAGGCTGCTCTCAAACCAGATGAAGATGATGATGCGTACCGCATGAACTTTGTTGTTAAGAACGAAGAGCTACCTCTTCAGGTTGACAATCATTGTCGCCAGAAGTTCAATCTGGTCAATGAAGCGATTCAATCTAGCCAGGCATTAAACGTTGTTGCAGCCTAGTCCTCGACGGCGTAAATAGCCCCACTGTCTTTGATAGGCAGAACTCCTGGCAGATAAAGAATCCCCATTCTGCCTTCATCCTTCTGATGCCTTCCGATATTAGTTGTTAGTTAACTTACCCGTTCATCTTAGGACTATTTTTTAGAATCGGTGCCGCGAAATAAAATTACGGTGCAATGGCTTTTTCGGGCGATCGCCTCTGGAATATTTCCTTTAATCGCCTGTTGGAGTAATCCTTCTCGGCTTGCTCCAATAAGTACGACATCTGCATCATCTTTTTGCGACAGCGTGATGACGGCTTCAGAGATATGGGTTCCCCAAATCGGCTGTGCGAAGACAGGGCAGGTAAGCCGATGTTCAAGATAGTCAGACGCTGTTTTAAGGGCCGTTTCACCTGTTGCTGCTTCCATTGTCGTAAAAACCTGACATACTTTGATATCGGGAGCCGCCCCCAGGTTCGATAGGGCTGGAAGCAAGTCGAGAGCTCCCTTGGCATTGGGACCGCCTGCCACTGGAACTAGCCAATGGTCAAACAGTGGGCGATCGCCCCGTTTTACTACCATGACATCGCAGGGGGCTTGGCGAATGACCGTGTCTACCACATCCCCAAACACTCGCCCAGAAGTGACTGTTTTGCCACGCCACCCCATGATGGCGAGATCGATATGCCGCTGTTTAATCGTTTCTAGCACTGCTTGAGCAACATCATGGGCAATGCGAATCTGCGTGTGAACGGGAAAGTGGTGTTCTCGGCCAAATTGCTCGGCTCGGCGCAACAGGCGACGGGGTCGTGTTGTTCTCACGACGGTCTGGTCTGGGGGCTGGCTGCGAGGAACGACGATGATCTGGAGACACTCTAATTCATAGTGGCGAGATTGGGCGATCGCCCCGGCAATGCGGAGCAGGACTTCTGCCGTTTCTGGATTGTGCAACAGGACGAGAATTCTGCCCTGCCCTGTGGCAGGAGCCTGGGTTTGGTACACCACATAGGATGGCTCCGGTTGGGGCCCCAACCGCTGAGTGTCACTGCCACTCAACTGATCGGACTCCGCCCGGATGATATCAGCCCGAGTGATGATGCCCACCAGCTTTTGCCCATCGACGACGGGTAGGCGGCTAATCTTAAAACGATTGAGCAAATACAGCACGTGACTGAGGGGATCATGAGCCTTGACCGTCACTGGCTGCGGTGTCATGATATCCGCCAGGGTTGTAAAATCTGGATTCGCTGAATAGCGAGAGACATCACTCAGATCGCTCTGCGTGACAATGCCGACTAACTTGCCCTGATCTACAACCGGAAACCCTCGATGGTGCGATCGCGAAAACGCTTGCTTTGCCTCACTAAGAGACATGCTGCTTGACAACGTTTCAACCCGCCGCTGCATTAGCGTGTCTGCCGTGAGTTCAGTCAACTGTCCACTGCGGCTAGCCGTCACGTCCCCCAGACGAATACCGCGCAGCGTCAGTAACCGACTATAGAGGGAGCCGCTAAAAAGCTGGTCGGATACCAGATATGCCACAACAGAACTAATCATGAGTGGCAGTACCAGATTAAAGTCTGTTGTCATCTCAAAAACGATGACAATAGCCGTAATCGGTCCTTTGGTCACAGCACTAAAAAAAGCCCCCATGCCTGCCAGGACGTAGATGGATGTCGAGCCTATTTCCGGAGGCAACCCTAGGGGGACAATTGCAAGAGTTTCAAGGGTTTGGGCGATCGCCCCCGCCACGTAACCCAGTGACGCCCCCAAAATCAGCGCTGGAGCAAAAATTCCTCCTGGTGCGCCCGATCCACAGGCAATCACCGTTAGTACGAACTTAACGGTAAATGCGATCAGGGCGATATGCAGCCCTACATCCTCTTGGCTCATAAAGAAGGGCAAGCCTGTATTGTCCCAAAAGGCTGACGGCAAAACCATCATCACCAGTCCTGTTAAGCAGCCTGCAATGCCGACCTTCCAGGGAAAAGGGATTTGTAAAAGCCGATGATTAAAGGAGATACTTGTGAAGACGCTGCGGCTAAATAATGCGCCAAAGCCTCCCGCAAGTAAGCCCAACAGCAGCAAAAAGGGAATATCTTGCAAGGAAACGCTGGTCATGGTGCTGATCATGCTGGAGTTAAGGCTTAACCCCTGATCGCCAAGCAATCGGGACACCACAGCACCAATAAATGAGGCGAGAATGGCGGTTCCCAGCGTCAGCCCTGAAAAATCCTGCAGCAGCTCTTCAACCACAAAAAGAATTCCCGCAATGGGGGCGTTGAATCCTGCAGCAAGACCTGCCGCTGCCCCTGCGGCTAAGAGCTGCCGCCGATATTCTGGTGAGGTGGGAATCCACTGGTTAAATTGGGCCGCTAAGGCAGCTCCGATATGAACTGTTGGCCCCTGTCGCCCCAGACTCATGCCTGAACCCATGACGACGATGACGCTGGCAAGCTTAACCAATGCAACCCGAAGGTTAAGAGCTGTTGGGAACCCGGCGAGGGCTGCCTTGACTTGAGGAATGCCACTGCCTCTGGCGTCGGGCGACACCTGCTCAACCAGGAACCCAGCGACCATTCCTCCGAGCAAACCAATGAGGGGCAGCAGCCAGAGCCGCCCCGGTTCACTGGCAACGGCGATACGCCAACCGCCCATCCATCCGGCTCCCTGCTTCAGGAGTACTGCTGCCATCCCTGAAACAAGCCCAATCACGGCTGCCTCGAAAATGGCAACTTGCTTAGGACGCAGAGACATTTGGCGTAGTTGATTGTAAAAAGGGGAAAACCACATTGGGGGCAGGGCAGTAAGGGTACCGTCGATGACAGAGAGCAGCAGCGCAGTTTTCCTAATTTTCTAGCGTCTACATGCTAGTCAGAAACATTAGCCAATTCCGAACACACCGAAGAAATGGGAATCTCGCTTGTCCATGCTGGTAATATCTCACCGGGCGATCGCCCAAATACTTTAATACGGGAAACCTCTGTCTTGCCAATTGAACATAGCTCACAGCGCACCAACAGCGCCATCATTTCTGCATCGGGAACAGGAGTTGCCTCAAAGATCACCTGCACGCCATTTTCAATTGCTCCTACCGTGGCATTGATTCTCATTAGTCGTAAAGACCGATTCAGGCAATGGCTGAGCTTGGCCATTGTGGCCTGTTGGGTCAAGGGACGAGCCTTTGATTGAGATGATCGCGGCATCACCGACCCAGCATTCGGAGCATCTGATCGAGGCCCTGGGGGCGATCGCCGAGTCGCTGAGCGCGGTTGAGCGGACGTTGAGGTAAAAGACACCTGCGCAGTATTAGGGGTAGCTGCTGGCTGGTTGCCATGAGAGTCAGGATCATTCGCAGGGGATGGAGTTGAAGCCTCCGACGGTTCGTGCGGCGTTGAACCCTGAGTAGGAGATATAAAAGCTCTGGGGGCATTAGATGGAACCATACCTTGTGTGGGGAATGGGGCTGCAGGAGATGGGGGTGTTGACGACACGGAAGGAATAGAGACTACCCTCGATGACGGTTTGTCGAATGAGTTGTCTGATGGATCGGCTTTGGCCGCATCTTGCTGCTGCTGTGCCTGCGTGAGAGTAGGGGTAGGGTCAAAACTTAGGGGCATCTCATAGGTTCCACAGACAGTAACGACGTCCTCTAGGGTCAACGTAGTCAGGAGGTCATCTGTCATCATGGGGATTATCGCCAAGCGGTTTGCCTGTATCTCCACCAGCTTCTCAAATAGATTGCGCACGAGCCGCCCATTGCCAAAGGAACGATCGCGCTGCCCATAGAGGAACGCCAGCAGCCTCAGCATTTCCTGGCTTGCCTGACTATCCAGCCGAAAGTGGTTGTCTTTACAAATTTTGTTGAAAATATAGAGCAGGTCTTGGGGAGGATAATGGTCAAAGTAGAGATAACGATTGAAGCGGGATTCCAATCCAGGATTGGATTCTAGAAATCTGGACATCTCATCCGTGTACCCCGCTACGATGACCACCAGGCGATCGCGGTAGTCCTCCATGCGTTTCAGCAAAATGTCAATCGCTTCTTGCCCAAAGTCACCGCCTGCTACGCCCTTGGGATTAAGGGCATAGGCTTCGTCGATAAACAGCACGCCATCCAGGGCAGATTCCACCAACTCCTCCGTTTTCTCAGCGGTTTGTCCCACATATCCCGCGACTAAACCCGCCCGGTCGGTTTCAACCAAATGTCCCTTTTCAAGGAACCCCAGGTCTCTATAGATTTTGCCGACGAGCCGCGCCACAGTCGTTTTTCCCGTTCCGGGAGGGCCACAGAAGACGGAGTGTAAAGAAATAGGAGTCGTTGCCATGCCCCGGTGCGATCGCAACTGCTGCACCTTGAGGAAGTTTGTCAGGGTTTTCACCTGCTTTTTCACACGTTCCATGCCGATGAGCTGGTTTAGCTCTTCCAGCACATCCTCAACGCCTTGGACTCCCCCGACCTGGAAGGAGTACCGCTCATTTTTGCGCTTGGCGACATAGCGTTGGTAGTCGTCTCCCTCGCAATAGGTATGCAGCATCCCCCAGATTCGAGCAAGACAGCCCAATTCCGTCGGCGTTACTTTTTTGTTAGCTTTGACGATGACTTGGGCAAAACGGTAAAGAGCCGTCACCATTTTTTCTAAATAGTCTGACCCGCTCCGCTCGTCCATATATTTCACGATGGCAGGCAAGGCAAGGTCAGTGAGGTCAGCATCGGGTCTGTGCTCCGTCAGATCGTTGAGCCACCGGATGGCCTGGGTCTGGTAATCTTGCTGCACCTCGAAAGACCCATCCCACTGATCAGTGGCGACATCAAGGCGAGGGCGATCGCCTTTCACCAGGGCATGTAGCATGAGAAAGGCAAGAAGCTGATTGGGCGCAAACATCCCGTTCGCTTCTGCACAAATCCGCACGATTTTCGCTGCATCAGCCAGCAGTACTGACCCTATTGACGGCTCCTCTTCGAGAAGGGGTTGAGAAGCTTGGTATAACAGTTTTGCCTCATGGCGAATCTCTTTGCTATTCACAGCGCAATTCCTCTACGCCCACATTTGAGCAGTTTCCTAATAGTTCGCCAGGCGAACGTTGCTTAATTATCGAGTTGGTGGGGCGCACGACGCACGCTCCACTCACCAGGTAAACCCTATTTGGTCAGCACTTGGTCAGCTACTGGGGTCAGCTATACGACTTGGCAAAGTGCTCAAATTCACAACGCAGGAATAAAGATTTGGCGCGCGCTCAGCGCGCGCCAAATCTTTATTCCTGCGTGAAACTTGCCAAGTCGGGTCAGCTACTGGGGTCAGCTACTGGGGTCAGGCAACTCAACCTCGTTCCTTAGCAGCAGGACTACCTGATCTCAACTCAGACATGGTTTACCGTGGACAGAACGTCCCATAGGCAGGACGTCCCATACACAGTATTCCCAATTCAAACGTAGTGTGAGAACCACCTGCCAAGCCTCGAAAAATCGTAGCAGCAACGAAAAATGACCTATGGCCGTATCCCTTAACATGGCTTAATCTTTCCGCTTCGCACCCATGATGCTGTCCCAATACTTTACAATTAGTAATGTTGCCATACGCATCGACGGGCAGAGCAACTCAACCGCTTCACGTGATTGAGTTTGCTTTGTGTGAATTTCATAGGGCAATATAGGTTCATCTGAATACATCTATCTAGATACCGTCATCTGAAAACCCTTGTAAGGTGGTCACCACGCTTGTAGCACTGAATACTAGAGAGCACATATGAAGAAAGACATCACGCGCTATCGCAATATCGGAATCTTTGCCCACGTGGACGCAGGTAAGACGACCACGACCGAACGGATTCTGAAACTCACTGGTCGGATTCACAAAATTGGCGAAGTCCATGAAGGTGCCGCAACCACTGACTTTATGGAGCAGGAGCAGGAGCGTGGTATCACGATTCAGTCGGCTGCAACGTCCTGCTTCTGGAAAGACCATCAGTTGAACATCATTGACACTCCTGGGCACGTTGACTTCACTATTGAGGTATACCGTTCGCTCAAGGTACTTGACGGTGGAATTGGTGTGTTTTGCGGATCTGGTGGAGTCGAGCCTCAGTCTGAAACGAACTGGCGCTACGCAAACGACTCTAAAGTGGCGCGACTCATCTATGTGAACAAGCTTGACCGAACCGGAGCCGACTTCTATCGTGTTGTGAAGCAAGTCGAGGATATTCTGGCGGCTAAGCCCCTAGTTATGGTGCTGCCCATTGGTATCGAAAATGATTTCGTTGGCGTTGTTGACCTGCTCACTCGCAAGGCCTGGATTTGGGATGACTCCGGTGATCCTGAAAAATACGAAATTCAAGATGTGCCCGCTGACATGGTAGACGACGTAGAGACCTATCGGGAAGCTCTAGTCGAGCTTGCTGTTGAGCAAGATGATGACCTGATGGAAAAATACCTGGAAGGGGAAGAAGTCACCATCGATCAGCTGAAGGAGTGCATCCGTAAGGGAGCGCGGGAGCTTAAGTTTTTCCCCACTTACTGCGGTTCATCCTTTAAGAACAAGGGAGTTCAGTTAGTGCTAGATGCGGTGGTTGACTATCTGCCGAATCCCACGGAGGTGAACCCTCAGCCTGAAATTGATCTGGAAGGGAATGAGACAGGCAGTTACGCCATTGTGGATCCAGAAAAGCCCCTGCGAGCTCTCGCCTTCAAGATTATGGATGACCGCTATGGTGCGTTGACCTTTACCCGCATCTATTCTGGAACGCTCTCCAAGGGAGACACAGTTCTCGATACTGCCACTGGCAAAAGCGAGCGCATCAGCCGCTTGGTTGAGATGCATGCTGACTCCCGAGAGGAGGTCGAAACAGCTCAAGCAGGAGATATTGTAGCTGTTTTGGGAATGAAAAATGTTCAGACCGGGCATACCCTCACTGATCCCAAAAAACCGGCAACTCTGGAACCGATGGTCTTCCCTGAACCCGTGATTTCCATCGCCATCAGTCCGAAAAAGAAGGGCGACAATGAAAAGATGGGTCTTGCCCTCAGTAAAATGGCTCAAGAAGACCCGTCCTTCTATGTTGAAACTGACCAGGAAAGCGGCGAAACCATCATCAAGGGGATGGGTGAACTTCACCTCGATATTAAGGTAGACATCCTGAAGCGAACCCACGGCGTTGAGGTGGAAGTTGGTAAGCCTCAGGTAGCCTACCGAGAGTCTATTACGAAGCAGTTTTCAGACAGCTACATCCACAAGAAGCAGTCGGGTGGTTCAGGTCAATACGCGAAGATCGATTACACCCTTGAGCCAGGGGAAACTGGAACAGGGTTCCAGTTTGAATCCAAGGTGACAGGGGGGAATGTGCCCCGTGAATTCTGGCCTGCGGTTCAGAAGGGCTTTGAGACTAGTGTCGAGAAGGGGCCATTGGCTGGCTTCCCGGTTGTAGACTTGAAAGTGACCCTGTCGGATGGTGGATTCCACCCTGTAGACTCGTCGGCGATCGCCTTTGAAATCGCAGCAAAGGCAGCCTACCGTCAGTCTCTGCCCAAGGCTGGACTCCAGTTGCTTGAGCCGATTATGAATGTAGATGTGTTCACCCCAGACGACTACATGGGGGATGTCATTGGTGACCTGAACCGCCGCCGGGGTATGATTAAGTCCCAGGAAACAGGGCCTATGGGTGTTCGCATCAAGGCAGACGCTCCCTTGAGTGAGATGTTTGGCTATATTGGCGACCTGCGAACCATGACCTCAGGCCGTGGACAGTTCTCGATGACCTTCTCTCACTATGCTCCCTGCCCTAGTAACGTAGCGGAAGAGGTGATTAAGGAAGTCAAAGAGCGGGAAGCCGCACTCGCATAGGATCAGCAATTCAGCAAGCTTCAGCTTTTAGTGAGGTGGTGCAGCATTAAGCCGCGTCATAAAGGTGAGTTCAATAGTTTCCTGCCCATTGCGCGGGAAACTATATTTTTACAGGCTACAGCTTCAATCTTTAAATTGGGAAAGCCTGCACTGCCCGCAGGCTTTCCCAATTTAAAGATTAAGTTTATGACACGACTTGGCAAAGTTCGCAAATTCACAACGCAAAAGCAGGGGTTTGGGGCGCGCTGAGCGTGCCCCAAACCCCTGCTTTTGCATAAAACTTGCCAAGTCGTGTTATGACCTAGCAAGGTATATTTTGTGTATCTATCAAACTAACGTTTCCTCAGAGCCTTATGCTCTAAAAGCAACTGGTTTATGCCGCTGAGTTTTGGTTCTCGTTCACGCCAAATCCGTGGCGATCGAGCAGATCTCGGAGGTGTTTTGCGATTTGGTCTGGGCACTCTACCATTGCTAAATGCCCACATTCAGGAATTTCAATGACATTATCTCCCATGTGCTGGAAAGAGGAATGGAAGCTAGCAAGATGATTGACATACTGCGGTTCCATAATGTCGTCCTTTGCCCCGCTGATGAAGTAAACCGGCTGCTTAAGCCTGGATACGACATGAGGCAACTTATGTACTTCTTCTTCAGTAGTAGAGTCCATGAGGCTACCCAGTGCCGCTTCAGCTTCAGCGGTAACCAAGTCCATGACTCGCTGCCGCCCCCACTTTCGGCTAACGGGGTTGGCAACATTCATGCGGTTCATCATCAAGTCGATAAAGGGCAGGTAACACAGCCAGGGCGGGCGAAATTTAATCAGTTGCTGTCCAACGGAGCGAAACTTTTCAAATTCCTCCTTCAAATAAATGCCGCCCCCGGCATTTAAGCAAGAAACACCCTTAATACGTTCGGGAGCCTGATCCGATGCCCAGAGAGCGATGCTGCCCCCCAGGGAATGACCTACAAGCCATGCCTGATCAATATTGAGAGCTTCAAGGAGGGCCACTAAATCTTTTGCATAATCAGCAGGGGTATAGCCTGGGTTGGTGAGGGTATTCGCAGAGGCAGATGAGGGCGATCGCCCCTGCTCATCCAAATCGCTCCTGCTAGCACTAGACCGCTTCAATTCATCGTCACCACTTGAAACCGAGGGGAAAGACTGCATTACCTGAAACGCTTCTCCTCCAGACAGTTTTCCGTTGCCATCATGGGTGGGCCTGGACATTTTTTCTGCCTTGCTACTTTTGTTGCCTGGCACAAGGCAAGCCCTAGACTCTCCAAATCCCCGCAGGTCATAGGACAAGCACTGATATTCATTGGACAGTTGCCCAATCAGCGGCTTCCAATATTCACGGCTAAGTAGCCATCCATGTATGAAGACAAGAACGCACGAACCAGTTGTTGGTTGGGTTAGTTCGTACGCGTGTGGAAATCCCAATATATCAACGGTCTTAGCCATAATTATATGGTAGCTTGAACTGTCCCTTAGTGAATGCCCTGACGGTGAATCCTCCCCTATGGCTACTGTCCCATCTCATCTGCCGCAATCTCAATCCCCTTTGCTAGACAGCCTTCAGTACGTTGCAAACAAACCGCACGCAGCATTTTATACGCCTGGGCATAAGCAGGGTCGTGGTGCATCATCTGCCCTAGTGACGCTCTTGGGGGATGGTGTGTTTACTGCCGATTTACCTGAACTTCCGGGGCTGGACAATTTGTTTAATCCAGATGGTGTTATTCAGGCCGCCCAGACCCTCGCTGCTCAGAGCTTTGGTGCGTCACAGTCCTGGTTCTTAGCAAACGGCTCAACCTGTGGCATTGAAGCAGCCGTGCTAGCGACGTGTTCGCCAGGAGACTCCATCATCGTGCCGCGAAATGCCCATCAGTCGGTTGTGTCGGCTCTTATTTTGAGTGGCGCTTCTCCTATTTTTGTCGCCCCTGAGGTCGATGAGGCGTGGGGGATCGCCCACGGAATATCGGCTGTAGCCGTTGAGCAGGCTTTGAAAGCGTATCCTGATACAAAGGCTGTGCTCATTGTGTCTCCGACTTATTACGGAGTCTGCTGTCATGTCGAGGCGATCGCCCGTTTAGCCCATTCCTTCGATGTTCCTCTGCTCGTAGATGAAGCCCACGGGGCCCACTTTACATTCCACCCCGACTTGCCCCCGTCGGCCCTGGCTCAGGGGGCCGACCTCACCGTCCAGTCAACCCATAAGGTTCTCTCTGCCCTGACGCAAGCATCGATGCTGCACATCCAGGGCAATTGCCTCGACCCCAGTCGCATCAGCCGTGTGCTCCAACTGCTGCAGTCCAGCAGCCCCAGCTATCTTCTGCTAGCGTCGCTAGATGCTGCCCGTGCCCAGATGGATGAGGACGGATTGCAGTTGATGGGCCGGACACTGGACTTAGCAAACCATGCTCGCAGGGCGATCGCCCAGATTCCTGGCCTGCAGGTGCTAGAACTTCCCGCTCCAACCCCTGCGGCGGCTCACCTCGACCCGACTCGCGTCACCGTTGACGTGAGTGGACTAAGAATAACGGGATTTGAGGCGGACGAGATTTTTCATGAAGAACTTGGAGTCACTGCAGAACTTCCGGGATTGCGGACGCTCACCTTTATTGTCAGCTTGGGGAACGGCAAGGAAGACATTGAGCAGTTGATTCGTGCCTTCCAGACCCTTGCCCAGCGGCACTATAGTCTTGATAAAACAGTAGATGCTGATCAAGTAGATGCTGATAGAGGACGAATTCCGGCGCTGGTGAATCTGACTGGAGTGAGTGTTCCAGACCTATCCCCTCGCGATGCTTTCTTTGCAAAATCAGAGGTCGTGGCGATCGCCCAGGCCATTGGCCGAGTCAGCAATGAAACCATTTGCCTTTATCCCCCAGGCATTCCCACAGTGCTACCTGGGGAGAAAATCACTGCCGAGGCCATTCAGATGCTTCAAGCCATTCAAGAAGCGGGTGGAATCATCACAGGCTGTGCAGATTCATCCTTGGAAACAGTCAGAGTGATAGCAGACTAGTGAGATACTATGCTTTGGCAGGGTGTAGACTTCTGCTAAGTCCTCGATGCTCTGTTAGACACGACTTGGCAAAGTTCTCAAATTCACAACACAAAGATAGGGGTTTGGCGCGCGCGGAGCACGCGCCAAACCCCTATCTTTGTGTGAAACTTGCCAAGTCGTGTGTTAGATGTAGACATTAGGGTAAATCCTGATCCTGGTTTAGACCTGATCCTGGTTTAGACCTGATCCTGGTTTAGATCTGATTCTGGTTTAGATCTGATTCTGGTTTAGATCTGATTCTGG
>CAYXJG010000122.1:0-13037 GCA_964465285.1 uncultured bacterium
AACATGCCACAGACTTGTATTTACCCAAATCAATGCCTAGAGTTTTTATGGTTGCTTCCTGGAGGATAACGGTGGGAGTTTAGTTGTGATTATCGGGGATTTCCCTTCCCCCAGGGCTTACATGAATTTTTTAGGTCGCATAGTTGCCACTTAAGGATGTACTAAAAAAATTAATACAAGTATTGCTTTTCACCCTGCAATACCAAAACCATTAGCTAGAAGGCGATTAAGAGCTATTGGTAACTCAAAATTGAAATTCAGACTTTCAGATTGCAAAAAATCGCATTAAATTGAAATTCAGCCGATTCAATTTCAATTTTTAGTGAAATATTGCAATTATGGGCAGATCTACTTTTACGAAAAGCGCCCCCGGTAGGCTTTCAGAGATTTCAGTAGAGGATAGCAAAGATTGGGCATTCATCCCCGATCCTTTGCCTGATGCGTGGGAGGTGTCTCCTGATATTTGGGCTCTGTTGCTTCAGGCGAGAGAGGAGTTAGCCAGATTAGATGGAGTTGGCAGGTATATGCCAAATTACAACTTGTTATTGCGTCCATTGCAGAGGCGCGAAGCATTGCGGTCATCTAGCTTGGAGGGCACTTACGCTACACCTCAACAACTACTGCTGTTTGAAATTGAACCTAGAGAGCCAAAGTCAGTTAACGACCCAGTAAACTCTTGGCAAGAGGTTTGGAACTATAACAGAGCATTAGAATTAGCCTTGCGCCTTCTAGAGGTAAGACCTCTCAGCCTGAACTTGATTCGGGAAATTCATCAGACACTTTTATCGGGGGTACGTGGATTCCAAAGAGATCCAGGTAATTTTCGACGTTCTCAGGTTCATATTGGTTCAGATAGGCGATTTATACCACCCCCGCCCAATGAAATTATGCCCTGTCTATATGATCTGGAAACATTTATTCATAAGGAAAAAAGCATTGAGCCTCTAATTCTATGTTTTATTGTGCATTACCAATTTGAAACAATCC
The DNA here is from genome assembly GCA_964465285.1 of uncultured bacterium. Classification (GTDB taxonomy): domain Bacteria; phylum Cyanobacteriota; class Cyanobacteriia; order CAKZMO01; family CAKZMO01; genus JBCCWF01. The sequence continues at coordinate 988 of CAYXJG010000122.1, forward strand.
ATCCATTCCTGGATGGTAATGGTCGGGTAGGTAGGCTTTTGCTATCACTAATGATTCATGAGCAATGTAAACTTAGTAGACCTTGGCTATATTTAAGTGCTTTCTTTGATAGATACAAAGATGAATACATTGATCTCTTGTTTCAAGTGAGTACAAAGGGTAGTTGGAAAGATTGGATTGCCTTTTGTCTACGTGGAACAATTGAACAATCAAAAGATGCACTCAGACGCTTCGACAAGCTTCTTGTACTTCGTAATCAGTATACGGAACAACTGAATCAAGCAGGGGGTAATATTCGCCTTAATCGCCTCATTGATCACTTGTTTGAATCACCGGCTATTACAATCTCTCAATTCGCGGAAATGTGTGGAACACATTACAACACTGCACGCGCAGATATAGAACGTTTGGTAAGCAACAAGATTCTCATAGAATCCGATATTCAAGCACGTCCAAAAATTTACTTCGCCTCAAATATTTTGGAAGTTGCCTATAACGATTAGTGCTATAGCAATCCTAAATGAGTCGTGGCCGAGGGTATCAGTGATTAAGAATAAATCATTGTCTTTGAGGGTGAGGGAGGGCTGCTGCCGCCGGGTGCGGGTGCAGGGCCACTCAGGAATTGGTGCCTGCTGAGCGGTGGCAGTGGACATTGCCCACTACTCGCTTGCCAAGCATCCTCTATAGCTCAGACAAAGCCAATGGTGGGCAGTGCCCACCCTACTCAGCCAGTCTTTTCCCAAGAAGATCCCAGGGATTTTCAAAATCCCTGGGATCTAGTGATTTGAAGTTGTTGGAGGACGAGGGGCGATCGCCACGGTTGCTGCCCTTGCGCTAGTGAAAAGTGGTGCATCTAGAATAGTGATATCAACCGCCACATTAGAGAGGACGAGACATTTGGGGTGGGGCGTTTAGTATGTGTTTAGCGCGATGCTTGGCTGATCCCCCCAAATCCTCCTTGAAAAGGGGGACTTCGAGCCAGTTACTTTGTGAGCCCCTTTTAAGGGGGCAGCGACAGCGGGGGATCACACCGCTACGCTAAACAAGTACGGGCGCTTAGCGCCCCACCCCAAATGTACGAAGCAAATCGGTGACAGCCATAGAACGCCCCACCTTGAGGTGCCTGCGATGACGACAACTCAACAACGAATGACCCTTGAAGAATATCTCAACTTCGACGACGGGACAGACACTCGCTACACCCTTATCAATGGGGAATGGGTTGAAATGCCCTCTGAGAGTGACCTCAACAATGTCATTGCCTTGTACGTTCTGTCGATTTTGTTGCCATTCGTCCCGATTCAGCGAATGCGTCGAGGCACCGAGATTGTGGTCAGCGGCTTTCGAGCAACCACCCGCATCCCTGACTTGATGATTGTGAGCGATGAACTGAATGCCGAATTGGCTGGGAGTCACCGCAGCATTGTGATGCCGGATATGCCGCCACCAGAGTTTGTGCTTGAGGTCGTGTCAGCGGGGGGAGAGAATGCAGTGCAAGACTATCGACACAAGCGATCGGAATATGCAGCCCGTGGCATTCAAGACTATTGGATCGCTGACCCGATTGAGCAACAGGTTGTGGTGCTGACGCTCGTTTCAGGGCTATACGAAGATACTCCATTTCGGGGCGAAGAGTTACTAATCTCCCCTATGTTTGCGCAACTCCACATTCCTGCAAAGCAGATTTTAAAGGCTGGAAATTAGCTGCTTTTCTCGTTCACGATGCCTATTGCAATGCGGCACGAGAGAACATCGCCTACACTTGGAGCAATGAAGGTCATTCAATAATGTGAGCCAATGACACAGCCCCCACCAAAATTCATTCAAGAGTTGGTTAAATGGTTCCCCACCGGAGTTGGAGGTTCCGTTGCCATTTTTTTTGCGACTCAGCAACAGTGGCTTGAAACAGGGCTTGCAGCAGGAGCGGGATTTCTCTGGAACGTGGCAGTAAGCTGGGGGACTGGGTTTTCCGAGAGGATGACCGAAGGCGCAAAAGCTAGAGGAAGGCAATCGGCGGATTTGCTGCTTAAACACACCGATACCTTACCTGAAAAGCTAAATCGGCTACTTACAGGGTAAAACAGCGCTGATTGTAAAGTTAAGATGAAGGAAGAAAACCCGCGATAACAGAAGGGAGCAGTGGAAGGGCGATCGCCCTTCCACGCCGCAATTTTTGGTTCTGCCTGTCGAAAGTGCTGCTTGCTGTGTTGGATGCAGCAGCAAATTCAGAGTTTACCAGTGTAAAGGGCGGAATGTGAGCACACCCATCAACCGGGAACAATGAAAACTGGTCAGACTGTTGTTCAACCTGTTGTTCAACAGCGAGGATAGAAATTACTCAGGAAGGCAGGCTCCGAGTGTTTGTACGGTTGTTTTTTCCTTCTCAGAAGTCGTCTTAGGGATCTGCGGCTAAAAAGATACCCGAAGAGAGGGGAAGCGGGCTGCGCCCGCTTCCCCTCTCTTGTGGATACTTTATTTTCTTGCAAGCCCCCTAGTACGCTTGCCTGTCAGATTTTCGTGCCCATTCTTCAAAAGCGACAACGGCTTCATCTGCCATCAATAGTGTCATCGGCATATCTCGCTCGTCAGGATCTAAAGCAAGCTGCTCGTAGAAATAGGAACTATTAAATCCAAACTTCGCAGCAATATCTTTGGTATTGGCATAGTAAACTCGGTCGAGCTGTGCCCAGTAGATTGCACCCATACACATGGGACAGGGTTCGCAACTGGTGTAAAGCTCACACCCTGATAGTTGCCACGACTGTAACCCATCGCAGGCTTGCCGAATTGCTGTCATCTCAGCGTGGGCGGTAGGGTCATTTATGGACGTCACCTGATTCATGCCGCGACCAATTACCGTGCCATCCCTGACCACGACCGCACCATAGGGGCCGCCCTTTCCCGTACGCATTGCTTCCAGAGACAGGGCGATCGCCTCTTGCATAAACTTAGAATTTGGCTGGCTCATGGCGTGGCGCTCACGTAGGTTGGTCAAGACTAATGTAGCGCCTTTGAGTCAGTGGATGCAGGGGTGAGTCGGTGCGTGGGTGAGGCAGTCAAGCAGCATCGCCTTTTCTGTCAGACTCTTTCACTTTTTCGCTCCCTTTCTCCTTCCTAAAATTAAGAATTTATTCCAATTTTCTCATTAAAATTGTGCTAGTTCGCCTTTCTAAGGAACGAAGATTAAATAAAATCCCTTTTTATTAGGGCGGCGCGGCGATGCCGCGCCGCCCTAATAAAAATTTGGTTCACGTTATTTAATTCTCGGTCCTAATTATCAATCTGTTGAGCCAATCATGAATTTTTTTTACTGGTATCAAAGATTCGTTACCAGGTCGCTTTTAGGGCATTATGAGCAGGTTAAGCTGAGGCGTAGAAGTTTTGAGATAAAAGGACTTCAAATTGCAAACCAATCGCAAACCTGAGAGGCTCTCGGTCAGAGATTTGTGTTCTATCCTATTGCATCATCATTTGCTAACGCAAAATGTTGCTAACGCAAAATGTCTTTAGCTTTTAGCCGCAAACCATTTCATTATGTCAGGCTATTGCAACTAGCTGGCTAGGCAGTTTAGCCTACCTGGCTGTCAACGAACCCGTAGGTTTCTGTCCGTGAATACTCCCTTGGCGGTGACTGATATGTTGAAAACTCAGATGAGTTTTTAGCCAAATTGGAATAATTCTTAGTATCAAAAAAGGAGTGGGCATTATGATCCAGAAAGTCTTGTCTGGCTCACGAAATGTGGCGATCGTCGGCCCTTATCTGAGTGGAAAAACCACCCTGTTGGAAAGTTTACTGTCGGTCAGCGGAGCCATTTCTCGTAAAGGCAATGTGAGTGATGGTACAACAGTGGGTGATGCTTCCCCAGAGGCACGCGATCGCCAGATGACTGTGGAGGTGAATGCCGCGAGTACGGAGTACAGCGGCATTCATTTTACGTTTTTAGACTGTCCAGGTTCCGTTGAATTTGCCCAGGAAACCTACAACGCTCTAGTCGGTGTAGATGCCGCCATCGTGGTCTGTGAAGCCGAGTCAGACCGCATTTTCACCCTGGCACCTCTGTTTCAGTTTCTGGATGATTGGGAAATCCCACACCTGGTCTTTGTCAATAAGCTGGATCGGGCGCATATCAGTTTTGGCGAGTTTCTGAACGCCCTTAAAACAGTGTCGGAGCGTCCCCTCGTGCTCCACCAGTACCCCATCGGGCATCGAGAGAAACTCAAAGGCTTTATCGATTTAGTTTCGGAACAGGCATTCCACTATCATTCCGGTGCCCCCGCTGACCTCGTGCCGTTGCCTGAGGATCTTCAGATTGAGGAACAACTGGCGCGGGAAGAAATGCTCGAAACCCTGGCAGATTTTGATGACCATCTTCTAGAAGAATTACTGGAAGAAGTGAAGCCTTCCCAGGACGAGATTATCAAAGACATCAAAATGGAACTCAGTTCCGATTTGATCGTTCCGGTACTGATTGGAGTTGCCAGTGACGACTTTGGCGTGCGCCACTTGCTAGATGCGCTGGTACGAGAAGCTCCAGCGCCACAAGCAACCGCGAAGAAGCGCGGCCTGGCAGCCGATGCCGATATTCCCCTCGCCCAAGTGCTGAAGACCTACTACACCCCTCAAGGGGGCAAGCTGTCCCTGGTGCGAGTCTGGCAAGGAACTCTGACGGATGGCGACAGCGTGAATGGCAGCCGCATTGGTGGACTCTATGATCGGGTGGGTCAGCAACAAAATAGCGTATCCGAAGCCAATGCCGGGGCAATTGTAGCCCTTTCCCGCATGGACAACCTGAATACGGGAGACACCCTTAGCACCGTGGCAGAACTACCCCAGACGCTACCCAGCGCAGATGTGCTTGGCCCGGTATATGCGTTGGCGATCGCCCCTGAAAACCGCAGCGATGATGTGAAGATGAGCACTGCCCTCTCCAAGCTTGTGGAGGAAGACCCCTCCCTAATTTGGGAGCAGCATGGCGACACTCACGAAGTCATTCTGTGGGGCCAGGGGGAAATTCACCTGAACGTGGCCTTGGATCGGTTGCAGCGCAAGCACAATCTATCCATGACTAGCAATCCTCCCCATATCCCTTATAAGGAAACGATTCGTCTGTCTGCCCAGTCCGTTCACGGACGGTATAAGCGCCAGACTGGAGGACACGGGCAGTTTGGAGATGTTTACCTGGATGTGAAGCCCCTGGAGCGGGGCGAGGGGTTCCAGTTTAGCGAGACCATTGTGGGTGGTGTTGTGCCCCGGCAATATATTCCCAGTGTGGAAACGGGGGTGCGGGAATATCTGACCCACGGTCCCTTGGGGTTCCCAGTAGTGGATGTGGCCGTGACCCTCACCAATGGCTCTTACCACTCTGTAGACAGCTCCGAGCAAGCTTTCAAGATGGCAGCCCGCATCGCCATGCAGGAAGCTCTGCAACAGTGCAAGCCCAGCTTGCTGGAACCCATCCTGTCGGTGACGATTTCAGTGCCGTCTGAATTCACGTCTAATGCCCTGCGGCTCATCAGTGGACGCCGGGGGCAGATTTTGGGCTATGAAGCCAAGCCCAACTGGCGGGGCTGGGATGAGGTGTCTGCCTTCATACCCCAGGCTGAAATGCAGGATCTCATTCTGGAGCTGCGATCGCTCACCATGGGCATTGGCTCCTTCCGCTGGCAGTATGACCGCTTGCAGGAAATGCCGGATCGCATTGCTGAAAAGGTGCTGGCTCGCCAGACTGCTGAAGCCATCAGCGGGGCGGGCAACGGAAACGGTTAAATTCAGAGGCTGTGGAGCATTGCGTTACAATTCTCCACAGTCTGGATGAAACCACACTGACCGCGCTTGCATAGCCCTATCCGGTCTCAAGTTGGGGCGGGATGCCGCCCCAACTTAACAACGTTGCACTTAACGTATAGCGGTGTGCAAGTTGATGAAGCACAGCGCTATAAATTGTCCGGAACAATTAGCTATCCTTTTGAGTCATTGAAACTACGTTCAGCGGAAATCCATACTCGGCAGATTTGAAGGAACTCTTCAGATCTGCTTTTTTGTTGGACGAAAACCTTCTCATAATCTGGATCACAGGAATAGAGCAGCCTAGCCGTAGCCATGCTTTGCATCCATCTGGCGTCTTCTGCTGAATTACTGCACCACCCTACCCAGCCTTGAATTTTATTTCATCCTTGCCCCCAGCTATTGGTCAGTCGGTGTATCGCAGTGCTATTCTGGTGCACCGGAACCCTGCCGTCAGATGCTGGCAGAAGCTGACAAATGCCCATATACTGCCTCTTTTCTGCATCAAACGTAATAGCAACAACCTATAGCGAGATTATCGTGACCATGACCCCATCTTCTGTTTACGCAGCATTTTTTGGTATTTCTAGTGTTCTACCCATGATGCTGACGCTGGCGATCGCCCTTCCGGCACACGCCAGCGAAACGGAGCCTAATGATATCTTTGGCGATCGCCAAGTCCTATCCCCTGGAACCACTACCATTCAGGGTGAACTCACTAACCAGTTCAACCCCAATGAATTTGACTATTCCTTCTCAGGGACGATGACACCTGGAAGTGCTGAAACCTACGACATTGACGACGTCACACCTGCCGAACCTTTCTACGCCTGGATCAACAACGGCACCACTGGCCCTGACACCGTGATGGGTCTCTTCAATGAGGAAGACGTATTGCTCACATCCGATGACGATAGCAGTCCCGTGGGCAGTGGCGTTGCGTCAGCTCTAGGCGGCGTGGTGAATCCTGATGGCACCATTCATCTGGCCATCAGTGGCTTTCCAGATTTTGAATTTGTGGGGCTAAAGCCTGACAGCGGCGCAGTTCACCAGGAGAGCGGCGACTTCGAAGTGCGCGTCAAGATGGGCATGGACGCGCCTCAGGGTGATGTGGATTACTACACCTTCACAGACTTGACGCCTGGTACAGCCTTCGAGATTGAGGTGACAGACGCCCCCTTTGACAGCACCCTGGCGTGGCTTGATGAAGACGGTGAGATCATTTATGTGGATGATGACGGAGGGCAGGAACTCCTATCACGAGTGCGGGGATATGTGCCCCTGAGCGGCAACGTCAGCGTGGCGCTCACTGCGTTTGGGGATGTCGAGTTTGTAGGTCGTCATATCGAGTCCGGCTCCTACACCCTAACGTTCACTCAGCCTTAGGAACAAGGTTTAAATAAACACGACTTGGCAAAGTTCTCAAATTCATAACGCAGAAACAGGGGTTTGGGGCGCGCGCCGCGCGCCCCAAACCCCTGTTTCTGCGTGAAACTTGCCAAGTCGTTTTAAATGTCGCTTTAAATACAGTGTGTTGAACCAATACAGTGTGTTGAACCAATTGCACACCGCTATAGTTTTTATTCCTTAAGGGATTAGCCAGAAAATAAAATCCGAGAGAGAGGGGCGGCAGGCTGAGCCTGCCGCCCCTCTCTCTCGGATTTTCGGTATTTTATTTTCCCGCAAGTCCCTAAGTAGATCGGTATTCATAAACTCAACTTAAAAACCGGGGGAGTGCTCTAACAAGGCCGTTAAATTCAATTTCGATAGCCGTTTATAGGCGGTATCGATAACGCGCTTACCCCGCAGGAATCCCGTATTCGCACCCGGACAAATGTAGTGCAAGCTGTCTGAGCTAAAGCGGTCAACGAGCCGTTGGGTATGCTGAATCTGCCGAGGCCAGTGAAAGGTTTTCGCAACTCTTAGCGGAGCAGGGTCGCCATCTTTAGTGGGCAGCAGGTGTCGGCCTGTGAACAGAACACCTCCATAGGCAGACGTATAAAGGCATGAAGAACCTGGAGAGTGTCCAGGCGTCCATAGCAGAGTGATATCATCATTTAATCGATAGTCATCCCGAAAGGGTGTCAGCGATAACCCTGGCAGTAAATAAGCCTCTTGCTCCTGAACGTACAGGGTACATCCAAAGGCGTTTTGAATCTGGCGTACCTCCCCCTTTGCGGTGCGATGGGTTAAAAAAATCCACTGCACTCTTCCCTGATCTGTTAAGAACTGTTGCGTTTCATCTGTCCAGGCAGGGCAGTCAATCAGTCCGTTACCAGAAGGGGTTTTGAGCATATAAGCTGTGCCTCCAAGAGTGGCACGGTTTGGCGGAAAAGCATAGAGCGTATCGAAAATCGGTTGGGGAGGTTTGACCGTCATTGGTAAAGGAAAGCTTTAGATTCGGACAATCGGCTAAAGAATTGAAAACGTTATGCTGGAGTCGGTGAATACTTCATACATTACTGTAAGCATGTCCGTCCGTCTTGCACCCAGTCAGGCTAGGAGCCTGGATAGATTCTTGTTGGGCGGGAGGCACAGCCTTCCTATCCAATAAGCATATAGGTTCAATAAGCATATATAGCGATCCTATTCGATCTCTAAAGGTAGGGGCGGGCTGCGCCCGCCCCTACCTTTAGAGATATTTTCAGGAATCAAATAGGATTCCTATAGGTCCAATAAGCATATAGGATAAGCTAAGTTGCTCCCCCAGCACATGATGTGAATAGGCTGTTTTAATCGATTGCCAACATGGTTTTTTGGCTACTTCTGCTAGGATTCTTAACGTATTTAATCGTTCACCGGAGTGTTTCGGGGATTACCCAAACGCCCGTGTGGCTCCTGTGGTTTGTCATGATGATTCCTGCATTTTTGTGGGCTATCATTATGGCTCAAGACGAGAGCAACCCCTTGTTGATTGGGTTGCTGCTGTTCTCATTTATCGTTTGCCCGATTGTCTACTGGGTACTGATCCAAAAGGGACGTGCTGAGCGGTCTACGGAGCCCAACAGCCTAATTCAAAGCAACAATGATGCTGATGTTCAACCGTCGGTTATTCCACCACCCGTTGAAGCAAAACTTGAGCTGAACCGTGATGAGGAAGCCGCCCTGAAGAACTGCTTCCCTTGGTCTGTTTACTACCTAAACGAGATTGAATACCGCGCCCAGGCGTTGATTTGCCGGGGCCATCTGCGATCGCCCTCGGATAAAGCCTATGACACGATACGGAAAAATGTGGCCTCGAAGTTTGGCGATCGCTTCTTGCTGGTGTTTCAGGAAGGGCTGGATGGAAAGCCCTTCTTTGCCCTGGTCCCAAATCCCCAGGCGAAGTTGAAGCGGGAACAGCCCCCCCTCTTCCGTCCGGGCTTAGCGTTTGGACTGTTGACAGCAACGCTTATCACCACCACCTTTGCAGGTAGTGTCATCGCTGGACGCATCGATGAAGACTGGCAGGGCAACCTGTCTGTTTTGCTGTATGGGCTGCCCTACGCCGTATCCCTGATGACGGTTCTAGCGATTCACGAGCTAGGACATTATATTACAGCACGACGCTATCGCATTCGGGCAACGCTGCCGTACTTCATTCCAGTTCCTCCAGCGCCCATCTTTCCCTTTGGCACTCTTGGGGCATTTATCCAGATGCGATCGCCCGTTCCCAACCGCAAGGCTCTGTTTGATGTCGGCATTGCAGGACCACTGGCAGGGCTGATTGCGACCCTCCCTATTTTAATGATTGGACTGGCTCGGTCTTCGGTGTCTACTCTCACAGAAGAATCCAGCATGTTGAATTTTGAGTCGTTTAATCCGTCATCCTCGTTTTTGGTGCTGCTACTGAGCAAGCTGGCACTCGGCAGTGACTTAACGGGATCGGCGGCACTGGTGCTCCATCCTGTGGCGATCGCCGGGCTGCTGGGGGTCGTGGTGACAGCCCTCAACCTGATGCCTGTGGGTCAACTGGACGGCGGCCATGTGGTTCATGCTATGTTTGGGCAGCGCATGGGTGCCGCCATCGGACAGGTTTCACGGCTTCTGGTTCTTGCCTTATCGTTTGTGCAGCGTGAATTTCTAATCTGGGCAATCCTGCTGTTTTTCATGCCCATCATTGATGAGCCAGCCCTCAACGATGTTAGTGAGCTAGACAATAAACGAGATTGCCTGGGGCTCATTGCGTTGGGTATCCTGGTACTAATTGTTTTGCCTGCCCCCCCTGTGATCACGCGACTGTTGGTTGGTTAATGAGTGAAGGGACATGACTCAGAATATTCAGCAGTGGCTAGCCGAGATTCGGACGTTGCAGAATCAGGTTGCTGAGCTCCGCCAAGCACGGGACGAAGCTTACGGCAGTGCCGCCAACTGGCGAAGGCTGTATGAAACAGAGGCTCGGCAGCGGCGTGAGGACATTACTGAACTAAACGCAACCATTGCTCAGCTCCAGAACTCCCAGTCGGAGGCCCCGCACCAGTCGCTTGATGCCGTTTTCCAGAACTGGCTCGAGAATAGGAATGATGACAGTGCGATTGACCCGGAACAATTTCAGGCAGAGCTAAGCACCCTGTCAACGGATCAGCTCATCCGGCTTCTTGTCCAAGCATTGACAGAGTATCATCAACTCAAGCAGGATCTTGAGCAAGAGCGGTCTGACCATACCACCACCCGGCAGTCGCTCATGGGGGCACTGGGAGACACCGTTGATCTGCTGACGAAAGAGCGGACTCACCACCAACATTCCCTGGAGACTACCCAACCTCTACGTCAGGAGAGAGCTGAGTCCTGAATCGAACCTAACGTTGACCCTCCAGTTAGAGACTTGCAAGAAGGTAAAGGACAAGGAGAGGGGCGGCGACGACGCCCCTCTCCTCCGGTGTCATTATCACGGCTTGGCAAGTTTCACGCAAAAATAGGGGTTTGGGGCGTGCTCCGCGCACCCCAAACCCCTATTTTTGCGTTGTGAATTTGGGAACTTTGCCAAGCCGTGTTTATCCAGCCGCAGATCCCTTATGTAGCAACCAAAGGTTTGGTTAGGACAAAACCATTTTAGGGATTAGACAAAACGGATTTGGTATTAGGAGACTTGCAAGAAAATAAAGTACCCGGGAAAGAGCAGCGGGCTGCGCCCGCTGCTCTTTTCTTCCGGTATCTTTTTTTAACCGCAGATCCCTAGAGTAATTAAACCGTTCAGGAGTCCGTTGCTCGCCACCCCTTTAGATATAGCGCTGTGCAAGCGCATTAAGTACAATGTGTTGAGTGGCGGCGCAGAGCGCCGCCACTCAACACATTTGGGTGTGCTGAACCAAAGCCCACTTTTTGATAAATTCCCTTCGTTCTTGCTTCGAGTAAAAGTGAGCAGCGTATTGAGAGCGATAGATTTTACGGCAGACTGCTTTTGGGAGGTCGAGGTTGGCTTTAACATGCTCGTATAAATCCGCGAGCCCTTTACGATCGCGCCGATTGTAGGATTGCAGTTTTAGAGGAGTGGGCAACTCTAGAAACTCACTCACCACCAATGCCCCAATGCGGTTCAGGTCTTCAAGCCGCAACAGCAGCAGGTCAACCGATGGGGTGCGAATTACCTGATAGCCCTGGTGCGTATCGAAGGGATGGGCAAACACATCAATGCCCAGGGTGGTGTGAATTTCCCGATCAAACCAGCTGCAGATGCGGTTGGTGGACTCGTCAAAATTTTTGAACTGGCGATGAATCACCTTCAGAATACGGGCGGTGTCTGGGCTGCCATCGGCATGGCGAAACTGGTCGGCACGCTTGTTGTCGAGGGTCTGGAAGAAGGTGGACAACATGGCAGCAATGGGGTCGCGGGTGATGGTGATGACGCTGAATTTTGGCGTGGGGGTGCCCGTGTCATCCCTTCCATCGATAGCCAGCTTGTCCCGCAGGGTTTGCCCGATAGCGAGGCAGTCGGCAAGATGGCGAGAGTTTGGAAATTTTGCGTACTTTTCCCGGTAGCTGCCAATGCCCTCTTCCGACAGGCGGTGGACTTGATAGACAGGACGCTTGAGAGGCGATCGCCGCAATGATTCCCGCAGGGTCGATGAGCCAACTTTCCCAAACTGATAGATCAACACCGGGGGATACTGCTGAAAATCCTGGTTGAGGATTTCGGTGCGCAGCATCCACGCAGACAGGTTTGGGGGAGCATAGGCTCTTAACTTTGACCACAACATGGCACGTCTCCACATCTCCTGTGTCTTATAAGGAACTTGCAAGACAATAAAGTACCCGGAAAAGAGCAGCGGGCTGCGCCCGCTGCTCT
>CAYXJG010000123.1:0-12977 GCA_964465285.1 uncultured bacterium
AAAGATACCGGAAGAGAGGGGCAGCGGGCGCAGCCCGCTGCCCCTCTCTTGTGGGTACTTTATTTTCTTGCAAGTCCCTAATAACTAAACCAAATTTTGGTTGGGGCGGTGCAGTGATACTGTCTCTCTCCGCCGATATCTTACATGGGGTTGCAGGGTTTTTGATTGTGCCAAGCTACTGATGGAGTTCCTATTTTTTTCTCTAGACGGATGATCAAATCAGATTTGTTCGATGCTGCCACCCCGGATGCCCTCTCATTCAGTTATCCTTGCAGGGTATAAACGCCTGGGGGCGCTGTTCACCTCACACGAGTCACACACACCCATGATGAAAATATACAGCCCATTACCTGGTTTACAGACAATGCTGTCACGCCCCCTGGCACGGGTTGGGGTTGCCATGGGAGGGCTGACGCTGATGGCTGGGGGCACCGGGGGCATCATGGCCGAGAACTATGTGGATACGTATCTGGCTCAAGCGATCGCCCAGGACCTGAGTATCTCCCTCAACCGCCCTGTCAAGATGGGGGCAGTCACCCATATCTCTCCGACCAGTATCCGATTTGGCCGATCCAGCATCCCCGCGACCGAGACAGATGCCGATGCAGTCGAGATTGAGGCGATCGCCATTCAGTTTTCCCTGCTCGACGGGCTAGATGATGGCACCGTGCCGTTGACTGTCACCCTGATTCGACCCGAGATTTTCCTGGATCAGAATGACTCTGGGGACTGGCTAGATACAGACATTGACCTCAGCAGTGAGTCGAACTTTCCAGTGCGTCGCATCAACTTCCGCAACGCCAGCCTGACGCTCGAACCGTCTTACCAGCCTTTTGAGATTCACCCCAGGGCAAGAGACTACCTGGCGCGGCGTGCTGCCCTGAATGACGGCACGCCAGTCACAGGGCTGGAACCCCCAGCCGCAGAAGTTCAGCTTCAAGGGTTGAACGCATCATTTACCCTGGACGACCAGGAAACGGTTTTGGCATTCTCCGTCCAGGGTCGGGCGGCTGAAGGAGGCCGTCTGCGCACTGAGGGGGAGGTGACGCTGGACGAGGGACGAGTCGATGCGGATGTGCATGTCCACCAGTTGGCGATCGCCCCCCTGGGTGCCCTGCTACCCTCTGCCCTGCTGGTGGAAGCAGGAGAACTAGACGGCAGGATTCAACTGGTGGGCGAACCGGGGATACCCATCGACCTCCAGGGCACTGCGACCCTGACGGATTTCGCCGCTTGGGCGGAGGGAGAACCCAATCCCTTTACCGACACCTCGGGACGGTTGACCTTCGAGGGGCAGACCATCCGCATTGAGGATGGAGCAGTGACCTATGGCTGGATTCCCTTTGATGTAGAGGGTACGGTTCACCTGGAGGACGGGGTAAATTTGCAGGCACAGGTAGCCTCGGTGAATGCCGCCGACTTCATGGCGACCTTTGACCTGGCGCTGCCCTTTCCCGCCACAGGTGCTCTCAAGACGGACAACCTGACGGTGACGGGAGCCTTTGGGCAGACGGTGTTTGCCGGCACGGTTACCGATGCGGCTCCTGTCGCGCTGGATCAGGTGGAATTTGCTGCTGTCCGCACGGACTTTACCCTCGACAAGGGCACTGACGTGCTGACCCTCATCGGCACCCAATTCACGCCTGCCACCGGGGGGCAGATTGTCGGCAATGCCCGCGTCAAGCTGGGCAACATTGATGATGCGGTGATTACTGCTCGCGCAGAGGGGCTGGCAGTGGATGCGATCGCCCAACAATACGGCCTCGCCCTCGACGGAACTCAGCTAGGAAAACTTGCCGCCAGCACCCAGGTGATCATCACCGAAGACGACCTCCAAACCGACCTCTCCTGGGCGTTGACCGAGGGGGACTATGCCGCAGAGGGGGCGATCGCCGTTGCCGATGACCGGGTCTTGCTGCGGGACACTATGATTCAGGTGGGGCAAGACGTGCTGAATGCCACCGGGGAACTGGCAGACGGACGCTGGCAGACCGCCCTGACCACAGACGGATTTGCTCTCGCTTCCGCCATTCCTGATGCCGATGGGTCGCTGAAGGGGCGTGTGACCCTCGCGGGTTCCTTGGATGCTATGACCCCAGCAGATATTCGGGCAGCAGGCGATGTAGAAGTCACTGATGTCTTCCCTGTCCTGGCGGAACCGCTACAGGTAGCGTTTAACTGGACGGGCGATCGCCTCCGGATCAACCATGCCCGCACCTCCTGGTTTGAGGCCGACGGCTGGGTGGATGCGGCGCTGGTGGGCACAGAGCCGGACATCACCGCCATGAACATGAATCTGCGCGTCCAGGCAATGGATCTGGGAACATTGCCAATCAATCTACCCCTGCCCGTTGCCGGAACCACCCAGTTCTCTGGAAAACTTACGGGGACGCCGCAATCGCCCTTACTAGACGGCCAGCTTCAGCTTGCGGATCTGGCAGTGGGGGCGATCGCCTTTGCCCCCGACCTCCGAGGCCGCGTTCGGATGACCCCTGACCAAACCCTCCAGCTTGCACTAGCGGGAGGCGACGATGAAATTCGTCTGGCAGGAACCCTGGACGAAATGGCCTTCGCCCTCCAGCGCCAGGACGCCATCGTGCAAGGCCAGGTCGCCAACGACCAGCTTCAGGCGACTCTCCAGGCCATTCCCCTGAGCCTCATTAGCCAGATGCCATCCCTCAATCTCTCCCCCAACTCTCTATTGGCAGCACTAGACGGTCGCCTATCTGGAGAGGTGGCAATGGACTGGGCCGATGAGGAAAATCCCAAACTAACGGCAGAGGTGGCGATCGCAAACCCCACCCTTGGCACCCTCCCCAATCGCCTGCAGGAACGACACCAGGGCGATCGCCTCACCGCCACCCTCCACTATGCCGACAATACTGCCACCTTTACAGATGGGCAGTTTCAGTTTGGCGACAGCCAGCTCCACCTCACCGGACAGGCCAGTCCCAATGCCCTGGAGGGACACATCAAGATTGCTAACGGAGACCTCCGGGACGTAATGACTGTTCTCCGCCATGCGCCCTCTCGCCTGGGATTGCCAGGGGGCGTGATGGCTTTCGCCCCCCAGGACGATGCGATTCCGTCCTTTGGCACAGGGGCAGTGGCATTTCTCATGGACGATGCCCAACGGGTGCGCGGCTCCTTTACCGGCACTGTCGATGTTCGCGTCAACCCCCAGACCGAGAACATCCAGGCGCAGGTAGGCTTGACCGGGGCAAACTGGCGCATGGGTGCCCTGGCGATCGACCAGATTCGCTTAACGAATGGCCAGTTGAACGGTGCATACCTGAATGTGCCCGACCTGCGGCTGGCTGGACTAGCCTACGGCGACATGGCATCGCCCCACACCACCCTAACGGCTTCCATCAATACCCATCAGCAAACAGGTCGCCTTCAGATTGAGCGGGTGCCGCTGGATTTGGTGAGCCAGTGGGTAAACAGTCCCGTCAGCGTGGGGGGAGAATTAGGGGCGATCGCCCGCTGGCAGCAAACAGGCACCATGCCCACCGTGGCGGGCACCCTGTCCATCGCCAACCCCAGCCTGGGATCCTACTCAACCGAGGCTGTCCAGGTGGGATTCTCTTTCGACGATCATGCGTTGCAAGTGGGCCAGTGGCGGGTTCCAGGAAACCCCGTTGGCCTCATCACCACAGGACGCATTCCCCTCCGGTTGCCTTACATGGCAGCGCATGTTGATGACCCCGTCCGGTTCGTATCCCAAACGACAGGAATCCCTCCCGCCGCTCTCACTCCCAATGGTTCGGGCCTTTCCCTATCTCGCAGACCATCCCAGGCATTTGCTGGGGATGGGGCAGAGACACTGGTGCTCTCCCTGGGACTGCTCCAACCCTCCTTCAGCGTTGCGGACTTGGAAACCCTCATCGCCACCGAAAGCGTCCCTGATGGCTGGAATATTTACCTCGACATTGCTGACCTAGAGCCAGACGAGCTGAAAACTGCCGTCACTCAAGAGATTGCCCTTGACCTCACGATGGCGGATCACCTGATGAATTCTCCCCTTGGAGAGCAGTTTCTTACCTTCGTCGGGCGGGTTATTCAAACCCCTTCTGGCCATGCCAATATTCAAGCACTCCGGTCAGCCCTAGTCTTCTCTGTCTATGATGATGGGCGCGTTTCGGTGCTCGAGTTCCTGAACAATTATCCCCACGATGAGGTCTACATTAATCTGAATGAATTAGATAAGGTGCTGGGCATCTTGGAGAACGCACTGCGGTAGGATAATTTCAGCCTGTTAAGTCGTGTTCGGTTTTGATGTCTGGGAGTATACTGATAGGGTTTGGGATTAGATGATGCTGGGCGATCGCAGGTGAGCCGTGTCAAAAACTCCATATTTCTTTACATTAGAAGATGGATGTTGCTATTGGCTAAGACTCTCATGCTGGACACTCCCGTTGACACGCCCACAGATACGCCCACAGATACGCTCACAGATACGCCCACAGACACGCCCACACTGACTACACCCGAATCTGCGTCAGCCCTAGATTCTGGGACAGCCCAGGAGCAGGGCACACAGACGATCGCCCCCAACTCCACACCCGACTCCCTGCCGGCAGGTGGGCAAGAGGGCGATCGCTTCAACTGTAAAGAAGTCTGGTATCCTATCGCCTTCGTGGATGACCTCTCCTCATCGCAGCTCACCACCTTTACCTTACTCGACACACCTCTGGTCATCTGGTGGGATGCTCCAGCACAAACCTGGCGGGCCTTTGAAGATGTGTGCCCCCACCGCCTCGCGCCCTTGTCCGAAGGCCGCATTGATGAAGCGGGACAGATTGAATGCCCCTATCACGGCTGGGCTTTCGACGGCATGGGGGACTGCAAGAGCATTCCTCAACTGCCTGACGGGTCAGACGCCATCCATTCCCCCCGCGCCTGCGCAAACTCCCTGCCCACCCAGGTATGTCAGGGGCTGCTGTTCGTCTATCCCGGCGCTGCCGAGAACGCTCCACGGGTGCCTGTGCCCACAGTGCCCGCCCTAGACGAACCTCAAGAAGAATGGGTCTGCCTCAACACCTTCAGGGATATTCCCTACGATGCCTTGACCCTGCTGGAAAACGTGATTGACTCTAGCCACATCCCTTACACCCACCACAAGACCGTTGGCAACCGCTCCAATGCTGCCCCGATGGAGTTATTTGTGACCGAATCAGGACGGCAGCGCTTTGCGGGAGAGTGGCCTGAAGGTCCCCGCCAGGGTAAGTTAGGCAAGCAAACCACAACCTTCATCGCGCCCAACCTGATATGGCATGACCTGACGTCCAAGCAATTTGGCCGCACCCTCACGGTGGTCTACGCCACTCCCATCCGCAAAGGGGAATGCCGCCTGTTTGCCCGCTTCCCGTTCAAATTCAATGCGGCGATTCCCAAGTTAGTGATGAAGGTGGTTCCCCGCTGGTATAACCATATTGGGCAGAACGGGATATTAGAGGATGACCAGATTTTTCTGCACCTCCAGGAACGGGCACTAGAACGGGCATTGGAAAACGTGGGAGGAGGCGATCGCTTTGCCAAAGCCTTCTACCTGCCCACCCGCGCCGACGCCTACGTGACAGAACTGCGGAAATGGGTCAACCGGTATCACGCCGATCCCTTCCCGGATTCAGACTTGCCCCCGGCCTACCCCCAGGAGCAGTTGCTCGACCGCTATCACTCCCATGTACAGCACTGCCGAAGCTGTCAGGGGGCACTCAAAAATATCCAGCGGGGGCGGCAAGGAGCGATCGCCCTGGCATTTGTGGGAGTGGCGATCGCCCCCCTTCTTGCCATCACCCTGAACCCTTGGGTCGTGGGGGCAACCAGTATCATCTCCCTCATCTCCGCAGGAACCTGGGCTGGCTTGGGACAGCTAGAACGCCGATTTTATCAGGGGCGATCCATTCCTCCCCGTAATCAATCGTAAAATTGTGTCCAGGATGAATTGATTCAATGGCGTATCCTGGGATTCAGTCACGAGAATTCAATCACCCTTCTGCCGAAGTCTCAACCCTCCTGCACTTTTGTGAAAAAGCATTAGGATGTAACAGAATTTGGGGGTACTTAGTTTAAGGGTTCAGAGTTATGGAGTGCAGGCGATCGCTCCTCCGCAATCTCTGCCCACTGGTCCTGGTCAACCATCACCAAGCTGTCTAGGATACCCTCATTCATGCAATTCACCAGGGAAATTTTTATGATTCAACCTTCCTTTTTGCCGAAAATCATGTTGGCGATCGTACTTAGTGCTGGATCCCTTGCCATTGCCCATCCTGCCTTTGCTCAACCCATACACGCTACACCTGCCAGCGCGGCCAGTGTGCAGGTTGCCCAGGCAAAGCAGTCCGGTGAGCCGCCAGCCTCTGCCGATGAGCCTGCCCAGGAGGGGAGCGATGAAGTCGTTCCCAGTGCTGATGACATCGATGTCAGCACCGTTGACCCCGTGAGCGATGAAGAACTGTCACAATTTGCCGATGTGTTGCTCTCCCTTCAGACCCTTCAAGATTCCTATCGAGAGCAAGCGCTTTCTGCTGTGCAATCCGAAGGACTATCCCCTGAACGGTTTGATCAGATCCTGGTGATGCTGCGATCGCCCCAGTCCCCCGAAACGGAGGAAATTCCTGAAGTGACCCCAGAGGAAAGCGGTCAGTTTGAACGGGCGATGGCCCAAATTGGTGCCATTCAAGAATCCATTCAAGGCCAGATGCGTCAGGCGATTCTGAGCGAAGGGCTGGAGCTTGCTCGATTTCAAGAAATTGCTGCTGTGGTCAACAGCGACCAGGCATTAGAGGAGCGTGTCCGCCAGATTATGGAAGATATCGTTCCGAGCCAGGGCTAGTCGTTGACCCAATAGATTTTGCCTAGTGATTGGATCGCGCATCGCCTTTCGGGATACGCTCAAAAACGCATTCTGTTGTCCGCGTCGCAGACCACAGAGTGCGTTTTTTGGGGACGGACGCATTGCATCCGCCCCAAAAAATGCTTAACCCGAACTCAGGTTAAATCACTGGTGTCATAGGGAATGCTAAGGAACAAGAATTCAATAATTTGAACGAATATCGGTAAAGCGGCGCGACATGGCCGCGCTACTCTACCAGCGTTCGGTTTTGTTCAACCCTTAATCCTGGTATCAGGTGCATCCCATTTTTGTTTTGTTGGGTGGACGCAGCCTGCCCACCCAACAAAGCAAAATTAATCAATTGGCAAACGTGGGATGCTCCCCTGAGTATCAGCCATGCTAGCAAGCACGCGATCAATGGCAAGACAGCGAAACTCAATCTCACCAGATTTCATCTACATTGGTGCGGGAAAATGCGGGTCTACATCGCTGGTCAACTACCTCAATCAGCATTCCGACATTTTCATGTGCCCCAAAAAAGAAACTTTCTTCTTTCTGCCTGACCATGTCCGCCAGAACCATAAGCGGTTTGGAGCCGTCTCTGCCCTTGATGACTATCTAGACCTATTTCACGATGCGCCCCCTGATGCGTGTATCGGTGAAATTTCTACAAACTACTACGCCTATCCTGAGTCAGCGCAGCTTATCCAATCACAATTTCCTAACGTTAAACTCATTGCAATTTTGAGGAACCCTGCCGACCGCGCATTTTCCGCTTACCAAATGTTTGTTCGAGCAGGCCACGAAAAAACGCCCTTCAAAGACCTTATCCATTCCAATGGGAAATATATTCAGAGGGGATTTTATTATCGTCAACTGATGCCTTTTTTCGAGGTATTTGATCCGGCTCAGATTCGCATATTTCTGTACGATGATCTGTGCAAATCTCCCGCAACGCTAATGCGGGAAATCTTCTCTTTTCTGGAAGTTGATCACTCATTTATTCCTGACATGACAAATCGGGGACGAGTTGGTGGGTTACCCAAAAACTCAACCTTGAACCGTATTCTTACTCAAAAAAACTGGTTGCGGACGATAGCGGCTAATGGGCTGAAGCTCGTTGTGCCGTTGAAAACCCGCCAGAAATTGCGATCTGCTCTCATTAAAACTAATATTCAAATTGTGTCTCTCGATCCTGAGTCTCGGCGGCAGTTAGCAGAAAGATACCGAGAGGATATTCTGGGCCTGCAAGAGCTGATTGAACGGGATCTCTCTGCTTGGCTTCCATAGAATTCCAGCAATTCTCATTTTAGAGGATGTTTGAGAAGTCCTCAGTGCTACTTCAGATCCCCCCCTTGCCCCCCTTTTCAAGGGGGGAATCACGATCAAAGTCCCCCTTTTCAAGGGGGATTTAGGGGGATCAGTATTGTTCCAGCGTGTTATCAAATACTTTTCAAACACGCTCTTAGGAAGCTTCGCGCCCTACAGGCGCTCAGTGGTACAAATTTAGGGAGCAAAAAGGTCGCCTCAGGCGACCTTTTTGCTCTACGACTTGGCAAAGTTCTCAAATTCACAACGCAAGAATAAGGGCTTGGGGGGCGCGGAGCGCGCCCCAAGCCCTTATTCTTGCGTGAAGCTTGCCAAGTCGTATTGCTCCCTAAATTTCCATAATGAGAATTGCTGATAGAATTCTGAGGGCGCATCTCATTTTTGGCGCGTCTACTTCGTCTCGCTCCATCGAAATAGACATCGAAATAGACACCGAATCCAAACCCCTCTTATGCTGCTGTCGTCTGCTCTACGAGCTCCTTATTCTGTGAAGCTTTAAGGCGCAGATATTCTTGGAGCTGAGCATCAATCTGAGAACAGACTAACTCCCGGTATTCCAGGAAGTGTTCACCGAGGGCGCAAATGGACAAGTAGTGCTGCCACAGCTTCGGTTTTGCTCGCATGATATGAAACAGGTAAGGCCAGAACGTCCACCGGGTTTTGCGCACAATGCCCTGTCGCCAGCAAATCGTCAATAGGGCACGAATAGCTGCCCAACTGGGCTTTCTTAAGGCGGTTTTCTGCTTCGGTTCGCCCATGAGCAGAAACTGTCGATAGGTGCGGTTGAGATAGGTCTGCGGATCATATAAGGCATCGAAGGCTCGAATATACTCCGCTGCAATCTCCTCAATGGGGCGGCTGGGGATGAAGTTCATCAAGGTGGTTTGATTGATGTTAGCTCGGTCGTCCAACATGCGTCCCTCTTTGGCTAACCGCTGCCATAGGGCAGTGCCAGGAAGCGCCTGCAGCATGCTGAACATGGACAGGGCGATCGCCGTGTCTTCGACAAACTGAATGATGCGATCGCCCGCCCCCGGTTTCTCACCATCAAAGCCAATGATGAACCCAGCAGTCACTCTCAGCCCTGTTTTCATGATGCGCTGCACAGAATCGATGAGCGGATCGCGGACATTTTGAAATTTCTTCGTTAGCGATAGACTCTCCGTATCCGGTGTTTCAATCCCCAGAAAGACAGCATTGAAGTTGCACTCCACCATCAACTCCATGAGCTCTGGGTCTTGTGCCAGGTCAACGGAGGCTTCAGTGTTCAAGTAAAACGGATAGTTATGGGCAATCATCCACTCTTTCAACGCCTTCAGCAGCAGCTTGACGTTGCGCTTGTTGCCAATGAAGTTGTCATCCACCAAAAAAATACTGCGCCGCCATCCCAGGTCATATAGTCGCTCTAGCTCAGCGAGAAACTGTGCCGGAGTTTTTGTGCGAGGCTTGCGCCCGTAAAGAATAATAATGTCGCAGAATTCGCACTGAAACGGACACCCCCGCGAAAACTGCACGGACATATTGTCGTAGGCGTTCATCTCCAGCAGGTCGAAGCGGGGTACAGGGGTTTGGGTTACATCCGGCTTTTCATCAGAACGAAATACCCCAGACCTATCGCCCCGTTCTAGGGCTTTCACAAAGGCGGGCAGGGTCGCTTCCCCCTCATCAAGCACGAGAAAGTCTGCACCTGCGACCTCTGCTTCATGGGGCAGTGACGTAGGGTAAGGGCCACCTACTGCCACGTCCTTGCCCCGTCGTTTTGCCTCCTGAATTTGATCAGCAAAATCTTCGCGCTGAACAATCATCGCTGACACAATGACGAGGTCTGCCCACTGCCATTCGTCTTCCGTCACCGTCCGAACATTACGATCAACTAGCTTAAAGTCCCAGTGCTGGGGGAGAAGGGCAGCTACTGTCACCAGTCCAAGAGGCGGCAAAAGTGCCTTTCGGTCAACGAGTTCCAGCGCTTGTTCAAAAGACCAAAAGCTTTGGGGAAAGCGCGGATACAGCAGCAGTATATGCATAGAATCGATGCCCGTTAATTGTCCCTTCTTACCGTATCCTTTCTTGGGACGAGGATGTTGATTTTAGACGCCCTCAACCATCAGATTTTGCTATCGATACCGCTCAAAAAGGTTTCTATCGTTACAACGTTGGGAACTTTGCCAAACCGTAAATATCGGGCTTCACATTGGAAGTTATGGGGAACTGCTCCGAAACTCTTTTAAAGGGCGGGTGATACCGAAACTCTGACGAGCTTTTGTAGGGTCACTTATTTATAGAGCTAGAAAATCTGATCCCGAAACGGGATAGAAGAGGAACTTTAAACATGAAAACAAAACCTTATAAAAGTACACAGTGGCGATCGCCTCTTATCGCCCTCAGAGAGATCACTGGTTGATAATAATTTGAGCAATTTTTACCCAATCAATTGACACTCAAATCACCTATTAATTCCCTATAAAAATAGCGTCATTATCGATAAAACCTTTCATGCAAAGGAATTGTAGATAAAATAAGTAGTACAAAATCTATAGATACTACCATGCTTAGCTCTCTAAAAAAGTTCATTAGATAGAAGAGATAACTTCAAAATAAAATTTTTGCGATTTACATAAATTTACGAAAAAACATTAATTTTGCCCTGATTTTGGCAACAAGCTGGAACTTCTTCCTAAGATGAAGACTACGTAGGAGTTACTGTGTCCATGTCAGTCCACACCATCGGCAATTGATAGGCATATATCTTCTACGAATACCTAATCATGTTGTAATTTAGGTGGACTTATACCCATGACAACAACTTTCCAACAGCGCGATCGCGCCAGTTTTTGGGAGCAGTTTTGTGCATGGATCACCAGCACCAACAATCGCCTCTATATAGGCTGGTTTGGTGTACTGATGATTCCTTGCCTGCTAACCGCAACCATCTGCTTCATCATCGCTTTCGTTGCAGCTCCTCCCGTTGACATTGACGGTATCCGTGAGCCTGTTTCCGGTTCACTGCTGTACGGCAACAATATCATCTCTGGTGCTGTTGTACCGTCCTCCAATGCCATCGGTCTGCACTTCTACCCCATCTGGGAAGCCGCTTCCCTTGATGAGTGGTTGTACAACGGTGGCCCTTACCAGCTCATCATTTTTCACTTCTTGATTGGCTGCTTCTGCTACATGGGCCGTCAGTGGGAACTCTCCTACCGTCTCGGTATGCGCCCCTGGATCTGCGTTGCATACTCTGCGCCTCTGGCGTCTGCAACTGCTGTGTTCCTCATCTATCCTCTGGGCCAGGGCTCCTTCTCTGATGGAATGCCCCTGGGTATCTCTGGAACCTTCAACTTCATGATCGTGTTCCAGGCAGAGCACAATATCTTGATGCACCCCTTTCACATGCTGGGTGTAGCCGGTGTGTTTGGTGGCGCTCTGTTCTCCGCCATGCACGGTTCTCTGGTGACTTCCAGCTTGGTGCGGGAGACCACCGAGACCGAGTCCCAGAACTACGGCTACAAGTTCGGTCAGGAAGAAGAAACCTACAACATCGTGGCTGCCCACGGCTACTTCGGTCGCTTGATCTTCCAATATGCGTCGTTTAACAACAGCCGTAGCTTGCACTTCTTCTTGGGCGCGTGGCCCGTGGTCGGCATCTGGTTCACCGCACTGGGTATTAGCACCATGGCGTTCAACCTGAATGGGTTCAACTTTAACCAGTCTGTGCTGGACAGCCAGGGCCGTGTGATCAGCACCTGGGCTGACATCATCAACCGTGCCAACCTGGGTATGGAAGTCATGCATGAGCGCAACGCTCACAACTTCCCCCTCGATTTAGCGGCTGGTGGGTCTACACCTGTTGCCCTAACTGCACCTGAGATTGCAGGCTAATTTTTAGCCTATAATCCCTAGTGCAGCGTCAAAATTAAAAATTAGGGTAAATCCCGGAGGGATTTACCCTAATTTCAAGAAATGACAGAGCGCTAGCCTAAAATTTAAAAAGGGATGCCTGCTTAGCGGGCATCCTTTTTTTGTGAAACTTGCCAAGTCGTGAAGTCCCCTTATATAGTGCTGTGCAAGCGCATCAAGTCCAGTGTGCTGAACCAATTGCACACCGCTGTATATCCCTGAAACCAAAACCGAACTCGAAGGCGGTGCACTTCGTGCGATTCCTTTGCACGACTTGGCAAAGTTCTCAAATTCACAATGCAAGAATAAGGGTTTGGGGCACGTCGTGCCCTATAACCACCTGTTAATGCTGCTTTGATGGACGATCAGGGAACAATTTTGGCGATCGGTCGTCAAAGAGCCTTGGGAAACAGTCATAGTTAACAGGAACGCTAAACACATACGCGGGCAAAGCCCGCTGCGAGCTAAGAATTTATTCAATAGAGAAACTTGCGTTAGTCTTGGGACGAATACTGGTTGCTGAAGGAATCTTACTGGACGTATTTCACCGTGCTTACCCCGAGGTAATGTACGCCTTTAGTATGGTGCTATGGCTATCCTATTTGATTTCCAAAGGTTGGGGGCGGGCGCAGCCCGCCCCCAACCTTTGGAAATATTTTCAGGAATCAAATAGGATTCCTATATTCAGTATTATCAGGGTTGAAAATTTCAGAGAAATTAGGTAGTGGTCAGGCTACTGCTTGAAAATCTGATATGATTCCCTAGTTAGGGATCTGCGGCTAAAAAGATACCGGAAGAGAGGGGCAGCGGGCTGCGCCCGCTGCCCCTCTCTTGTGGACACTTTATTTTCTTGCAAGTCCTTTAGTGTGATACTTAAGTTTTTATTAAGCCCGAATGCGTCGCTCGAACCCAGAAC
>CAYXJG010000124.1:0-12813 GCA_964465285.1 uncultured bacterium
TCCTCCCTAACCCTCCTATGCCCTTCGGGCAGGCTTCGCCAAGAAAAAGGAGGGGAACCGGATCGGAAGTCCCCCTTTTTAAGGGGGATTGAGGGGGATCTCGCAGAGTTTTGGATCCGAGCCGAGATGTGTGTACACAGTAGCCCAAGGAGGGAGAGGGACTTTCAATCTGGCTCCCCTTCTCCCCAAAAAGGAGAAGAAGCCAGGAGGTGTAGAGCTTTGCTCTCTCCGCAGGATGAACCGTGAATTTGCAAAAGTTGGGATGCACCCGGTTTCTAGGACATCGGTTGAGATAGTGAATCTAACCCATCCTTTCCTTGTTTGGCTAACTCGTTTGGCTGTGTTCCGTGAGGCTTATAACTTAAGCCGGAAATGACTTAGCGGGATACTGGGGCGCGGCGCGCCCCAGTATCCCGCCTTAAAGATCCCATGCTCCGTGAGTCAACATCATTGATTTGAAGTACGTGTTTTCGATAGGAAACTAACAATGTCCAACCCCAAAATTATTGCAGCGGCACAGCGGCTGTTCTCAAGTATTCACACCTTTGCGAAGAAGCTCACCCGAGCAATGGTGTTGTGGTTGCTCCGGCACCTTCTCCGGCTAGAACGCCGCCCCCAAACAGCCCGTGGGTTTATCTTGCCAACTACAGTTTTGTTGCTCGTGCTGCTCACGCTGACAGTGGGTGCAATCACCCTAAGAACCTATAACCGAACCAGTCAGGCGGTAGGCGAGCGCCAGCAGCGGGTGATTTACAATGCGGCCAGCCCAGCCCTTGACCGAGCGAAGGCAAAGCTGGAGTTTATGTTTACCCGTGAGCGTGACACCCGTTTCCCCAGCGGCATCCCTGGCCAGATTTCGATGAGTGGAATGCTGATCAACGATGGTCTTGAGCACAACGGCATTACCATTGGTCAGCTTCTTATTCCCGACAATAACGGCAACGACATCGACCCATACACCTTTCCAGACGAAAAAGAGGCCGCGCAATGGCTCGTTAATGAGGGGAGAGCCGACGCAGCCGATGTGATTGACATTGATGGGAACGGGCCTGATCGGTTGGATCTCGATGGCGATGGCTCTGCCGATAATGCCTGGGCGTTTCGCTCAGATACCGATGGCGATGGCGTTGATGATGCAACAGTTGCCTACTCTATCATCATGATGCGGCCCCTCAGAGCAGATGAAGATAATCCTGACCCGCTGGAATCTGCATCGGATGATGCGATCGCCGCTAGAGCTGCCAACTTGGAAATCCGCCACGGCCCCCTTAGCATGAACACCACCGCAGACCCTGCCTGTTCCTTTGGGGGCGAAGACACGGGAGAAGGTCCTGGAAAAGGATGGTTCGTGGACCCCGCAGTTTCTTCTATTCTCCGTAAAAACTTCCAGGTGGACGTATTCGTGTTGCCCGATGATAACAGCAACACGGTTTCAACCCTGGAGTTTCATCAAGACCGCCGCATGGATCAGGGCAACAAATGGGGCGCCTGGTTCCGCAATGACCTGGAGGTCTTTCCGGGGCCTCAGTTTAACTGGAACGGAGCCATGCACACGGAAGGCAACCTCATCGTAGGCAACAATAGCTTCCACGGCTATTTGATTAGCTCTCCAGCCTCCTGTGTCTACAGCCGATCTGCCTCTGAGGTGACCATTGCCGACCAGCCTGCGAGTGTAGAAGAGGGACTGCCTCCCTTCCAGGCACAGTTTATGAGTGGCAAAACCGGGAGCAATCAATTCGAAAACAGCAATCGATTCCACATCTATCACGACACAAATCCGATTACAGGCGGCGATGACACAAAATTCAATAAAGCAGGGGACTCGGTCAAAGACGGCACCAGCAAGAAGCTAATCGACTTTACTCTTGATCCTTTGGCATTGATGACCCAAAACGTATCAAAAGCTCGGGGATTTGATTGTGACACCGACGCTGATGGAAATTTAGACATCGATTCCTGTGAGTCCCCAGATGCTGAGCGGTATGGAAACTGGGTAGACCGGAAGTTGAACTCCGAAGGACGGCTCTACAACCGCAGTGAACCTGCTCCCTATGTCGATGATGCATTCCGGGCAGAC
The DNA here is from genome assembly GCA_964465285.1 of uncultured bacterium. GTDB lineage: Bacteria > Cyanobacteriota > Cyanobacteriia > CAKZMO01 > CAKZMO01 > JBCCWF01. Next base: position 2,078 of record CAYXJG010000124.1, read on the forward strand.
AACCGCTACGGGCCGGGTGCCCGAGTCAGCGGTAAGCGAATTCCAGGTAATATCGGCGAACCCATCGAAGGCAATCAGCTCAACACGGGCGATCGCAAGGTCACCGATGATGAGCTAATCCGAGATACTCCCCCCGATACAGACCAAGAGCGCACCGAGGTGGGCCTAGACGGGTACTGGGACAGACGGGCGCGGGACTTTGGCCTCCGCATTCTCGTTGGCGAACGCCTAGAACTGGGCAACGCCCACGGCTGGGGCAACGGCATTAATGGCAAAGATGGCAAATTTGAAAAGGATTATGAGAACGAGCCGCTGATGCCCTGGGATGGAGGCGACTCCAATAGCAATAATCGATACCACGAGGCTCGCCAGCGTCGTGCCCTCTACGACAACTTAGCTGCCGTCCAGGCAACGGTGTTCTATCACGCCAACCAGCCTGAAGACCCGCCCTATCATGAAGACGCTGACCACCTTGATGTCCCAATGGCGTGTATGGCGTCCGCCGTTCATCCGGGGTCTTCGGAGTCGCTGATCCTAAGTTCTGCCTTCCACGATTACAAGGCAGGCATTGATGCTTATCTCAAAGATACGGCGACCACTTACCAGACCAATCCCGTGGTGAGTAATTTCTTGCTGGGCATTGGAACCAATGGGTGGGAATACACCGCAACCCCTGACAATATCAACAGCGAGTCAGAGTTTGGGGCAGCCATCAACGACGATACCTCTCCCCTGGGGGCTGCTCTACGGAACCTGGCGTACTTCGCCGGCGATCCAAAAGCAGGCACGCCCTCCTTCGAGCCTGTGGACAATACGGTTGACAATGATGTGCATCCTTACCCGCTGATGTCGATGTGGGGCGACTTTTCGGTGCTGCGCCGGGTGCTGGCTCAGGTTGATGATCTGGCCGCAGCAGAGGGCAACCCTATGGAAGGTGTTGACGCTGATGTTAAATATGACGAACTGAGTCCCGCTGACAAAGCAACCCTCCATGCCGCAGCCTGCACAATTGGAATGCTGGCATACAATATCGGCTTCCTAGATGCGTTTGATTACAGCAAAGCCGACACGGATGGCGCTCTGGCCGCATTGGAAGCAAAGCTTGACGCTTTGAGTGGCAACGGTGCCCCCCCTGATGTGCGAGACGGCATTAATAATGAAGCTCCGGAAGCCTACATTGCCAGTTTGAAGCAGTGGAACCTCAAGGACTCGGCAGAAGTTCCATCCGACATGGTGGCTCTGGCTGAGACTATCCTCTTGAAAGATCAGGTAGAGCGCGATCGCCGCTGGGGATTTATCGGAGGACAGAGCCTCAACGCAGAGGACGAGAATGATGCAGTCTTCCCATTTACTGGACCCCATGAAAGCCTGAAAAAGCTGACAACCGATCAGCCAAAGTTCGCTGCATTGCGCTACCTCTTCCCAGGGGACTGGAGAAGTACCAATAACTTCCCCGATGGTGTCCTGGATGATAGTGATAACGTCCCAGAGGGAGAGTTGGAAGTAGGTGGGGTCTTTGTCCGCGATACCAAGGTCGTTGCCCTCAACACCATCGGCGGTAGCGAAGTTGACTATCAGCCCATTGACCTAACCGATGAGACTGTTCTCGCAGATCTTGTTGTCCACCCCGTCCCCATGTCGGAATGGGTCCTTCCCCACCGAGATGCGGACACTGGCGACACAAACCTGTCCAATGCCGCAGATGGCATTATGATCGGTTGCCTGGATGACGGCCTTTGCTCGAGCAATCCCGGCTCCAAAGTCCTCGCCCTTGAAGAAGTGGGCTTTAAAGACACGGTGATCTTCAACGGACGGGAGGTGCTACCCGCCCGCTCGATGGACCTCAACCTCGACCTGCTGCGCACCTGGACGACTGACCTTGCTTTTGATACGTGGCTGCCCCGAAAAGGTATTATCTATGCGTTTCGGGAAGATGCCGTGCGCGAAGACGAGATTACCCGGCCTACGGCGATCGCCGGTACTGCCGCCCAGGCATGGAACACCTGCGGCAGCGACAAAGTGTTCGCTGACCCCACCGAAGAGCCAGACTGTTACATGAATGCAGGGAATGTGGATGCCTTTGACTCCAAGGACCCACCGCTATTCAGCGTGAATAAGATCAGCCCTAAACCGGTTGACTACTACCCCGACCCCGACCGACGCCCTCACGGATTCCGCCTCCGCAATGGCCAAAAGTTAACCCGAGCAAATGATGAAGGGAGAGGACTGTCCTTCATCACCGACAACCCGGTTTACATCATGGGTGACTTTAACCTGCACCAAACCACAACATGTAATGGAGCAGAAAACTGTCGGCTCGAAGAATTTGGAACCAAACTACAGGACAACTTCAATAACTTCTACACTCGGAATGACCTGAATGCAGATTTCGCCCGGCCTGAAACCGATCTCTGGCGGCCCACGGAGATCTTGGCTGACGCCATCACCGTCATTTCCGAGCGATATTGCGATGGCAGTGCCTCCGACGTACTTCACAAAGCAACGACAGGCAAAGACAAGATCGAGGGCGATGATGGCGGCTATCGGTTTGTTGGCAATGACCTGCGGACACAGTACAACTGCTCTAGCAACGGAAAGCGAACCTCATTCCTGAACATCCCAGCTCCAAATAACAAGCCTGATGATAAAGCCCTCGTCTTCAACAAGTATGACGGGACAAACAGCACTAAGCTAGAGGTGCGCTGGCACCATGCTAATCCCTATGACGCTCTGCTATATCGAGAAGACTGGAAAGATCGCCTGAGGGTACGTGCTCCCATTACGCCCGTTGTCTGGTCTCGCAATGGAAACCCCTTTAGATTCAATAACCAGCCTGACAACTATACGGGTGGCTATAGAAAGCTGAGTGACGGGAAGCAACTGATTGGGGGTGCCAAGAACCGGGTGAATGCCATTATCATCAGCGGGCTGACCCCCTCCCGTGCTGGACAAGCCTACGGTGGCCTGCACAACTTCCCCCGGTTCATCGAAAACTGGAACACACTATACATTTCAGGGTCGCTGCTCCAGCTCAGCTTTAGCCGTTACGCAACCGCTCCCTTTAGTCAGAACTCCTGGGAGGCTGGAACTGCACCCTCAGGCGGCGAACAAATTAAGTACTACAGCCCGCCCAATCGTCGCTGGGGTTACGATGTTGGCTTGCAGTATGCCCCCGCTGGCCCGCTGGCTTCGCGATTTATCAACATCAGCACCAGCCCCCGTAGTGAATACTACAGTGAGCCTCCCGCAGACGACCCTTATATCGTCTTGCTGTGCAACCAGATTGCGGAGGATCCTGATACCCAATGTGCCGAGTGATAGGAGAACCTGTTTGGGATAGCTGCAGCTATACAGCTTAGGGACTTGCAAGAAAATCAAATGCCAGCAGAGGGGCGGCGGGCGGCACCCGCCGCCCCTCTGCTTCAGTATCTTTATTCACGACTTGGCACGTTTCACGCAAAACTAGGGGGTTGGGGCGCGCTGAGCGCGCCCCAACCCCCTAGTTTTGCGTTGTGAATTTGAGAACTTTGCCAAGTCGTAACCCTACCCAGGCGAGTCAATTGAAAGGCGATGTGGGGTTGAGTGTGCCCTGGAACCGCTTCGTTGGGTGCCGTTGCCGCTATAGTGAAAGGGAAGATGTGCGGCAGCTTATATTCCTTTGCCTTGATTCTCCACTCCTGTAGTGATGCCCATGTCAATTTACACAGGTATTGCCAACAAACTGAGACAAGATATTCGCCAGGGCGTTTACAAAATTGGCGAAAAGCTGCCTACTGAGCAGCAGCTCGCCCATCAGTTTGCGGTAAATCGCCATACCCTGAGACAGGCGATCGCCCTTTTGAAGGCCGAAGGGCTCGTTCGCGTCGAACAGGGTCGAGGCACCTTTGTCGCTGATACGCCGATTCTCTACGCCATCGGGCAGCGGGTTCGCTACAACGAAGCCCTGAAAGCCCAAGGCAGAACTGCCAAGTCAAAGTTTCTACGAATGGCAGAAGTCCCTGCATCTGACATCGTCGCCCTGGCTCTCGAAATACAGCCCGGCGACCCTGTGGCGGTCGTTGAACGGCTGTCGTTTGCTGACCAGCAGCCCATCAGCTTGACCAATGGCTACTTTCCGCTTCATCGGTTTCCTGGCTTTTTAGATGCCCATAACCAAGCCTTGCTTCAGCAGTTGAGTTCCATCTCAGCTTTTTTGCAGCAGGTCTATGGCTGTGACCATATTCGCCGACAGACCAAGGTGTCTGCCCGCATGGTGAAAGCTCAGGATGCCCGCTTGCTATCGCTGCCCCTCAACCAGCCCGTTCTGCTGGCAGAATCAGTCAATGTTGACCGAAATCATGTGGTGATTGAATATGGGGTGACTCGGTTTCGGGGCGATCGCATGGAGTTGATGTTTGAAAACGAAATTAACTAAGGGACTTGCAAGAAAATAAAGTATCAGGAGAGGGGCAGCGAGCTGCGCCCGCTAACCCTCACTATAAACTGTAAGAACTGGGGAATCGCCCCGCGCATTTCAATTGAAAAAATCCCGTGAATTCGAGCAATCTCCCTCTTCCCCGTGAATTTTTGCTGATAAACGGGAATGATGAAGGTAATGCGTGTCTACCTCGATACCAGCAATTCTCATTTTGGGAAACTTCGCGCCCTATAGGCGCTCACTTGTCTAGGTTTAAGGGGCAAAAGGGTCGCCTTAGGCGACCTTTTTGCCCCATTGAATTCCATACTGAGAATTGCTGCCTCAATATAGGCCCCCTTGATGTCAATGCAGCATAATGCCAGCCATACAGGTAGCGTAATGAATACTCCATTGCCACCGAATGAAGACCAGCGCCTTGAAAAACTACGAAGCTACTATATTCTCGATACAGAACCTGAGGAGGCTTACAATGATCTGACCCGCCTAGCCGCACAACTGTGTCACGTGCCCATTGCGTTGATCAGCCTGCTTGACGAGACTCGACAATGGCTTAAGTCAGCCGTTGGTCTCAGCATTCAGGAAACTCATCGGGACTGGTCATTTTGTACTCATTGTGTTGCGTCAGGAACCATGCTTATCGTGCCCGACGCTACCCAGGATGAGCGGTTCATTCACAATCCCCTGGTCACAGGTTCCCCTTACATTCGCTTCTATGCAGGGGCTCCCCTCATCACCCCAGATGGCTACACATTAGGTAGCCTATGTGTCATCGACAACCGACCCAGGGAACTGTCTGCTGACCAGCTTGATGCACTAAAGGCGCTGAGCCGTCAGGTTGTCAACCTGCTAGAATTCCGGGCTAATAATACGATGCTGTCCCAGGAGATTTCTGAGCGGAAGCAGACAGAGCGGCGGCTGCGAGAGACAGAACGGCAGTTGCAGACGATTTTAAACGCCATTCCCGACTTGATTGAGGTCATTAATGATCAGGGCATCTATCAGTCGGTGTTTAATTTTGGTGAGGTCATCAATCTTGCCCCTCGTATCACCAGCCGAGCTGGGAAAAACATTTTGGAAGTGTTGCCTGAGAGAATTGCTCGGGAGCAGCTTGAGATTGTACAGCGATCGCTCGCCTCGGGAACGATTCAGGTTCTCGAACAAACCCTAGACAATCCCCTTTACGCCCAAGAGGTTCGGGCTGTCCCCTATGGTCGAGACTCAGCACTCCTCCTAATTCGCAACGTGACAGAGCGCAAGCGGGCTGAACATGAACGGCAGCAGGCTGAAGATGACCTTCGGGCATCTAGGAATATGCTGTCGTTGGTGATGGACAATATTCCCCTTTATATTTTCTGGAAGGATCGCCGCTCTGTGTACCTGGGCTGCAACAAGCAGTGGGCCTCTATGGCGGGGTTACAGTCCCCCGAAGAAGCGGTGGGCATGACGGAGGATCAGCTGCCCTGGACAAAGGCAGAAAAGCACCGGTATTTGAAGAGCGATCGCCAGGTGATCGAAAGCGGCATACCGCTGTTGGGTCTCATCGAGACTCAAACGCTTCCAGACGGCACTCAGCATTTGCAGGAAGTCAGCAAACTGCCCATCAAAAATCATCAGGGTGAAGTCATTGGTGTGCTAGGCACCATTCAAGACATCACCGAGCGCGAAAAACTACAGGCTGATCTGAAGCGGAGTCAGGCGCAGCTTCAGGCCATTCTTGACCACGCCCCCGTTGCCATCTATGCCAAAGACCTCCAGGGACGTTATACCTTTGTAAATCAGTTCGTCGAGACGCTGTTTCACCGCCCCCAGGGTGACTGGGTTGGAAAAATAGATGAAGACCTATTTCCTCCTGAGGTCACATGCCTCCTGCAGCAACACAGCGCCAATGTCTTTACTCAAAATCGCCCTACTGTTATTCAAGAAACTCTGTTTGTCCAGGATGAAGAGCATAACTTCATTTCCGTAAAATTTCCGCTGGTCGATGAAACTGGAGAGGTGCACGGACTGTGTGGCATCTCTACCGAAATTACAGCCCAAAAAAGAACGGAAGAACGGCTGCGCACCCAGCGGGAGCAGATGCGATCGCTCCTCGACAACATTCCCCATATGGCGTGGCTTAAAAATGCCGACAGCAATATCATCGCTGCGAACGATGCGTACAGCGATATGTGTGGCATGCCCAAGTCTCAGGTGATTGGTCGGTCAGACGTTGAGATCTGGGGAGAGGTCCAGGGACAACAGTTTGCTGAAATCAACAACCGTGTCATGGCGACCCGTCAATCCATGCACATAGACGAACAACTCATAGATGCGGAGGGGAATGCCCACTGGCTCGAAACCTATCTCTCCCCAATCATTGCAGGCAATGGGCAAAAAATGATTGGAGTAGCTGGCATTGCCGTAGACATTACCGATCGCAAGCGATTGGAAGAACAGCTCTGCCGTAACTTAGAGCAGGAGCGCGCAATTAACGACATTGTTGAAGGGATGTTGAGGAGTCTGGATACGACTGCGATTTTCGACTCGACTGTTTGTGATCTGCGGCGAGTGCTAGAGTGCGATCGCGTTGTCCTCTACCGATTCAACCCCGATTGGAGTGGCGAATTTGTCGCGGAATGCGTCGGTGACGAGTGGCGATCGCTTCTGCCTCACCCCATCTCGCAACGCCCTCAATCTCCTCCAGACACTCCACCCCCTGCTCCCCTGTCCCCAGGCACTCTATCCTCGACGGCATCTCCTCCCAGCATCAACCCTCCATACACCGGGCACAACCGCCAAGAGCATTCCCTCACCAAAAACACGCAGCCTTTAGATCAGGCACCGGAGAACTCTAGTGCAGCAGATAGCATATCCAGCTTTGCAGATGATCAGGTCTTAAAAAATCAATGGGCAGCCCCCTTTAACGCAGTAAATGATCCCCGATGTTCAATTCGCGACTGTCACGACAAAAAATTCGCTGGCGTCGTTGAAGATACCTATCTGCAAGAAACCCAGGGAGGGCGCTACGGCACGGGCGAAAAATACCTGTGCGTCGAAGACATCTACACCGCAGGGTTTGAAGACTGCTATGTTGAGCTGCTAGAGTCCTTTCAATGCCGTGCCTATTTAACGGTTCCCATCTATCGAGGCGACCAGCTTTGGGGACTCCTGGCCTCCTATCAGAATTCAACCCCTCGATCCTGGAAGGGCAGCGAAATCCACATTGCGGAACAGGTTGCCGGACAACTCTCCATCGCCGTTCAGCAGGCAGAACTATTTGAGCAACTGCACGTTCAAACCGTCGAACTCCAGAAGACAAAGGAGGAAGCTGAGAGAGCAAACCAGGCAAAAAGTGAATTTCTGGCAAACATGAGCCATGAGTTACGCACACCGCTCAATGTCATCCTGGGCTTTGCCCAACTCATGCACCGAGACCCTGACTTACCTCTGCACCTTGAGGACCATATTTCCACCATTCTCAACAGCGGCAACCACTTACTGTCTCTCATCAACAGCGTGCTTGATCTGGCAAAAATCGAGGCGCGGCGTATGACCGTTATGCCTGAAGTTTTTGACCTGATCGATCATGTGCAAAACATCCAGCGCATGATGCTGCAACAGGCGATCGCCCAAGGACTGCACTTTGATGTCGTCATAGACGACGACGTGCCCCGCCTGATCCAGGCAGACCCGCAAAAACTACGCCAGGTTCTCATCAACTTACTCAGCAACAGCATCAAATTCACGGATGACGGTTCGGTGATGCTTCAGGTTTCCCTGGCAGACTCCTGCATGGCTCTTCCCAAAGAAGCAGGCGATCAGCCATCCACGGAGGCACCCACGGGAGCACCCATCGATCGTGGATCAACGGTTGCTAAATCCGCTATCCTAAGCTTTAAAATTCAAGATACAGGTATAGGCATTAGCCCTGAAGAGCAAGATCTGATCTTTGAAGCCTTTGAACAGGCAGGCTCCCTCCGATCCAACACCCAAGGGACTGGACTAGGGCTGACGTTGAGCAACCGTTTTGTCGAACTCATGGGCGGCAAGATTTTGCTTGACAGCCAACCCGACCGTGGCACAACATTCACGATCTGTTTGCCCGTTGTGATTCCCAACCATTCCTCTATCAATATCCCAGAGCATCAACCCGATTTAGCTATGACCGATGACGACGCGTCCCAATATCGCATCCTGCTAGTGGATGATGAAATTAACAATCGCAAACTCCTGGTACGCCTTCTAAGAACATCAGGGTATGACCTCCAAGAAGTATCCAATGGTGAAGAGGCGATTCAAGCCTGGCGAGAATGGCATCCCCATTTAATCCTGATGGACATGCGGATGCCCGTCATGAACGGCTACGACGCCACCGCTCAAATTCGCCATCTAGAACAGGATGGACAGCCAGACGATGCTGATGCCCGCCGGCCCATTCACCGCACCAAAATTGTTGCCATTACCGCTAATGCTTTCGACGAGGAGCGATCGCGCATTCTCGGCGTTGGCTGCGACGATATCATTCATAAGCCCTTCCGCATTGAGCAACTCCGGAAATCGATTGTCGAGCATCTCCGCTCCAATGACCCCCGAGTCAGCTTTTCCGCTGATTTGCCGCCATCCTCACCGCGCTCGTCAGCTCCTTCATCTCATCCCCTGGCCTCTTCTTCGAGCAAGTCAGTTCCTCTCAGCAAAGCTGACCTAGCAGTGATGTCACCCGATTGGATTGCCCAACTGCACGATATCGCCTGCCGCTTAAACGAAAAGGAATGCTTGGACTTGATCAGCCAAATTTCCTCCGACCATGGGAACTTGGCAACTTCCCTGGAAGATCTTGTTCGCAACTTTCGATTTGATATCGTTGCCGATCTGACTCAACGATAACGTACATCCCGCCTTACCTTTTAGTCAAGCTCTCTAAACCTGGAGATAGAGGAACTCATCGCTGCTTTCAGTTCAAAATCCAACCTCTAAAACCCAACACCCAAAATCCAACCGCTCTTTATTTGGTTTATCAGTGCCTATCTTCTGGAGATTTCCATGACACTTTCCCCAACGACTGCCTACTATATTCGACGGTTGATTCGCCAAAATTTAGATCAGTTCCAGTCTAGTGTCTTACATGGGGCTGGTAAGCAGGCGGACCCGCTGAGTGATCTAAATGCGGTGATCCGAAGTCTGTATCATGAGCCTAAAGATATTAATGCAACGCTCTTTGAGCTAGAGCGGCTAGTAAACTTTCATAAGGGGCTTAGTGGGCAGACGGGCATCCATCAGAAAGAGCTGGCTGAGGTTGAGAAGCGAATGTTTTGGCTGCTGGGTTTTCGGTTTAAGCAGCCAGGGCACCAGGGCACTATTTTAATCGTGGATGATATGCCCGAAAACCTACAGCTATTGACTCAGGCCCTTACGAATCAGGGCTACAGCGTGAGCTGCGCCATCAGCGGGCCGATGGCGTTAAATGCAATTCACAGAATTTCGCCCGACTTAATTTTGTTAGATATTCGGATGCCAGAAATGGACGGCTATGAGGTCTGTCAAAAGTTCAAATCCACTCCAACAACACAGGATATTCCCATCCTTTTTGTCAGTGCTAGTGATGATGTCTCGGATAAGGTCAAGGCTTTTGAAATGGGAGGAGCTGACTATGTGACCAAGCCTTTTCAAATCGAGGAAGTGCTTGCTCGCATTCACCATCAGCTTAAAATTCGAGACTTACAGCGGCGGCTAGAGAGGCAGAATGTAGCGCTCCAGAGACAAATGGAGAATTCAGCGAGCAATCCAGCAGGCAGCTTGGCGAATACTCAAAGGGGCGATCGCCCTTCTCAACCATCCTCTTTCCCTGCGGCTATTGCTCATCATCAGGTCGCCTTATCTGCTGATATGCAAACATTGATGGCAAGGTTACCGGTAGTTGTTCATCGATATTGCTTAAACGAGAGTTGGACAACCTTATACATTAATGATGCAATTTATTCTCTAGTGGGCATCGCACCGGATGATTTCAAGAGCCAACGGCAAAGCTGGGTCGATATGATTCACCCCGTTGATCGCCAAGCCATCAAGACCAAAATCCACGAAGCCGTTCGGAATAAAACCGCCTATGCCTTGGAGTTCCGAGTCTTGCACAAAGACGGCTCTGTGCGGTGGGTCTACCAGCAGGGATGGCCAGAGTTTGATGATGAGGATTCAGTTCAGCACATCGATAGCACCCTTGTAGACATTAGTCCTTGCAAGAAGAGTCTCGCATCAATTGATTGACAGGCCGTGGAGTTGTAAGTAAGTGGTCACAATTAAGTATAAAACCCATAAACCTTGCGCTGCCCGCTGCGCGGGCAGC
>CAYXJG010000125.1:0-12807 GCA_964465285.1 uncultured bacterium
GTGAGTGAGTGGGTGAGTGGGTGAGTGGGTGAGTGGGTGAGTGGGTAGGTGGGTGAGTGGGTAGGTGAATGAGTGGGTGAGTGGGTAGGTGAATGAGCGGGTGAGTGGGTAGGTGGGTGAATGGGTGGGTGTTTGAGTAATGGGGACTTTAGAGGCGTTTTCGGTATATTATCCTGGGCTTCGCATTTAATCATTGCCCTCGGGCCATGCCTTCACCGGGTAATGATTCTGGCACATGGTAATACTAATTCTTGAAAGTAGAACGACAGATACACGACTTGGCAAGTTTCATGCAAAACTAGGGGTTTGGGGCGCGCGCCGCGCGCGCCAAACTTTCATTCCTTCGTTGTGAATTTGAGAACTTTGCCAAATCGTAACAGATAGCTAACCTGCAACTTATGCCAACTATAGGTTTGCCAATCCAAAATCGAAAATCAAAAATCAAAAATTGGTATAACACTTTGCCCAAATACATCATTGGATGAGAGTTTGGAGGAGGGCAGTGGAGTCGGCGATCGCCCCAAACACGCCCCCTTGCATGGTCACCATTTTGAGGGCGGCGAGGTAGTTGCCGTAGTCGGTGGCTCCGGTACAGTCGGAGAGGAGCAGGCATTCGTAGCCCCGGTCGTTGGCGTCGCGCAGGGTGGTATGGACGCAGACATCGGTGGTGATGCCCGTGAGGATGATGTTCTGGATACCTTTGCCCGTGAGGATGAGATCCAGGTCGGTGGCGTAGAAGGAGCCTTTGCCGGGTTTGTCAATGATGATTTCACCGGGGAGTGGAGCCAGTTCGGGGATGATTTCCCAGCCCGGTTCGCCCCGCACCAGAATTTTACCGCAGGGGCCGGGATCGCCAATGCCTGCACCAATTTTGCGCGATCGCCACCGCTTGTTCTCTGGCAAATCAGACAGGTCAGGGCGATGGCCTTCGCGGGTGTGGATGATAGTGTAGCCGTGCGATCGCATCACCGACAACAATCGGCTGATGGGTTCGATGGGGGCGCGGGTGAGGGACAGGTCGTAGCCCATCGCATCGACATAACCACCGTTGCCACAAAAGTCCGTTTGCATATCGACAACGATGAGCGCCGTATTTTCGGGGCGCAAGTCACCGTTGTATGGATAGGGGTAAGGGTCGGCGTTGACGAATCGTCCCATGATGCATGTCCTGTGAATAGGTGGTCGGTAAGTCAGGGGTGGGGCAAGCTAGATCCCAGAGTTCTTATATCTCTTAGATCCCAGGGTTCTTGAAGAACCCTGGGATCTGGTCGCTTTAGCCAGCCGTGGAGCTGGGCAAGGGTGAGGGCGGCATTTCTTCTCCCTGGTAATCGCGGGTGGGGACAGGGAAGCCGCAACTAGTTCCGTCGGTGTACACCACTTCATCTTCCCAGGGAAGGCGGTAGTTTCCTGCCACCATATCTTTCATGTAGGTGTAAGGGCAGTCTTGGGCACCACCTTTCACAGCAACATAGCCCCGATGCCCAAACTGGTAGATGTTATTCTCCACGCTCCAGTATTTGCGGGCTTCGCGCACCAGGTCGGGGCGCACCTCGGCGGTGATGATTTCGTTGGGGCGATGACTGCCCATTGCCAGGGGGGTGCCGTCAAAGTTAACGAACATGCCTTCACCCATGGAGTCGAAGGTACCGTCGGTGCCGCACATGCAGACGGATGCCGTGACCATCAGGTTGCAAAAGGCGTTCGCCTGGTTGGTGAGCTGCCAGCTATGGCGAATGGGGGCGGTGTAGCCTGCGGTGCGGATCATGATTTCAGCTCCCTTGTAGGCACACTCCCGCGCCATTTCAGGGAACATACCGTCGTGGCAGATGATAAGGGCGATCGTGCTGCCGTTGGGGCCTTCGCAGACGGGAATGCCCAGGTTGCCAGGTTCCCAGGGCTCTACGGGCACCCAGGGGTGCAGTTTGCGGTAATAGAGTTTCAGGTTGCCCTGGTTATCGATGATGATGCCGCTGTTGTAAGGGTTGCCGTTGGGGTTGTATTCCATCATGGAGAAGCAGCCCCAGATGTTGTTGTCGCGGCAGGCAGCACTGAAGGCGGCGACTTCGGAGCCATCCAATCGACACATGATGTCGGGGTTGGTATCCATCGACAGGCCGTGGAGGGCGTATTCGGGGAAGACGACCAAGTCCATGGTGGGCATGTTGCGACGGGCTTTTGCCACCATTTGGCAAATTTCCTGGGTCTGGGCAGCTAAGTCGTCGGGGGTGACTACGTTGGGAAGTTGGAGTTGGGTCAGTCCTATGACGACACCGTTGGGAGATTTGTTTAGGCCACCAAGTCCACTCATTGATTCGATACCTCGCTGGATTTTGGATTTTGGATTTTGGATTCTGGTGCCCAGGCTCTGCCTGGATGCTAATCTTGTAGGGGTTTCGCAGAAACCCCTCACAACAACACTTTCAGAATCGGTGATTTGCACCATCGATCGCTGAAACCGCGTAGGTTCAAGATCGGAGTTTAAAACCCCTACAGGATTAGCGCTAAGGGGGGAGGCGGAGTTTCGGGGATTGCCACGCGGAGCATGGGAGTGAGAGGAGTACCTGCTATTGTCCGGTGCCTAGCGCTCCGGGAACTCCAGTTAGGGTACGTTTGGGCGAACAGGTGACGATCATGATGAAAAGGGTGAGAACGTAGGGGGCGGCGTTGAAGATGTAGTAGCCTTCTTCGATGCCGACGGATTGGAGGGCAGGACCGAGGGCTTGGGCACCACCAAAGAGCAGAGATGCCCAAAGGCACTGGATGGGGTTCCAGCGAGCAAAGATGACGAGGGCAACTGCCATCAAGCCTTGTCCGCTGGAGATGCGCTCTGTCCACACACCGGGGTAGTAGAGGGAGAGAGACGCGCCGCCGATACCTGCCAAAAAGCTGCCCATCATGATGCTGAGCATTCGTACTTTGAAAATGGAGATGCCCATTGCCCGCGCTGCTTCTGGACTGTCCCCCACTGCTCGGATGAACAACCCCCAGCGGGTGGACTGGAAGAACCATTTTAAGAAGGGGGCGATCGCCAATCCCAACAAAAACAGTGGGCTAATCTGCAAGGCGGCCTCCAATGCCGGGGGCATTGCAGCATTCCCCAGATGGATGGTCGGCAGCTGAGGGGCAGAGGGCTGAATGAACGGCTTCCCCAAAAAGAAAGCAACACCACTGCCAAAGATAATCATGGCGATGCCCACTGCCACATCATTCACCCTGGGCTGCTGGGATAGCCACCCGTGAATGGTGCCCAGGAAGGCTCCGGCAATGCCTGCCACCAACACCCCCAGCCAGGGCGACCCGGTCAGGTATGAAATGGCATAGGCACTCATTGCTCCCGTCAGCAGAGTTCCTTCTAGTCCCAGGTTAATTTTGCCGCTTTTTTCGGTGAGGCATTCCCCCAGGCTCACAAACAGGAAGGGGGTGCCGCCGCGCATGGTACCTGCGGCGATCGCCAGGGGGACCCCCCACCAGCCCAATGCTTCTGTTGCCATAATCATCAATCTCCATCGTTCAACGTTTCGGTGACTTTTTTGTTTGGGTTGCGTAGGGGTGCCCAGGCAAAATGGCGCGACTGTTCGCCCCTACAGATTTATACAGATTTATACAGATTTATATGGATGGGGTTGGGGCGGATGGCGGCTGTGGTACTGGAGGCGATGCCACGGGTCGGGGTTTCTCCTTAAAGAACTCAAATCGTCCGTACAACGATTCGCTAAAAAGAATTACCAAAAACACAATGCCCTGGAATACTAGCACCGTCGCATCCGGCAACTCATGGGCACGCTGCAAAATGCCGCCACTGGCTAAGATGCCGCCCACCAACATCGAAATCACGATCGCTGCTGGAGGACTCTGCCTCGCCACAAACGCCACCAACACGCCGCCATAGCCATACCCCACATTCAGCGACTCGTTTGCTGCCCCCTGGACTGCGGCAACCTCGACCATGCCTGCCAACCCCGCACAGGCACCCGCCAAAAAACAGATGATTAGCGTTAGCTGACCCACCGGAAGCCCCGCGATTCGAGCGGCTCGGATATTGCCCCCGGCAGTGCGCGCAGCAAAACCAAAGGTGGTGCGCTGAATCAGAAAGTAAGCAATGATGCAGGCGATGATGCCAAACACCAGACCCCAGTGAACCCGCGTCCCAGGAATAGTGCCCATGGTGGCGGCTTCTGCCAAGGGAAAGCTCGATGGTTTGTTGAGTGAACTGGGGTCTTTAATCGGGCCGCCCACCATGTGGTTGAGGAAGGCGATCGCAATGTAGTTCATCAACAAACTGCTAATGGTTTCATTTACCGCTCGATAATGGCGCAGGGCACCGACTGCCATAATCCAGAGGCCACCGACTACGATACTGGCGATCGCCATCCCTAACAGCAGTAGGATAGGTGGCACTCCAACAGTACCCTCCAGTTGCTCGGACGACGGCACCACACTGCCGTAGGACAGAAACAGCCCCATCATCACAGCACCAAGCCCACCCATCACCAGCGCCCCTTCGTTGCCAATGATCACCAGCCCTAATCGAGCGGGGAGGATGGTACATAGAGAGGCAAGCATAAGCGGAGCCGCTCGAATCAGCGTATTTTGAAATGTGCTCCATTTGCCGAATGCCGCTTTCCAGATAGAGTTGTAAACAGCAAAGGGATTTTTTCCCGTTGCCGTCATAAAGATACCAAAAATAACAAGGGAAATCAGCAGAGCGCCCAATGGGATACAGATTTTCTCTAAGGTTCCGCGCCAGTGGTTGCGATCAAACATAGGGCTTAGCCGCGTGTAACAACAATGATGAGTTGATAGGTTGCCAACAAGGGGCTTAAGCCCCTTGCCTGATCTAAGAACCCAGGGTTCTATGCAAGGCTTCCAGAGCTCTCTAATGATTTAGCAGAAGAACCCTGGGTTCTGGGTTTACGCAAGCCCCCTAGCTATCGACCGAGCCAATGACCCCTTCAACTAGATAGTCCATCGTTTCGAGCATCGGGTCGTCATGCTTCGGCGTATCGCCCTCAATGACGACATTGCCTTTGTTATCCTTTAATCCGCTGGGATAAATTAACAAGCTGCCATCTACGAGACTCGCCTTCGCTTCCTCTGCTGCTGCCTTTGCTTCTTCGCTGACGGCAGGGCCATAAGCAGACATCTTACAGAACCCATCTCTGAGGCCACCCCGAAGAATGTTAGGAATGTCACCATTCATCAGAGACTTTCCGGCATAAACATCTTCGGCAATCTTAGAGTAAATGTTGTTCCAATCCCACTCAGCCCCGGTGAGATACCCTTCGGGAGCCAGCGCTGACTGATTAGCGTGGTAGCCAGAGCTGAAAATACCGCGCCTTTCTGCTGTTTCCATCACAACTTTGGGGCTATCCACGTGGCAGGTGATCACATCAACGCTCTGGTCTGCCATGCTGTTCGCCGATTCTGCTTCTTTAATTGGCTCTGCCCAGTTTCCGGTAAAAACCATCTGGGTGGTGACATCAGGGTTGACGCTCTTGGCACCCAGGGTAAAGCTGTTCACGTTTCGTAGCACCTGGGGAATGGGTTTTGCGCCGATGAACCCAAGCTTTCCGGTCTTTGTCGTCAGTCCTGCAACCACCCCTGCAACATACTGGGCTTCGTCAATGTAGCCAAAGTAGCTGCCTACGTTTTTAGGATGGACACCCTCTTGATACAGCCCACCTGCGTGGAAGAACTGGACATCGGGGTATTCTTCAGCTAGTTCTAAAATATGGGGATCGAAGTAGCCGAAAGAAGTGGGAAACAGGACTTTCGCGCCATCAATATCGATCATGCCCCGCATAGATTCAGCAACGGCGGTTGTTTCCGGTACACTGGCTTCTTCGACTAAATTGACCCAGGCAAATTTCTCTGCCATGCCTGCAGCACCCTCGGCATGGGCCTGGTTATAGCCATAGTCATCTTTTGGCCCGACGTAGATGAAGCCAACGGTTAGCGGCTCGCCACTCCCTTCTGCGGAGCCGCTAGCTTCTGAGTCGGCCCCTGGGTTGGACTCAGACGAACAGCTTGTTCCGAACTTTGCTGTCACACCAAACGCAGTCGTGGCGAGGATACCACGAATAATCTGACGGCGTGTAACTCGTGGAAAGCGTAATTGACTCACAGAACAGCCCTCTTCTAGGTGGAATAATTTTAGGTGCAATGAAAATTTTGTAATATTCATACGACCATTAGTTGTGACAATGGAGTGTTCACTCTGAACATCCTATGCCGAGTCTCTAAAACAGCGTTGGAGGGCTATTGCACGACTTACATACTCAAGCCATGACCATGAAAATGATAAACCTTGCGGTAAACGGGACGCTGATGCGGGGATTGGAGTTGAACAACAACATGGTAAGTGCGGGGGCGACCTTTGTGCGAGAGGCTGAGACAGAACCGGCCTACCGTCTATGGAGTATTGGCGATCGCCACCCTGCCATGATTCGAGTGGAAGAAGGGGGACGGGCGATCGCCTTAGAGGTTTGGGCGGTTCCCTCTGAAGGGCTCGCGCAAATTCTCTTGCAAGAACCCCCAGGACTTTGCATCGGTAAAGTTACCCTATCCGATGGCGAGGAGGTGCTAGGCGTAGTGGGCGAACCCATCATCTGCGAGGGTGAGCGAGAGATCACAGAGTGGCGGGGGTGGCGAGCCTACTGTGCATCCAAAACATAAAAAAGTGGCATAAAAAAGTGGCATAAAAAAGTAAGGAGGCGCTTGCGCCTCCTTCTTCTCTAGACTTTGCTCACAATGACAGGACTCACTTTCACGTGTCGCTCAACTAGCACTCTCGGACGCAGAAGAATTTTGAAGATCAGCAGGAGCGATCCCAACTCTCCCGGTGAACACCGATCTTTCCACTGGCCTGGTCGGCAGTACAAGAGCTGGGTCAGCCGCCGCTGCTGCGGCATGTTGAGGGGAGAAAACCGAATCGATACCGTTGGAAAATCATCCATCTTTCCACGATTCACCAGTTGTCCAGGAAACGACACCCCTTCGTCAGATAGCTCAAGTGTCACGTCTGAGCCCTGTAAGTTTGGAACATCATGGCGGGTCAAAGCAATTTCAGCCCCCGTTTCCGACATCATGGTGGTAAAGCCCCACAGGGGGCGATCGCCCCCTGTAATCTTGGCAATGCGGCGGATGTTAAACCATTCTGACGTCCAGGGGCGGGGTGCATCGAGCAGCACCAGCAGCGCGATGCACAGCATCATCAAGTTGTAGGCACTCCAGATCCAGGCAAGTCCCAACCCCCGGACATGCTCGACAGGATTATCTAGAGTTTCCATGACAAGACAGTTGCCCAGGTTTCCCCACAGGCTCACAGCAGTCAGGATAAAGACACCAATCAGAGGCCAGGCCAACTGCCAGTTGAAGATGTAGCGATCGCTCCCCATGCCTTTAGGCGTCACCTTGAATCCCTTTGCAAAGGGACGTATCATTACCTGCACAATGGTCAGCGCCAGGGGGAACGCCAGCACCAGGGCATAGACATCAGACAGAAGCGCCGACCGAGACTGGTAGTTGAGCCAGGAAAAGGTGATTAACTGCACCAGATAATAGGGAATAAAAAAGTAAAAAATTTCCTGACCTGTGGCGTTGATGGGAATAACATTAAAGAAGAAGTACGCCAGGGGCATCAATAAGAATCCAACCTTGGCAATGCTGCTGAACCAGTGCAGCAACCCCTCGAAGTACGCTAGCCGCTGGATGGGGTGGAGTCCTGGGATGGTGAGAGGGTTGGACTTAATAAAGAAAGACTGGAGCGTTCCCTGTGCCCAGCGGATGCGCTGGAGCGCATGAGAGGAAATGGATTCTGCGGCAAGTCCTGCACTCAGCTTTTCGTTGAGATACACAATGCGGTATCCCGTGGCAGCGACTTGAATCCCCGTGAAGAAATCCTCACTCAGAGCCTCGGTGACGAATCCGCCGACTTTTTCCAGGGCGTCTCGCCGCACCACAAAGGATGTCCCCGCACACACCACGCCCCCGACGCCATCCCGTAGCCGCTGAATCTGGCGGTAGAATACCTCTTCCTCCGGCGTCAGCACGTCCTGCATCCCCAGGTTCCAGGCGATGGGGTCAGGGTTGTAGTAAGTCTGGGGCGTTTGCAGCAATCCCACGGTGGGATCTTGGAAGAAGCCGATGGTGCGAGTCAGGAAGTTCGTAGTCGGAACAAAGTCTGCATCAAAGATAACAATGAGTTCCCCATTAGTTTTTGGGATGGCGTGGTTGAGGTTGCCTGCTTTGGCGTGGCGATTGTCCGGGCGAGTCATATACTCACAGCCCAACGCCTCCGCCATAGCTCGGATATCTGGGCGTCGGGTATCGTCCAGTAAGTAAATTGTTTTGTTGGGATAGTCCATGGCCTGACATCCCATTACTGTGCGCCGCAGCAAAAACTCTGGCTCGTTATAGGTGGGAATCATCACATCCACCGTCGGGATGAAGTCGCCGCTGATGACATCCTGGGAAAGCTGGTCGGCCTGACTGCTGCGATCGCGCGATCGCAGCAGTAGAAAAAGCTGGATGATGCCGTTGGTAAACACCAGCATCTCCAGGAAAAACAGCCCTAGGCTAAAGACTCCGTTGAGGGGCGTGCTGAGGTTGAGAGTGGATTGCGATCGCCACAGCAAGTAGCGAATTGCCAGAACACTGAGAATACTGACGACACTTACCCGCGACCAGGGCTTCGGCTGGGGCGACAAGCGCATGATAACCACCACCACCACCATCAAGCTAGCCGTCCAGAATAAAAAATATTTTCCCAGTATCATGGGCGTCATGACCCACATGGGCGGGTTTTCCTGGATTTCGTTTAGGCGCTGGAAAATTGCAGTAATAGTGCCGTTGCCTGCAAACCAAGCAGCAACGATTAATCCCGTCACTGTAATAATTGTGAGTAAGATAATGGTGGTCAGCTGCGGGCGAAAGGTCATGCTTCGAAAATGCTGTGTGAGGGTCATCCAAGTCTCCTACGGCGATCGCCAGAATAGTCTTAACTAAGCTTCAATATAGCTAAGCTTCAATAACTAATGAGCGGGTGTGCTGGGCGATCGCCCCATCTTGTCGCCAAAGGCATGAAAGTTGCTGTTCTGTGTTCCTATGAAGAAACCACACCTCGTTAATCTGGATTCTGCTGACAGCATCCCTTTGCTATGCCCACCATGGAGGTAATGCCCACCCCATTACTCATTAGTATCGCCAACTCGTTAGCACCACCAGATGATTCTGGCCAATCTCCAACACAAAACTCCCATCAGAGATTTGCGACTCAATCAAGATACCGCAGGAGAGGGACGGCGGGCTGCGCCCGCCGTCCCTCTCCTGGTATAGCCCTACGGGCTTAGGTTCAAGAGTGTATCTCCCACGCAGTGGAGGATACACTCTCATCCAAAGGCTTAACCTAAGTGCGTATTGCTACATTTTATTTTCTTGCAAGTTCCTAGCAGGCTTGGCAGCCAAGAAAAAGCCTGCCAAGCACTGTAAGACACCCTAATACCCGATGGCAGGATTCGGACACATTACGCTGCTGGCAGACTCTTGATTATTTAGACATTATTCAGTGCAGCATGAATGCCTGCGGCTGAATAGAATCATCTAAATTTACTGATTGCCTAAGCCTTCTTTAAACTCTTCCTCATGGCGCTCGGACAAGCCTTTGTTGCCCAAGCCTTGCTCGAATTCTTCTGCATGGCGGCCAGACAAGCCTTTGTTGCCTAGACCAGACTCAAACTCTTCCTCGTGGCGGCCACTTAAACCACCAGCAACACCTTCGAGCTGCTCATCAGAGAGTTCACCTTCAGTTTGAGGCTTTTTGATGTCTTCACTCATTATTTGCTTCCTCCTTGGATGCTTGTTTTTGGACGCTTGCTTTTGGACGCTTGCTTTCGACTTACTTTTAACAGCTTAACGCAGCGTATATTGTGAACATGAATGTCAGATGAATGTCAGATGAATGTCAGATTAAGAACACTCAGAATAAATGTAGACTTTTCTTAATCTGAATCGACAAACTTCATCATTCTCGATCAATTTCTTCGGCAAAACATTGACAGAACAACTGTCAGAATGTGCTCAGTGGTTCCCATCTATTATGAGGAAACGGTTATGAGGAAACGGTGCCAAGAAATTACGCTAGGAAACTACCCTTCAAATGTTTGTCCAACATTGTCAGGATCAGATTCAGCTCCTTTGTTGCCCAGACCTGATTCAAATTCGTCTTTGAAGCGCTCAGACAAGCCTTTGTTGCCTAAACCTGCCTCAAACTCCTCACGGTGGCGATCGCTCAATCCACCTGCAACATGCTCAAGCTGTTCATCAGACAAGTCATTGTCAACTGGATTAGTGTTGATTTTGATATCTTCTGCCATGGATTTACCTCGGTTGAGTTATGATTGTGCTCGCAAGAATCAACAGTCCTTATTCGCTTTAGGAACCGTTGTCCTTTGTCGATATTTTTATCCTAAGGAGTCAGCATGAATTCCAGTGGAGTTATTCATTAGAACTTAATGTACTTTTTCTCAGATGATACTCATCTCAATATAGTATGCTTAGCGGGAACAATCGTTAAAAATGAGACATTCTAACACTATTTTTTTGCGGAAACATCACACTTTTGCACCCTAGCTTAGGTTTGATTTAGATTTGAAGCTGAAATTCTGAGGCGCGGCGCGTCTTAAAACTTCATTTAAGTCTTTCCGGCTTAGGATCAAGAATTAAGTAAAAACCAATTTTAGTAGAGTTGCGATGCCGCGCAACTCTACTAAAATTGGTTTAGGATCACTTTATTTAATGCTCATTTCTTTAGGGTATAAGTCTGCGCATTGATTACTTTTATTTTGGTGGGTAGGCAATAGCGCCTGCCAACCCGCCGAAATTGGAATGCTCTCTAGGATTTTCGCAGATAGGACAACGGGACATGACAGATATCTTATTGAGCGAACTGACGAACGCCGAAATTGACTGGCTGGCTGACGTGGGTGGTCAGCAGCACCTCACGGCAGGAACCCGGTTTTTGTCGTCAGACGCCCCCCATAACGCCAATATTTACATCATTTTAGAGGGGTGCATTGCTCCCCTCGCCCTTGACGCGCCCGAACTCACCCATGCAAGTCAGTCCCCGAGCAAAACCGCTCGATTGTCAGCAGGGGAGATCATGGGTGTTGCTCATTTGTTTAATGTCATCACCCCAAAACTGATGTTTCAGGCTGTTGAGGATTCAACCCTGCTGGTCCTCCCCTATCAGACCTTAGACGACAAGCTCCAGCATGATGTTGAGTTTGCCGCCAACTTCTATCGCGCCGTTGACCGCATTTTGTCCTATCGGATTGAACGACTCATTGAGCAGCCAGAAAAACTGCGCTTTACCAATGAGAGCAAGTCCCAAGACATGCTGGATGTATTCGGCGAGCTTCGAGATAGCGACCTAAACTGGCTGGCGAATGCGGGAACCGTTCAACGATACTCTGCTGACAGCTTCCTGCTGCAAGCAGGGCGTCCTACGGATTTTCTCTACATCATTTTAGATGGTGAGTTTTCGGTGTCCTTACCTGAGAGGAAGGTCAACCCACTGGCGCTGTGCTTCGAGTGTCCTGTGCAGACAGCCTCCACGATGTCGGTAGTGACAACGCTCTCGAAGGGGGAAATTGCCGGGGCGATCGCCTTTTTGGATGCCCGCCCCATGCCCGTAACGGTTCGCGCAATGCGGGAGTCTCTGGTGCTTGCTATTCCTCGTCCCAAATTCAATCTACACCTTCAGCAAGATTCAGGCTTTGCTACCCGGTTTTACCGAATTTTAGGGCCGCAACTCTTCACCATGTCCCTCAGGGCGATGGAGCTTCAGGGAGTTGGAGCCAGTCTTTCAGCGAATCAGTCGATGGATGAAAACGTCAAGTTTGAAGGTGAACTGGATCTCGACGCCCTCCAGCGCATGTCAAATGGAGCCAATCGGTTTAACTGGATGCTCAGTTACCTGGGAGTTGGAGTGTCATGACTCCATCGTTCTCGCTGGCGTGTTACACGCTTACTGCCATACCCTTGCTAAGGTTTGAGATTGACGAGGTTGACTATGAATGCTGACCGCAAAACGGATTCAACCGTTGAATCTAAACAATCTAAGCCAAAATCTGACCGTCATTCCCTGTTTCGCCAGGAATCCTTGGAACGACTGTCTTCTCCTGAACAGCTTGACCAGTTGATGCAAATCGTTACGCCCAAAAGTTGGATTCCCCTGGGAACCTTAGGGTTGCTAATAGTTGCCGGGTTAATTTGGAGCGTAGTCGGGCGAATTCCCATCACGGTGTCTGGGCAGGGGCTGCTAGTCGAAGATTCCGACGGTTCAGGGGAACTGGTTGGTGTGACTTACTTTGAAAAAGCAGATGGCGATCGCATCCGGCCTGGTATGGACATTTTGCTGCTTCCCTCAGGTGTTTCAGAAGAAACCGGAGGCATTCAAGGTCAAGTCAAATCTGTTGCAGAATCCCCCTTTCAAACCCTGGAGGATATTCGTCAGGTTAAAGAAGCCGGAGAGTCACCTCTGCAAGACACCCTGAGCGAGGTCATCGCTGACCTGAACCGGGATGACTCCACCATGAGCGGCTTGGAGATGTCTTCTCCCAGCAGTGCTGAAATGATGATTCCCCCTGGCAAGACCGTGACCGCGCGGGTGACCGTGGATCGGCGATCGCCCATTTCGTTTATCTTTCCCTTTCTCGATCGCTAGCGATTGTGAAGGCGTGAGAGCTATATTGACTGATTTCCCCCCTCCTCCCCCCCCATCCCTAACTCCCCACTCCCCACTCCCCT
>CAYXJG010000126.1:0-1681 GCA_964465285.1 uncultured bacterium
AGGGGGGCAAGGGGGGATCTGAAGTAGCACTGAGGACTTCTCAAACATCCTCTTAGTTTAATCGCGCCTTGAGCTTCAGAGCAGGAATTAGAAACGCCATCGGACCAACTTGCTCGTTTACGTTTTCCATTCAAGCAGAATCGTACAGAATCACAAGGGGCAATGTATTCTCAAAATGGTACGTTAACTTAATACTACAGGTTCACGCTCGGAACTTGCGAATCGTGTGTCAGTGAGCATCTTTGCCACATCTTGTTATACCTTGCCAGGGCATCAGTGACTTGCGTGAAAATACAACTCATAAACTCCCTAGAAGAGCCGCGATAAGACACGTTCGCCCTTCCTGCAAGAATGCATGAGTCTTCATTTCTGCGTGAAACGCGCCAAGTCGTGTTGATCAGGTGACGGTTGCAGGAATCACGGTTGCAGGGATTACGACTGTAGGAATTACGACTGTAGGAATCACGACTGTAGGAATCACGACTGTAGGAATCACGACTGTAGGAATCACGACTGTAGGAATCACAAGTTGCGGGAATGACATCTACGGAAATGAATCGACGACCAATCATTATCGACTGCGATCCAGGGGTAGATGATGCGATCGCCCTCTTGCTGGCCTTTGCCTCCCCGGAACTAGAGATTCTGGGCATTACTACTGTTGCGGGAAATGTGCCGCTGGCGCTGACTCACAGCAATGCCCGTAAAATCTGTGAGCTGGCAAACCGATTAGACATTCCTGTTTATGGGGGGTGTCCCCGTCCCTTGCTGCAACCCTTGCACACGGCTGAAGATATCCACGGCAAAACAGGACTCGATGGTGTGGCCTTGCCCGAACCAACCCTGACCCTCCAGCCCGAACATGCTGTTTCTTTCCTCGTTCGTGCCCTGGAGAGAGCCTCTGAACCCATTACCCTCGCAACTCTGGGACCGTTGACGAATGTGGCGATCGCTCTCATCCAGTCTCCGTCTATTGCTGGAAAAATTCAGGACATTGTGATGATGGGAGGAGCGATTACCCACGGCAACATTACCCCAGCAGCGGAATTTAATATGTATGTCGATCCCCATGCAGCATCGGTGGTGTTCAACAGCGGTATTCCTATCACTCTTCTGAGCCTGGACGTGACCCATCAGGTGATCACTACGCCGGAGCGGCTGGCAAAGATTCGGGCGATCGCCACTCCCGTCGCCCATGCCGCAGCGGATTTGCTAGCGTTTTACGGGCAGGTAGACAGCGATCGCTATCATATGCCAGGTGGGCCACTGCACGATCCCAACGTCATTGCTTACCTGCTCCATCCCAACCTGTATGACGGCACGCTCTGCCATGTTGCTATTGAAACCGTTAGTCCCTATGCCCTGGGACAAACGATTGTGGACATTTGGGGCGCATCTGGGAAACCAGCAAATGCCACCGCCATTCAAACCGTTGACGCGGAAGGCTTCTACGAACTTCTTATTAACCGCCTACAAAGACTAACATCATATCGGAATCCTACTTGATTCCTGAAAAATTAGGCTTGTAGTTTAAGCTGGGAAATCCTGGATAGACAAGGAGGCAGAATTCAGGAGGCAGAATTCAGGAGGCAGAATTCAGGAGGCAGAATTCAGGAGGCAGAATCTAGGAGGCAGAATTCAGGAGGCAGAATTCAGGAGGCAGAATTCAGGAGGCAGAATT
>CAYXJG010000126.1:1781-12592 GCA_964465285.1 uncultured bacterium
CAGGAGGCAGAATTCAGGAGGCAGAATTCAGGAGGCAGAATTCAGGAGGCAGAATTCAGGAGGCAGAATTCAGGAGGGAGCTCACTCCTAGATTCTGGATTCTATCCTTGGGAAAACTTCCTGCCTTGAGGAGTACGTCAAAAACACGACTTGGCGAAGTTCTCAAATTCACAACACAGAGATAGGGGTTTGACGCGCGCTCCGCGCGCGCCAAACTCCTATCTCTGTGTGAAACTTGCCAAGTCGTGTCAAAAACTATTCTGAAAATGATGTGATCTGAGCCCGCACCATCTTCAGAACTCAAATTGGATCGCTATGGCACCCCAGAAATTTCGAGTATTTGCAGAGCATTAGCCGACAGCAGTGCAAGTAGCTTAGACAATTAAAAATCAGATGTAAAACCCTGAGCTGGCCGCGCAGGGTTTTACGAGGCTCACCTGCTTAGCAAGAATAGTAAAATACATCGCGAACAGAGCACAGCCGACAAGAATGAGAATGCTAAGTACCTCGGCATCATTAAAAACCAACTAAAAAACCCTATGCTGCCTGCTGCGCGGGCAGCATAGGGTTTATGGTTTTTATATTTAATTGTGACAACCTACTTATTGTGCTACAAGAATTACGTCAATAGAGTCTGAGCAGACCATGCACATCTTACTTGTAGAAGATGATGTTCGATTATCAGAATCGCTGGCTGAAGCGCTTACTGCGCAACGATATACTGTTGACTCGGTGAGTGATGGAGAATCAGCGTGGGAGCGGGTGAACTCACTGACCTATGACTTGATGCTGCTTGATGTCACATTACCCAAATTAGACGGTGTCAAGCTGTGCCAACGAATGCGGAACCACGGCTATTTGATTCCTGTGCTGATGCTGACAGCACGGGATACTAGCCTGGATAAAGTTATTGGTCTCGACTCTGGTGCCGATGCGTATATGGTCAAGCCCTTCAATTTGCAAGAGCTGCTCGCCCAAATTCGTGCGCTCCTGCGCCGAGGACAGGCTAGTTCTGCCCCTGTGTTGACGTGGGGAGAGTTACAGCTTCATCCTGAGAGTTATGAGGTGTTCTATGGGCGATCGCCCATTCGTCTGACTCCAAAAGAATTTGCCTTAATGGAAGCACTCCTCCGCTACGGAAAACGGGTGTTAAGCCATACGGCCATCATCGAGCAAATCTGGCTACCTCAGGAAACCCCAGAAACAGACACTATTAAAAGCTACATCAAAAATTTGCGAGCGAAGCTGAAAGCAGCCGGAGCCCCTAAGAATTTTATTGAAACGGTTCATGGGGTAGGCTATCGCCTGAAATCTCTGGATATGTAGCCGTACTTAAAGAGCAAAGATTGAATCAGTAGCCATGCAAATTATTTACTGACAGCGGTGTGCAGACTGGTTAAGCACGTTCGAGGGTTTTTGTGTGGCATCCCAGAACGCTAGATTTCCTTGAAGGCACTAGCAGGATATGGGGAGCATCCCAACTTTTGCAAATTGATTCATTTTGTTTTGTTGGGTGGACCCAAGATATGTTTTCAGGAGAATTAGTTGTCATTAACTCTGCATTGGTACTTAGGGATCTGTGGCTAAAAAAGATACCGGAAGAAAAGAGCGGCGGGCGCAGCTCGCTGCTCTTTTCCGGGTACTTTATTTTCTTGCAAGTCCCTTATCGGTACTTACTCGACATCGCTTCACCATTTATGTGATGAGAAGATAACATTCTCCACGATTTCTCTACAAACTTATCCTGAAAATTTGCATGTTTACTCTGTAACCTAAAATCCAACGTCCTAAAACAAATATTGCAACTGAGTCATTTCCTGCATTCTTTGCCCTGTGCTTTTCAAGGCTGCAAACTGCAAGTATGAAACATGCCTGGGAAATTCTGTAGCGGTTGATGCAATTTTAGCGTAGATTGCGTGTTTTAGGAAATAGCGGACTCAAGCTCATTCAAGTCAACTGACATCGTCGGTTCACACGGTGTTCTGAGGTTGAATGGCCTACTTTCTGAGCGTCGAAAAGAGGTAAACTTCTATGAAACATGATGATCAATTGCAATTAGAGACGGTTGCTGGGTCAGGTGAATTGGTAGACTCTACTCCTGATCTGTCAGAGCCAAAAGCACCGGATATGATTTATGGCTTGAATGCTAAGCCGCCTTTGAGAGATACGATTGCCGCTGCATTGCAACATGTGTTGGCGGCATTTGTAAACATCATTGCTCCGGCCATTGTTGTGGGCAACAGTATCGGCTTGGAAGCTGCAGACATCAGCTTTCTGATTAGCATGTCGCTGTTTATTTCAGGTATCGCCACGTTCATTCAAATTCACCGGGTCGGGCCGATTGGGTCGGGTCTGCTGAGTATCCAGGG
Organism: uncultured bacterium; assembly: GCA_964465285.1. GTDB lineage: Bacteria > Cyanobacteriota > Cyanobacteriia > CAKZMO01 > CAKZMO01 > JBCCWF01. Next base: position 4,151 of record CAYXJG010000126.1, read on the forward strand.
GACGAGCTTTGCCTTTGTCGGCACCCTCGTTACAGTAGGAACAGCCGCCGTAGCAGAAGGGCGATCGCCAACTCAAACACTAGCCTACTTACTCACGATTTGTATGCTGGGCGCATTTGTGGAGATTATTCTCAGCTTCTTTGTTGAGCCGCTGAAGAAGGTCATGACGCCCCTCGTAAGCGGCATCGTAGTGGTGATGATTGGCCTGAGCCTGATTCGTGTTGCGATTACGGCTATGGGGGGAGGAAGTGGGGCGATCGCCGATGGCACCTTCGCCACGCCTCAGAATCTAATCGTGTCGCTATTGGTGCTGACAATCATCGTTGTTCTTAACTGCACAAGAAGTTCGTTTCTGCGCATGTCTGCGATTTTGATTGGTCTGGTTGTCGGCTATCTGGTGGCGCTCCCATTGGGTATGTTGGATTTCAGCGGCCTTAGCCAATTATCTTATGTGACGGTTCCAGTTCCATTTCGGTACGGCTTTGATTTCGGCTTTGCGGGCTTTATTCCTCTTGCGTTCCTCTATATCATTACAACTATTGAATCCATCGGTGATTTGACCGCGACCTCAATGCTGGTGGGTGAACCCATTGAAGGGGCAACCTATGTGAAGCGGGTAAAAGGCGGAATCTTGGGAGATGGGGTGAATTCGTTCATTGCGGCTTGCTTCAATACTTTCCCAAACACCACGTTTAGCCAAAACAACGGTGTTATTCAGCTTACAGGCGTCGGCAGTCGATACATCGGCTATTTCATTGCAGGTATCCTGTTTTTATTGGGTCTCTTCCCCATTATTGGAGGATTGTTTCAAGCAATGCCTCAGCCTGTGTTGGGTGGGGCGACCTTACTCATGTTTAGCTCTGTGGTTGCTGCAGGTATTAAGATCTTGCATGGCGTTAATCTTAGTCGTCGTAACACACTGATTTTGATTGTGTCTCTAGGGCTTGGCATGGGTGTTTCATTTGTCCCTGACGTATTGGAAAATACGCCCTACCTTATCCGAAGCGTCTTCTCATCAGGGATCGCTACGGGTGGCATGGTCGCCCTGATACTCAATATGGTTATCCCTGGTAGCCGCGAGTAACAAAGTTCTGCTTGCACATGGCTATAGTTGGTATTTACTCAAGGGGTAGCGTCACGGTTACGGTGGTGCCCTGTCCTTCTGTACTGTCGATATGCCATTCGCCTTGATGTAACTCGACGCAAGTTTTGACAATCGCTAGTCCTAATCCCGTTCCAGCAATATTTCCTACGTTGCGCCCCCGCTGAAATGGGTGTTGAATACGATGGCGATCAGTGTCGAAGATGCCGATACCGCGATCGCTTACTTGGATCGTTGCCGCATGACTATCACAGCTAAGAAAGAGCTTAATTGGCGAGTCCGGCGGAGAATACTTTGCTGCGTTGGATAGAAGATTGTTGAGGAGCGATCGCACCAGCTTTTTATCCCAGAAGGCTTGGATATCTTGCCCTGGTGTTGTGAGGTGAATTCTCTGGGTGATTCCCATTTGCAGGTCATCGATTATTGACTTGAAAAATGGGATTACTGCCAGCAATTCTGGGGCGATGTCCTGCTGTCCTGCTTCTACACGGCTCAGGGTCAATAAATCAACCACCTGCTGGCTCATTTGTTGGGTGGTGAGATGAATCCGTTGGAGCGCAGCCTCGGTTTGAGTATCTGAAAGGTTATTTCTATGGGTTTGAAGGGATTCTACTGAGAGCAGGATTGTGCTGAGTGGAGTGCGTAGTTCATGGGATGCCATTGAAAAAAATCGCTGTTTTAAGTCATTTAGCGCCTGAGTTTGGGCCAGTTCTGTCTGGATATTGTAAAGCAACAACGTCAAGCTGCCCGTCACGAGAAGCCCTGCCAGTAGGGTTGCCCAAGTGCCATAGGGCGCGCTTATGCGGTAGGTTTCAGCGGGTGAAAAATGAATCAACCACTCCCGCTGAGCAATTTCGAGGGAGCGGGTACAGTCGTTTAGTGTTGGACAGAGGCGGGAGTCGGGTTGCGCGTATCGAGAGGAATCTTCTCCTGCTATGGCTGAGGCTCTCACGATTTTTGCTATTGCATCATAGCGTCCCAGGAATTGTTCCTTCACTGGGGCACTGTGGTCATAGAGTACAAAATCAACAGCATAGCTCAGGTCTTGAAGTGCCTCTTCTACAACATCGGAGACTCGAAACACCCCTAGCAGCGTCCCATTAAACTGGGCACGGCGAGCTTCTATTGTTGTTGGTGCTGAGGCGGACTGATAAAGAGGGAGGATCACTAAGAAGCCATACTGGTCACGCTGTTCTTGAACCAGCCGAATGCGGCCTGTCGCTCGAAGCTGGCCGCTGTCTCGTGCGGGGTCGAGCGCCGCTGCCCGCGCATCACTGGAATACAAATCGAATCCGAATGCGGCTTCATTACTATCAAAGGGCGCAAGGTAGGTAACGGGAAGATACACGGGGCGATCGCCTGCGGGAATCAGTTGATTATCATCGGCTAGCTCTGTAATGCGGAAGTTGGGGTAGCCGTCTGCTTGGATGGCCTGTTCGTAGCTCTGCCTATCGACCTGGCGAATCAGCGGCACCCACTCTAGTGCTTGAATGCCGGGATAGGTGCTGAGCGATCGCGCGACAAAACGTTCAAACCCTTGGCGCTGAACACGGCCTTGATTGACTCGGTAGTGATCGTTCAAAAAGGTCAACACTGTGGTGTATCGATTGAGACTGCGCTGTAAGGCAATGGTCAAGTTCTCAAGCTGCTGCTGAAATCGGTCGTACTGCTGTGACTGATTCCAGTGGTGAACAAATAGGGTGGCGATCGCAGACAAACAGACGCCAACGCTTAGCGTAATGCCCAATGTCATCCTGTGATGAAGCGGTCGATGAGCCATTCTTCCATCCGCAAAATATAGTGCTGTGTAAGCCTGTTTGATCTGTTTTTTGTGTAAAGGCGTGGAGTGATGCTTAGAACAGAAAATAGCGCTGCGCCATGGGCAACGCGGTGGCGGGTTCGCAGGTAAGGAGTTCGCCATCAGCTCGGACTTCGTAGGTTTCGGGGTCAACTTCGATGGTGGGCTGATAGGCGTTAAGCTTCATGTCGGCTTTGGTGAGTTGACGGGTATTTTTCACGGGGGCAACGGGTTTCTGGAGGCCGATGGTGTCTCGAATGCCTGCGTCTACGGATGCCTGGGAGACAAAGGTGAGGGAGGTGGCGGCGATCGCCCCTCCATAGTTTCCAAACATGGGGCGCATGTGAATGGGTTGGGGGGTAGGGATGCTGGCATTGGGGTCGCCCATCTGTGCCCAGGCGATCGTCCCTCCTTTGATCACAAGTTCTGGCTTCACTCCAAACATGGCAGGTTTCCAGAGGCACAGGTCTGCCAGCTTCCCTTCTTCTACAGATCCAAGGTAGTCCGAGATGCCGTGGGTGATGGCAGAGTTGATGGTGTATTTCGCGACGTAGCGCTTGGCGCGGGTGTTGTCGTTGCGGTCAGAATCTTCGGACAGTGCCCCCCGCTGCACCTTCATCTTGTGGGCGGTCTGCCAGGTGCGGATAATCACTTCGCCCACTCGCCCCATTGCCTGAGAGTCGGAGGCAATCATGCTGAAGGCTCCCAGGTCGTGCAGGATGTCTTCGGCGGCGATGGTTTCTCGCCGGATGCGAGATTCAGCAAAAGCTACGTCTTCGGGAATGCTGCGGCTCAGGTGGTGGCACACCATCAGCATGTCTAGGTGTTCTTCCAGGGTGTTGATTGTGTAGGGGCGGGTGGGATTTGTGGAGGAGGGCAGCACATTGGGTTCCCCACAGACTTTGATAATGTCTGGGGCGTGGCCGCCCCCGGCTCCTTCGGTGTGATAGGTGTGGATGGCGCGGTTCTTGAAGGCGGCGATGGTGTGTTCCACGAAGCCCGACTCGTTGAGGGTGTCGGTGTGGATGGCGACTTGAATGTCGTACTCATCTGCAACGGTCAAGCAGGTGTCGATGGCGGCGGGGGTGGTGCCCCAATCTTCGTGGAGTTTCAGTCCCAAGGCTCCGGCCTTAACCTGTTCGTCGAGTCCCTGGGCTTGGGCACTGTTGCCTTTGCCGAAGAACCCAAAGTTGAGGGGGAAAGCGTCGGCGGCTTGCAGCATCCGATGAATATTCCAGGAACCGGGGGTGCAGGTGGTGGCGTTGGTGCCCGTGGCGGGGCCGGTGCCGCCTCCGATCATGGTGGTGATGCCTGAGGCGATCGCCGTTTCGATTTGCTGGGGACAGACGAAGTGAATGTGGGCGTCGATGCCCCCTGCCGTGAGAATCATTCCTTCCCCTGCTACCGCTTCCGTACTGGGGCCGATGATGATGGTCACATCGTCCTGAATGTAGGGGTTGCCCGCTTTCCCAATTTTGTGAATTTGGCCGTCCTTAATGCCGATGTCTGCTTTGATGATGCCCCACCAATCTAGAATCAGGGCGTTGGTGATGACCATATCTACTGCACCATCCGCCCTTGATATAGGAGACTGCCCCATGCCGTCTCGGATCACCTTGCCACCGCCAAATTTCACCTCATCGCCGTAGGTGGTGTAGTCTTGTTCGACTTCGATAATCAACTCGGTGTCTGCCAGCCGGAGGCGATCGCCCACGGTGGGGCCATAGGTCTCAGCGTAGGCACGGCGATCCATACGAAAACTCATGCAGTTTCTCCCTGTGTGTGTTCAGTGTGAACAGTTCCTATCGAAAATTCCCCAACTGGTTTTTCTGACACGACTTGGCAGGTTTCAGGCCAAACCCCTATTTTTGCGTTGTGAATTTGAGAACTTTGCCAAGTCATGTTTTCTGATACGTGATACGGTTCAGTGTGTTAGAAACAAAGACTAAATGGAGTCCACTTTTTTAGAGCAGCACGGCGATACCGCGCCGACTTAAGAAAAGTGGTTCAAATCATTTAATTTCCGTTTCTAAGGAATCATCAGCCAAAGATTCACTAGAATCAAGGCTTGCCACAAAATTATCGCAAATGGTTACATCAGCATATGTCTCGACGAGCAACTAATGCGACAGAGGCACAACAGGGTGGTGAATGGTTGCAGAACTGTGACTGAGTCCCTGTTCGCAAACGTTCGCAAACAATTAATGGAAGAAATACACGGGAATTGATTATAGTGGGAACACTGGATTGGCTAGACTTGCCTGGGCTATAGTTTAACTCTCTTAATAGTTAACTCTGGAGCCAAACGATACTGGCAGATCTAGGTGAATATCTGTTTCCAGGAGGCTGGTTTGTCTTTTTCGTCTGAAGATTTTGAAAAAGCACTCGAACAGCACGACTATTCGTTTCAGCGAGGCGATGTCGTGAAAGGTATAGTGCATAGCCATGACAGCGATGGGGTCTATGTTGATATTGGCGGTAAGGCATCTGCTTTTTTGCCTGCCGACGAAGCAGCACTGAAGCGTGTTTCCAACCTTGAAGATGTTCTACCCGTTGGGGAAGAGCATGAGTTTCTGATTATTCGGGAGCAGAATGCAGAAGGGCAGGTTACGCTTTCTATTCGTCAGCTTGAGATTCGTCAGCTATGGGAACGTTTTGCAGCCATGCAGGACAGTGGTGAAACCATTGATGTGCGAGTCGGAGGCGTCAATAAAGGTGGGGTCACAGTGGATGCTCAGGGGCTGCGGGGTTTTATCCCGCGATCGCACCTTATTGCTCGGGATGAAGCTGACCTATTAGTCGGAAAAATTGTCACCGTCAGTCTGTTGGAAGTTGATTCAGAGCGGCGTCGGCTTGTATTGTCTCAGCGGCTTGCGAAGCAAGCTGCCAGTTTAGGCGAGCTTGAAGTCGGGCAACTAGTGTCGGGCAAAATATCTGGCATCAAGCCGTTTGGTGTATTCATTGATTTTGATGGCGTGACGGGATTGTTGCATATCAATCAAATCAGTAAGAATTATGTGTCGTCGCTTACAACACTGTTTGAGCCTGGGCAGGCGGTGAAAGCGATGATTATTGACCTGGATGAAGTGCGCCGACGGGTTGCTTTGTCTACGAAAGTTTTGGAAAATAACCCTGGCGAAATGTTGGAGGACATGCCCAAGGTTATGGCTGAGGCTGAAGAGCGGGCAAAAAAGGCACGCGATCGCCTTGCTAAAGGCGAAACGGATGCAGGTTAATGTGTAGGATGTAGACTCCTGTCGGGCAGATATTCAGCACGACATTGATAGACAGTGTCCATAGGAAAGTTTTGGCTGGCCTGGTGTAAGGCGTGGCGATCGCCTCCCTTGCCTGCTGAAAAGAAAAGTGACCGCATTGAGGTGATGATGGATGGGCCCATGCTAGGCTTTGCCGGCACTCCCAAATAGCCTGATTTTCTGCGCAATAATTTCTTGCATTGCCCCTGTTGCCACCTTCTGACAATCCAGGAGGTCAACCTTAGAGTCTGCTTTGCCATACTCTCGCCAAAACTGAAGGTATTTTTGTCGGACTTCGGTGTTGACGTTAAACTTGCAGACTCCCAATTCAATAGACTTCTGGATCATCAAAGCGGGTAAACCAGAAGCGCCGTGCAGCACTAGCGGAACCGGGACGTTCTGACGAACCCTGGCCAAGCGATCGAAGTCGAGCCGGGGTTCACTGTGATACTGACCATGAACGTTGCCAATGGTAACGGCAAGAAAATCTACCCCTGATGCTGTCACGAATTCTTTAGCCTGATCGGGGTCAGTCATTTTGGCTTCTTTTTCAGCAACGGTCATACCGTCTTCGGTGCCGCTGATTCTGCCAATTTCTGCCTCTACCGTTGCCCCTTTGGCATGGGCTAGGGCAGTCATCTCACGGGTAAAAACAAGGTTTTCTTCATAGGAAAACTTAGACCCATCTGCCAAAACCGATTGAATTCCTGCGTCCAGAGCCGCTTCAATCACGTCAGCTTCTTCACAGTGATCGAGATGCACGGACATGGGAACTTTTGCTGAGTCTGCTGCTTCGAGAAAAAGCGCAATTAAGGGACGCCCTCCATACTTGAGAATATGAGGCAAAATTTGGATGATAGCAGGGCTATGGTCAGCCTCAGCTGCGTTGACTACGGCTTTAACGCCTTCGAGGTTATATAAATTGAAAGCTCCTACCGCGTAGGAGTACATTTGAGCTTTCTCTAAAAGCTCTCTGGTAGAAGTCAGCATAGAGGGGCTAAGGATGATTTCACCTGCAACAGATCTTCTGAGGTTGACTGCTGGTTGACTGATAAAACTTTTTCCCTCATCCCCCCAACCCCTGCTTCGCACGCCCTCCAGTCTACTCCCGCAAGGGGAGCAAGAAGGCAACAAGGCTCTCAAAGCCCCTCTCCCAATCTGGGAGAGGGGTTTGGGGTGAGGGCTTTTAAATTTTGTCAGTCAATTAGGGTTGACTGTTACCTACAGGTATGATCTGCACCTGTAGGTTGGTCACTCCCATCGTTGACAATAATAGCCGAAGAAAGGCACCTAAAATCTTACAGGAGGTGCGCATGGGAATCACTGCTGCTGTGCCTGAGTGTAACGTTTTGGGGCGCATAAACCGCTCCTCTCTTCCGGTATCTTTACGTAGCTCTAGATCCCCTAAGTAAATTATGTCATTCGCTTATCTCATAATAAGACTAAAAGTATTGATTTAAGACTTATATTAAGCAAATGAGTCTCATTCAAGATTTGGTAAGTTTCACGCAAAAATAGAGGCTTGGGGTGCGGGAACGTGCCTCAAACTCCTATTTTTGCGTTGTGAATTTGAGAACTTTGCCAAGTCGTGTCTCATTTTTATAGCCCTGTGCAAGCGCATTCAGCACAGTTTATTGAGTGGCGGCGCTCTGCGCCGCCACTCAATAAATTTGGGTGTGCTTAACCAGTTTGCACACCGCCTTATATCGACCTGCATTTTAGTCTTATTATGAGACTAAAATATTCATTTTAGGTCTATTTATAAAGCACTAAATCTCAAAGTGAGATGATTGAGAGTCCGGAGCAAGATGGTCTGTCAGGTCTAAAAATAAGGAGGTTTCTTAACTCTTATCTACAGCGCCGGAATATCTACAGCGCTGGAATAAGTAGAAATACTCATCACGTAACGCGATCGCCGCTTCAGCTTGTCATCATGGTCAGGAATTACTTGAAAATTAGTCCAAATTTAGTCCAAAAATTTTCTGATGTGTCTGAAAACGCTTTATAGAAAAGAATTTAGATGATTGTATATTTGCATGAGCAGCAGATGGGTTAGGCGATCGCCCTTAACTTCTCAATGTCCACCTCGCTTATTGGCGAGTGATGGCAATTTTTGATTTTCGATTTTGGATTAGCAAACCTATCGTTGGCATAGGTTACAGGTTAGCCATCTGTCGTTAAGACTTGGCAAGTTTCACACAAGAATAAGGGTTTGGAGCGCGCTCCGCGCGCTCCAAACCCTTATTCTTGCGCTGTGAATTTGAGAACTTTGCCAAGTCATGTGTAGT
>CAYXJG010000127.1:0-12569 GCA_964465285.1 uncultured bacterium
ACGACCTGGCAAAGTTCTCAAATTCACAACGCAAAAACAGGGGTTTGGGGCGCGCGGAGCACGCGCCAAACCCCTGTTTTTGCGTGAAACTTGCCAAGTCGTGTGAAGCTTAAATTCCTCAGGGAGAGGGGCGGCGGATGGTACCTGCCGCCCCTCTCCCTAGAGATTTTAGTGTTTGAAGAGTATATCCGCATCGACCAGCTTTGCAAGGCTGAACCGTGCTACACACTAAGAGTCTGCTGCTCCCTGGTTTTCAGTCCCTTCTTCGGTATTTTGGTCATTGTTTGACTGGTCGTTGTTGTAGGAGCGGCGACGGCTAAAACGGGAGTTAGACCGCTTACGAAATTTTCTAGCGTAGGCTTGGTTCCGGAGAGCCTTCTCTTTTTTTAAGTTACGGCGCTTTGCCATTCTTTACCTCATTGAACTGGGTTGGCATTCTAATTAAATACAATTTAAGCACGGCCTCCTATTGTACAAAATTATTGATCCTTAGTAATCGATCATTAGTAACACGACTTGGCAAAGTTCTCAAATTCACAACGCAAAAATAGGGGTTTGGTGCGCGGAGCACGCGCCAAACCCCTATTTTTGCGTGAAACCTGCCAAGTCGTGTTTAGGCCCCCTTGAGAATGAAATGGCCCTGGCGATCGCCGATAATCACCATCAAGACGCAATCTCTGCCAACTCCAGCCAGCGCTCGGTTGAGGTATTAATTTCATGCTCCAGTTCTGCTAAGCGTTCAGAGAGTTGCTGCACCTCTGTGTAACCGGATGGGGCGCTACCGTAGAGCGTTTTTTCGATCTTTTCCTTCTCTGCCTCCAGCTGAGGTATCTTACCTTCAAGCAGGTCCAATTCTCGCTTCTCCTTGTAGGAAAGCTTGCGAGGACGAGAGGCCGAGGTGTTGGAGTGGGGTAATGATTGTGATGCGATAGGCGCTGCCGCTTCCCGCTTCCCTTTCTGGGTCTTTTCTCTTTGAATGGCTGCTTCTTTTTCTTCAGCTTCTTCAGCGTGCTTAACATCCAGGTAAAGCGAATAGTTGCCTGGGTATTGTCGCACGATGCCCTTACCCTCAAAGGAAAAGATGCACTCAACTACGCGGTCAAGGAAGTAGCGATCATGGGACACAGTAATGACGCAGCCGTTAAAATCCTCTAGGTATTCTTCCAGGACAGAGAGTGTTTGTACGTCGAGATCATTGGTTGGCTCGTCAAGGATCAACACATTGGGCGCGCTCATCAGCACCCGCAGCAGGTAAAGCCGCCGCCGCTCACCGCCGGATAGTTTGTGGATGGGCACATACTGCTGGTTAGGCGTAAAAAGAAACCGCTCTAACAGTTGGGAAGCACTGATCTGTCCCCCGTCGGCGGTCTGCACGTAGCTGCCCACTTCTTTGATGTAGTCAATGACCCGCTGGTTTTCGCTCATGGCGTCGAGCAGGTGTTCAGAGTGCTGGTCGAAGTAGCCGATGTGGATGGTGGTGCCGATGTCTACCCTGCCAGAATCCGGCTCGACTCGCCCGGTGATGATGTCCATCAGGGTAGATTTGCCGACCCCGTTGCCGCCGATAATGCCGATTCGATCCTCGGGGCTAAAGTCATAGGTGAAGTCGTGGATGAGGGTGCGATCGCCATACCCCTTGGTCACGTTTTCCAGTTCGATCACCTTCTTGCCAATGCGGCGGCCTGGAGCAGAAATCTCTACCTTGCCAATGGACTCCTTGAATTCCCGATCCTGCATGTCGTGGATGCGGTCGATACGGGCTTTTTGCTTGGTGCTCCGTGCCTTTGGCCCCCGCTTCAGCCATTCCAGTTCCCGCCGCAACACGCCAGCGTGCTTCCGTTGCTGGCTGACCGCCGTTTCCTCTTGTTCTGCCTTTTTCTGGAGGAAGTAGCTGTAGTTGCCATCGTAGGCGTAGAGATCGCCCCGGTCGATTTCCAGAATCCGGTTCGTCACCTTGTCCAGAAAGTAGCGGTCGTGGGTGATGAGCAGCAGTGCTCCCCGGAATCCGCTCAAATAGCTCTGCAACCATTCGACGGACTCAGCATCCAGGTGGTTGGTTGGCTCGTCCATCAGCAGAGCGTCGGGGGCAGACAGCAGGGCCGAGGCCAGGGCAATGCGTTTGCGGTAACCTCCTGACAGGTCACCCACTCGCGCATCAAAGTCATCAATGCCCAGTTTCGAGAGGATGATCTTGGCGTTAGTCTCCAGTTCCCAGGCTCCGGCCGCGTCCATCTGCTCGGTAATGTCCGCCATGCGGTTCATCAGCCGCTCAAGGTCGTCACCCTGGGCGATCGCCATTTTGTGAGACAACTCCTCATATTCCCGCACCAACGCCATCTGCTCTCCGGCATCAGCGAAGATTTGTTCCAGGACCGTATGGTCATCCTCCATTTCCGGCTGCTGGGGCAGATAGACCGTGCGGGCACTGGTATTGAGCTGGAATGTACCGCCATCAGGAGGCTCCAACCCCGCCAACATTTTCAGCAGGGTTGATTTGCCAGAGCCATTGGTGCCAATCAGTCCAATTTTGTCGTCGGAGCCGATGCTGAAGGTGGCATCCCGCAGAATTTCTTTAATGCCAAAGTCTTTTTTCAGGGATTGAACAACAAGAATGGGAGTTGACATGCTATCTCTCAGGGGGCGATCGCCCCAAATCAACGGCTTCCTGTTCTATTGTGCAGCAGCGAGCAGAACTTGGGGCAAGGGCACTTGTCTTAATAGAACTTACGCCCTGTTGTGGGCAGTGGCGGGCTGTGCCCGCTACCACCCACAAACACGACTTGGACACGACTTGGCAAGTTTCACGAAAAAATAAGAGTTTGGGGCGCGCTGAGCGCGCCCCAAACTCTTATTTTTTCGTTGTGAATTTGAGAACTTTGCCAAATCGTGACTTCAGATGTTCCTGAAAAAATTTCCAAAAAAAAATCCCAGCTTATCGCCGGGAGTGTTGCTGTCAAGACCACAGAGGCCATAGGTTGACCTTCATGCAATCGGTAGAGGCTCTTCATAATAAGTGAGCCAGTTTCGTATAGAAGGTTCGGTATAGAAGGTTAGTTTCTGTATATCGGATTCAGTCTTTCTTAGCCGTCACTGCAACTAAGTTAACTGTCATGCCATCAAGCAACAATAAAGTGGGCTTAAAGGTTATGCAAAGAAACCGGCATAAACACTTAATCTCTTCTCCAGATAAGGAGTTGGCCGGAAATAACACCCGTAGATTCTAGGAGAAATTGTGATGAAACGCTAGGTTTGGAGCATGGAAACAGCAATTCTCATTATGGAAATTTAGGGAGCAAAAAGGTCGCCTGAGGCGACCTTTTTGCTCCCTAAATTTGTACCAGTGAGCGCCTGTAGGGCGCGAAGCTTCCTAAAATGAGAATTGCTGGCATGGAAGTGCCAAAGTCGTGTAAGTTTCACGACCTGCAACATTCAGTTAAGATGAAGCACGACATTAGGTGCCTAAATTCAGCGCTGTTAGGGCAGGGCAGCGGTATCATGCCGCTCTACCCTATGGGGTCTAAATGATTGCATGCTCGTTCCTGGCGAGTTTCATGTGCATGGTACGGACTGAATTCATCAAAAGGGGCGATCGCCAATGAGCTACCAAGTGACCGACGGATTTCTTCTCACCCGTGTATTGCTGAAGTTTGAGAGTGACTCCGATGACCTACTGGGGGAGTTGTCGGCGATCGCCCGCACCCCCGATGGCAGTCTCTGGGTAGGAGCAGACGAGCTAACCACCATTGAGCGGCTAAAGCCTATCGATATCAACGTTTACGGTGCCCATACGCCTTTCAATACCCAAGACTTTGTCGAGTTGTTTGATCCGGACTCTGAGATTGACATTGAAGGACTGGATTACTCCCAAGGCTACCTCTGGGTTATCGGCTCCCACAGCTTCAAGCGCAAGAAGCCCAAGGGCAAGAAAGTCAAAAAAGACATCCAGCGGCTAACGGAGATTAGCAAGGATGATAATCGCTATCTGCTGGCTCGGTTTCCTGTCTTAAACGGGGAATTAGTCAAATCCTATGCCCAGTCAGATGATGCTGATGATATTCTCAACGCTGCCATGTTGGCAAAATCCGAGAACCGCCACAATATATTGATGGATGCCCTGGCGGAGGATGAGCACCTGGGGCCATTCATCCAAATGAAGCTGCCTTCCAAAGACAATGGTCTGGACATTGAGGGCTTGACGGTCTGCGGTCAGACCATCTTCCTGGGTCTGCGGGGGCCAGTGCTGCGGGGATGGGCGATTATCCTGGAGTTGCAGCTTGAGGAGGCCGAGCCAGGATTCCTAACTCTGAGGACTCTAGAAAATGGAGAACTGTATCGCAAGCACTTTGTTGATTTGAACGGCCTGGGTATTCGGGAACTGTGCCTCCGAGGGGAAGATCTAATTATCCTGGCAGGGGCAACGATGGCGATATCAGGTTCCATGCAGGTGTTTGAACTCAAGGACGTGCTGGGCCACAGCAAAGATACCCTTTGGGATCAGGAGTCTGGGGCATTACGTATCCTGTTTGACTTGCCGTTTACTGTGGGCAGCGACAATGCTGAAGGGTTAACCTTGTTTCCCTGCCTCGAAGAAGACGATGCGCTGATGGTGGTCTACGATTCCCCTGACGATCGTCGCCGCCCTGACGCCAATTCTGTCTTTGCCGATGTGTTTCGCCTGCCGTAACCCCAGGGTATTACGATGTAATGCATGTAGGACTGGCGCTAATGGTTGAGTCGTAGCCGTACTCCCGCCACTCCTTAAAACCATTCCTAATCGGGACTGGCGTGAGTCCTGGCATCGTAGGCGTCTTTAAAACACTGGCTTAAAGATTGGTATTATGGCATGCGTTTCATTCAACGATTTAATTCATGCGGCTCGGACGGGCAATGCTCTGATTAGCTTCCCCACCGACACAGTGCCCGCCCTGGCAAGCAATCCAGCCCATGCTCACCTAATTTTTGAAGCAAAGCAGCGCAGTACAGATAAACCGCTGATTCTCATGGGAGCTGACGCGGAGGATCTATGGCCCTATGTAATAGGAACCCCTGATGAGGAGCGGGTTTGGAAAGAGGTGACTGCCCGCCACTGGCCTGGAGCTTTAACCTTGGTGCTGCCCGCCAGCGATCGCATCCCTGTTTCCATGAATCCCCAAAATCCTACCAGCCTGGGCATCCGCGTACCCAACCGGGCGATCGCCCGGCATATCCTTGCCCAAACTGGGCCACTGGCAACCACCAGCGTCAACCGATCAGGAGAACCACCGCTCACCACCATCGCCGCCATCAATCAGTCTTTTCCGGAGGTGCTGACCCTCTCCCAGGAAGAACTGGATGAACTGGAGCGAACCCTTGCCCGCACGTGCCTGGGCTCTCCCGACACTGGAGACAAAATCGCTCCGCCATCCACGGTTGCCCAGTGGACAGGCGATGGCTGGACGATTTTGCGGCAGGGGGCAGTGTTGCTATAGCGCTGTTCTTTCATTTCTCAGCGAGCACATCTGTAAAGGCGAAGTCGGCAGTCGCCAGCACAAAAATTGTCGTTGGCAAGTTTGTGGTGCGCTGCTGCAGCGCTGCGTAGTAAGCAGGATAATCATCCACCATGCTAGGGGATGCCATCCCAAGGAAAATAAGGTCAGCAAAAGCTGAGGATTCCCGAAGAATGTCATCAAAGGTTCTGCCGTTGGCGACTAAAACTTTTGTGACAACTGAAATTCGTAGCTGCTGAACCATTTGCTCAAGGTTAACGTGGGCGGCTTCGGCAGCAGCGCTGTCAGGAACCACAAGTTTTAGAAAAATATCGGCGTTGCGCCATCGAATCGTGTTGCGTAACAAATCAGCCAGCAGCAGCATCAATCCGCCATTGCCCTGCACCCCGCCCCACCACACATCAATGCGCTGGTAGCTGCCAAACCGCTTTTCTTCATTCTCCTGAAGAATTAGCACATTGCGTCGTGCCTGATTGGTTTGGGTAATGAGGTTGCAATAGCTCTGCCGCCGTTCAGGAGCTTCACTATCGCCCAGCAAAATTGTGTTCGGTACGATAGGACCAATGCCGTAGGTTTCAACCAGTTGAAGCGCACCTTCAAACGGGTCGGAGGCCGTTGTCAACCGCACCAAGGCACGAACCCCCCGACGCTCTAAGTATTCTCGAATGGTAGCTTCCATGTCGGCTTGCTGACCCATATCACGAGAGCCGTGGGGCAATACGCTAGACACCGTGACTAGCCCCCGGTTATGGGTCAGGGCGTTCGCAAGTTCAACCAGTGACCAGCGCCGCGACGGGGAGCCGGAGAGGGTGAGAATGTGAGGCCGCCAGTTTTTGGTGTCGTCTTCATGGTCAAGCTGAAGAATGCCTGTGCGCAGCAGCGCCATCCAGAGTCCCCGTCGCGCGTCACCCCAGGTTGCTTCCAGTTCCCGCCGCTGAAGCCAGATGAAGATGCCCAAGACGATCACCGCTGCGATCACCGTGGCGATCGCATTGATCAAGAACATGACGGATATACAGCCTAGTGCTCCGAGCAGCGACAGCCCCCAATGTACCGGAAAGGTAGGACGGTAGGACGGGCTTTGCAAAAATCCCTCAATGCCTGCTGCGATGTTAAGCACCAGGTAGGTGGTGAGGAAAAACATCGTCAGCACTGGGGCAATCAGGTTAAGGTCGCCGACGCAGACCGCTGCTGCCGCCACAAACAGAGTCACTGCCGTACCGATGCGGGGTTCATCGGTCTTGCCGCTGCCGCTGCCAAGTATCGTGAGCGATCGCGGCAATACGCCATCCCGTGCGAGAGCCTGCAAAACACGGGGGGCTCCTAAAATACTGCCGATGGCACTGGACAGGGTCGCGCCCCAGACCCCAAGGAAGATGGCTGGCCCCCAGAATGAAATTTGTTGCATGATGAGTGGCTCAGACAGAAGGGTATCTGTGTCTACCCGGAACGCCAGAACCAGCGGCAGGATCATATAGATGACATACCCGACCCCCACTGCGGCTAATGTCCCCCCCGGCAACGAGCGAGTGGGGTCTTTGAGATCGCCAGACATATTGACCCCTGCCATGATGCCCGTTACTGCTGGGAAAAACACAGCGAACACGCCCCAAAAAGATTCTTCCGTATCGGGAATGCTGAGCATCTGTGGCTCCACCTCAGGAAGAGATGACCCGAAAAACAACGAAATGAGGGATAGGACGATCGCCCCCATGATGACGTACTGGGTGCGGATGGCAAGGCTAGCGGAGGTGATCGCCAGAATAGCGACCAAGAGCGTGGTTATCAGGGCGATCGCCACCTGGTTTAGCCCTGGAAACACCTCCACAATGCTCTCGGCAAATCCAATGGTATAGAGGGCAACGGAGAGAGCTTGGGCAATGTAAAGGGGAATGCCCACAGCCCCACCCGTCTCGATTCCCAGGCATCGACTAATCATGTAGTAAGCTCCACCGACCCGTACCACTCGGTCCGTGGCGATCGCACATACGGAGAGCGCCGTCAGCAGCGTGATGCATGTAGACAACGTGACGATGGCGAAGGTACCGACTAGCCCAACATTTCCTACCACCCAGCCAAATCGGAGGTACATGATGACCCCCAAAATCGTCAAAATCGAGGGGGTAAAGACTCCCCCAAAGGTGCTTAAGCCATCAGGTTTAATCGTTGAGGCGTGAGGAGAGGATGGAAGACCAGTCGAGGGAGCCGACTTCGGCTTGGAGGAGCGGCCAGGGGGAAACTTCATGGGCGATCGCCTACAAAAAACTCAAAGAGCCACAATAATTCTGGCATAGGTCTAGCGGAATGCCCGGATCAATTCGCGTGTTGAGAGATACGTCGAAATTGATGCTATCCCTGCGATACGGACATCCTGGGGGGGGTACCTGTCAGACGCGGTTGCGGCTGTGCATGCAGCCTAGCCACAATAGCCAAGAAATCCTCAGCGACGAGGGAGCGATTGCCCTCTGTCAGACAGGGAACATGAACGAAAAGACATAGCACTGACCGATGAAATGCCTGGAGAAAGTCCAGCACATCAAAATAGAGGCGATTGCATACAAAACTGCCAGCGTCATGGCTAATGGTCGTAAACGATAATCCCTCTACCAGAGCATCAAGATCAACCGGGGTGAAGCGCGTCTGACCATCTCGGACAGCTTTACGTTCAAGGTTTAGCCTAGTTCGTGTTTCTCCCATGCCACAGCAGATGACGACCTCCGGCTGCAGGTGCTGTATGCGCTGAATAACCGCGCGAGGAGCATCCTCAAAATCTACAGGAATTTGCCTGAGAAATGAGATCCCATGCGGATAGCTTGCAAGCGGCTCCTCGACTAAATCAAACAAATCATCAGATGAGTTGGATGGCTGTTCAGGCTTCCAGGTCGTAAACGAGGTTAGCAGCATTGACCGAACCATTAATTTTTTCATCCTTCGTGATAAGGGAGGTAGCAGTCCTCGAATCAAGGATTCGAGAAAATTCAATTTTGGTGGCAGGCGCTGCCTCGCTACCAAAATTAGGGTCAAAGTATTGAAGTCCTGTTCCTCAATCAGTAGCTTGGCACAATTAAAAACTCGTAAAACCCTGCGCCGCTGCACAGCACAGCTCAGGTGTAGTTAACCCATTGCGGTTAACCCATTGCAGTTAACCCGTAAACAGCAATTCTCATTTTGGGAAACTTCGCGCCCTACAGGCGCTCACTTGTCTATGTTTAAGGGGCAAAAAGGTCGCCTGAGGCGACCTTTTTGCCCCATTGAATTCCATACTGAGAATTGCTGACCCGTAAATACCTTGCCGTCAGGAAGGAACGGCTTCATGGTAACCGCAGCATTATGAATTTACGATAAACACTCGGTGATATTGCGTAAGAGTTGAGCAAAATTATCGTTGTCGTAAAGCGATACACCTCATTCTCAAAGAAAACCATTCTGGATTGCTCAAGATGCCCCTAGAATATGAACAGGGGGATAGGTAAATATACATGAGTAAAACTTCTATGGCAGACGGTGGCGATCGCCTGGTTCAGGGTGTCTTGTCTGAGCGAGAGTTGCAGATTGTGGAGTTGGTCACTTCTGGGTTAACCAACCAAGAAATTGCTGAGCAACTTGAGATTAGCAAGCGCACCGTGGATAACCACATCAGCAATATTCTGACAAAAACTTCAGCCAGCAATCGGGTTGAACTCGTGCGATGGGCACTTAAGTGGGGTAAAGTCTGCATCGACCAAGTGAATTGTTGCACGCTGCCACCCTCTGATAAGGTCAATGAGTAAGCCGATGCACCTCAGAAGGATGTCGTAACGGCGTCCTATCGCCAAATTACAGTTTGGCTTAATACACTGGGTCATGCTGCTTAGGATTCGCCAGATATGTACGATTATTCCACTTACCCATTTAGACACGCTCCCACTCCCTACCCTCCCGTTGGTGAAGGCGGTGGTGTCGCTCAATCTTCTTTTCAGTCAGACTATTGCATTCGCTGTCCACGGTTGCCCCTTGCTGTTTACCGGGAGGTTGTTGCTCATCTCCGACAGGTGGATGGAGTCAATGCAGGGCTCTTACCCCAGACATTCCAAGAGTTTAGATATGCCATGAGTCAGGTAGGGGGCTTGTGGATCTCATATGAGCCTGGAGTTCATGCTTTTGCCCAGCAGAGAGTCGAGGACATCTTGGCCTATTACAGCAATCGCTTCGGAGCATGGGAAGTTATTTACACTGACGAGGAAGAATAGACGCTTTACAAGATGCAGCCCTTAAAGCCAGGCTGAAAGCGCTATCAGGGGTTCTTCAGCTGCTTTTCCAGTGGTGTGTGGTTCACCACCATGGCGATTGTTCAATCATGCAAGTGAGAGTAGAACCAGTCCATTGGAACAACCAGCGACACCATGGACCTTGCTAGCTATAGGAATCCTATTTGATTCCTGAAAATATCTTTAAAGATGGGGGCGGGCTGCGCCCGCCCCCATCTTTAAAGAATCAAATAGGATCGCTATGGAGTGAAGGGTTCACAAATATTAACAAGTCTTAACGCACACCCGCTGACAATTTCATTTCAAGAAAACCATCTGAGAAATGAATAAACCAACCGGACATAAAGCGTTATCCTCATCTCATAGCTTGTTCTAAGCTAAACTCCGATACCGATTTCAAATCCCAATGGGGATAGATAGAGTTCAAGCATTTTGAGGAGTTTTTGGCAAGTCAGCAAGAGAACTTGTTTTCCTTGGTTTTCTTCAAGAGACACGGTCACAAGCGGGTTGCGATCGCCCACTAGCTTAAAACTAAGGCTAAGTGGGTCTGGGTTTAATGTGCCCTTACGATTTTATTTCCATTGCTCAATTCAGGAGATGAAGCGGCATTCCTGAAAAATTTACAATTTATTTCAACTTCTCATATTCCTTATAAAGCATGGTCTGTAACGTTTTGAAAAGAGACTCTTCTGATGACTGGGCACCAGATTGTTGAAATAAGCCGCATTTTTGTGGAAAAATCTTATAAAAAGTTAACGTTTAGCACCCGACTCCCTCATGAAAATTCTTCTCATTGGCGCAACAGGAACACTAGGACGGCAAATTGCTCGCTGTGCTTTGGATGAGGGACATGATGTTTGCTGTTTGGTGCGAAGTAAACGAAAAGCATCGTTCTTGAAAGAGTGGGGCGCAGAAGTCGTGGGGGGTGATCTCACCCAACCCAATACGTTGCCACCGGCCCTAGAAGACGTTGATGCCGTGATTGATGCGGCAACAACTCGCGCTACAGACTCTCTCCCCATGCGGGCTGTTGACTGGGATGGCAAAGTGTCTCTGATTAAGGCGTGCAGGGAATCAGGGGTCAACCGCTACGTCTTCTTCTCGATTTTAGATGCTGAAAAATACCCAAACGTCCCTTTAATGGATATCAAGCGGTGTACCGAAGCATACCTGGCAGAATCTGGGCTGGATTATACGATTCTACGTCCATGCGGGTTCATGCAAGGGTTGATTGGCCAATATGCCATTCCCATTTTGGAGAATCAAGCCGTTTGGGTGATGGGAAACACTTCACCCATTGCTTACATGGATACCCAGGACATTGCAAAGTTTGCCATCAAAGCATTGGCAACTCCGGAGGCAGTTGGCGGTACCTTTCCAGTGGTTGGCACGCGAGCATGGGGCGCTTACGAAATCATTCGCCTGTGTGAGCGGATGTCTGGTAAAGACGGCAAGGTAACGCGGATGCCGTTAGGAGTGCTGCGGACTATCCGCAGCACTTTGCGGTTTTTCCAGTGGGGGTGGAATATTGCTGATCGCCTCGCTTTTACAGAGGTCATTGCATCTGGGAAGCCCCTGACGGCAGATATGACCAAAACCTACGAAACTATTGGCATTGAGCCGAATGAAATCACGACGGTTGAGGGGTACATGAAGGAATACTTCGACCGGATCATGAAAAAGCTGAAGGAAATTGATTACGAGAAGCAAAAGCAGAAGGAACGTGAACGACGGAAGCGATCGCCCTTCAAATCCCCCTCATCAAAGTAATCGAAAAACATAGCCCTATGGGCTTAGGTTCAAGAGTGTATCCCCCGCTGCGCAGGGAATACACTCTCCTCCAATGTCCTAACCTAAGTGCGCATTGCCATAGCAAAATAATAGCAAAAACGCTCAATGGCTCCTCTGAAGCTCATCATTATTCGCCATGCTTTATCAAAAGGAAACCGGGAGGGGCGGATGATGGGCCATCTAGATGATGACCTGACTGATGAGGGGATTGCCCAGGCAGAGGCGCTTACCCAGGCATTTGTAGAGCGAGGGTGTACGCCCAGCACAGTTTACAGTAGTCCGACCCGGCGGGCATTCCAAACTGCAACAACAATGCTGAATTACGATGGGATATTGAACAGCTTCAGCACGGGCGATCGCCCTCTTGCGAACTCGCAACGCACGCCACCTTCCGATACGGCGCGCGCGCTCCCCGCTATCCACGGCTGCCATGAGCTGAAAGAATTTCAAAACGGCATCTTTCAGGGATTGACTTGGACACAAGCGCGGCAACGCTATCCTGAGCTGTGCCATCAGCTTGAAACATCCCTTCGCTGGATTCCCATTCCCGGTGCTGAGTCCTTGCAAGAGGGCCGGATGCGAGCGCGTCGGTTCATTCAAACTGTTCTCAGACGCCATAGGAATGGCGACGTGATTTGGGTTGTTAGCCACGCATGGATCATGCAGCATCTAATTGCAGAGCTTCTGGGGGGCGATCGCACCTGGGGCATAGCAATTCCCCACACGGGCGTGTTTGAGTTCTCGCTCGATCGCCAGCAATGGTTTACCCACAGTCAGAACCAATGGAACAGTGAACTCTGGAAAATTCATCGCTTCAACGATACAAGCCACCTCATGCCCTAGTCGTTCGCCACGCGAATGCTGCCGAGTGACCAAATTGGTGCGCCGCGCGCCCCGCGACCACAACTCGGCAGTGTCAGCAATTTTCATTATGAAAATTAACACGACTTGGCAAGTTTCACGCAAAAATAGGGGTTTGGCGCGCAGAGCGCGCGCCAAACCCCTATTTTTGCGTTGTGAATTTGAGAACGTTGCCAAGTCGTGA
>CAYXJG010000128.1:0-12505 GCA_964465285.1 uncultured bacterium
TCCTGTCTCCTGGATTCTATCCTTGGGAAAACTTCCCGCCTTGAGGAATACGCCTCAAGAGTCATAGTGGCTCTCACGTTTGTTTCCGAGCGTTGCGGAGGGAATGTTTATAGTCAAGGATTAAACAACATACTTCCACAGGCTACAACTTTAATTTTTTAATTTACGACTTGGCAAGTTTCGCGCAAAAATAGGGGTTTGGCGCGCGCGGAGAGCGCGCCAAACCCCTATTTTTGCGTTGTGAATTTGAGAACTTTGCCAAGTCGTGTTAATCGAGGAAATCCCGCGCTCAGCAAAGGATTTCCCCAATTCAAAGACTAAGCTTATGACCTGGCAAGGTATATCCAATCTGAATTAACGTTACCTAGAAAGATGATCAGGCAAAGATATGCAACTTCTCAGCCAGCGGAGGAAGAAGGAGTACAGCGGCGACAAGAATAGATACCAGGGCTGAAATGAGGACAGCACCTGCCGCACAGTCTTTCGCTACTTTTGCCAATTCGTGGTAAGTCTGCTCAACGGTCAGGTCAACCACCGATTCCAGGGCCGTATTGATCAACTCGGTCGTCAACACAGCACCAATGGTCAAGCCCATGATCGCAATTTCAGCCCGTGAAAGATGCAGATACAGGCTGAGGGCGATCGCCACTATGCCAACAATGACATGAATGCGAAAATTGCGCTGAGTGTAGAATGCGTAGGATGCTCCCGCCCATGCATATTTGAAGCTAATCGATAGGTTGGTAGCAACATTCCACGCCATTTCTCGACGAATTGCTGCGCGTTCTTCGACACTGGTATTTGGTGGTGATGGTTGGGTCGAAATATCCTGAGCCATAGTAGTTGAGTCATCTAAGGGATAGGCGATCACTAGCAGACGGGGTTGGCAGTGATGCAAAAGTCTGCCAAAGCGTTGAATCGCTTAACCCCTGCTCGCGAAATAGTACGATGCGGTTTTTGTCACAAATAATTCAAGACTACAAACGAATGCTGATTCAGACAATACTTTCCTAAGATGATCATGGAAACTTGTCGTAAAAACGCTCTATACGGTCACTCTCTGTCGAAGCACTTCGTTCATGAGTGAGCGCCTCCGTCAAGCTGTTGTAAAAGCATCTCTTGCTCATTCAGCATACGAGTTAGGGACGCTTGGTCAGGATGATCCCACCCTAAGAGGTGTAATAGTCCGTGAGAGGCAAGCCAAGCCAATTCACACGTTAGAGAATGCCCAGCTTCTTGAGCCTGATATGTTGCTGTCTCCAAGGAGATGATGATATCGCCCAGATAGTAGGGCTGTGTAGCATATATCTCCACGGGTAGGCTTTCGCTTGAGTCAATCGCCGCAAAAGCTAAAACATCGGTCGGCTGATATTTTTGTCGATAGACGGCGTTGAGGTGCTGAATTTCTGCATCAGTGGTTAGCCTCAACGTCAACTCATAGGCATTCATGGGAGACAAAACAGGCTGAGATTGATGCAGCCAGGTCATAAACCACTCTCTCCAAGGCACACAATGCCAGGGGATAGTCCGCCAATGAAGGGGGAGGGGGTCAACGGTCACGGGATTCTGTCTAGGCGAATCAAGGCTACCATCATCAACAAGTACATTATTCGGCAGATTGAGTTGAAGGCAGACATCAACCTGGATGAGTGGTTCAGATTGGTGTCTGCCATGGGTGATGACACCCCCATTCGATAACTGCACAGGAGAATGATTCACAGGCTGAATGTCGTTTCAAAGTTCAATGCGTGTTAGCAATAGATTCTGTGCATGGCAGTAATGGATTATCGGGTTAAGTAGGCTAACCCCACCAGCACAGCTAGCAAGCCGAGAGCAGAAAGTGAAAAATGAAACAGTGATTTGCCGCCTTTTTTCACCATATTGCGCATGGCGAGTTTCACAAAACCGGGTGTGTCCTTAGCGGAATGGTTTTCAGGAATTGGTTGTGGTGCCTCCGACGGCTTGGCATAACTGGAAGAAGCAGAGGATGCATCTGATTCTGATGTATCTACGGACGTATCTGGGGGTGTCTCAGAGGGAGATGTCTCGGAAGGCGTAATGGGTTCTCGAGTCATTTTTGCAACCTGTAATCGTGTAGTAGAACTAATGCATTTTTGTGAATGGCGAGGGGCGATGCTCACCACGACCCACAAAACCGCGCTAATGGGTTACGGGACTTGTGCAAGTCTATATAGACAATGTAACTCCTGTTCCTTCGTGGAGCCTTAGAAGACGTAAGCCCCCCGCTCCCTAGAAACTTTTTGCCCTAAGTTTTCACCGTCCGAAGGTGTATGCACGCGTCGGTGATGGTGCAATCCCACGATGCGTTAAAGCGCTGTGACCGCAGCATTAATCATTTGATTTTCCTGGCGGAGACTTGACTGGATAAATCCATCCAAACTACCGTCCATAACGCTGTCAATATCCGTTGTTTCCACGCCTGTACGGAGATCTTTTACCATTTGGTAGGGGTGAAAGACGTAATTTCGAATCTGGTTGCCCCAGGCCGCTTCTACCATGTCGCCTCGGATGTCCGCAATTTCTTGAGCACGCTGTTCTTGGGCGATGATGAGTAGCTTTGCTTTCAGCAAGGCCAGTGCTTTCTCCTTGTTTTGAAGCTGCGATCGCTCTTGAGTGCAACGGACTGCAATACCTGTGGGAATGTGGACAATCCGCACCGCTGTTTCGACTTTGTTGACGTTTTGTCCGCCCTTGCCCCCTGAACGAGAAGTCGTGATTTCTAAATCGGTTTCAGGAATGTCTAGTTCAACGGACTCATCCAGAATGGGCATGACTTCGACGCCAGCAAAGCTAGTTTGCCGTTTTCCATTGGCGTTGAAGGGCGATATTCTCACTAATCGATGGGTTCCTTTTTCGACTTTGAGATAGCCATATGCATAGCGTCCCTGAATTTCCAGAGTTGCAGATTTAATGCCTGCCTCGTCACCTTCGGACATCTCTGCCAAATGAACCTTATAACGATGGGCTTCGGCCCATCGGGTATACATTCTCAACAGCATTTCGGCCCAGTCTTGGGCATCCGTTCCCCCGGCACCTGCGTTGATGCTCAAAACAGCGCCGTGCTTGTCATAGGTTCCAGAGAGCAACTGTTGAATTTCCCACTGGTCTAGATCCTGCCCTAGATGCGAAAGATTTTCCTGAGCCTCTATCAACAGCGCTTCATCGGCATCTGCCTCTAGCAGTTCAAGAATGGCCGCAGCATCATCTAGGTTTCCCTTCCATTGGTCAAGCTGACTCAGGTGTAGCTTCAAGTCGTTGAGCTCTTGGAGAGTGTGCTGAGCCGTTTCGGGGTCGTCCCAAAACTCTGGTTGTGCGGCCTGTTGCTCTAGATCATGGATTCGAGCAGAAAGGGCAGGAACGTCAAAGATAGTCCTGAGCTTTGCCCAGGCGATCCGACAAGATTTCAACGTCACGCTTTAAATCTACAAGTTCAATCATGGGTATGAATTTATCATGTGCGATTCACTATTAAGGATTGTAATAGGTTGCTCAGGGATTTGTCCCTTCAGGCTGATTCCCTAGGTCGAAATGCCCCAAGGGTGAGGAATAACACGACTTGGCAAAGTTCTCAAATTCACAACACAAAGATAGGGGTTTGGCGCGCGCGAAACCCCTATCTTTGTGTGAAACTTGCCAAGTCGAGGAATGAGGGGATTGTTATCTACTCAATTATCATGCTGCTGAGGCACTCCTCATTATGGGGATCTGAAACAGCCGATCTCTGACTTATCGATTCTCAGCGGGAGAACCTCAGCGGTTTGCATTTGCAACATTGATACACCGACACTATGCTAATCCAGCAAATTAACGGTTCTCAGCGAAGAATCACTATCCGTACATTTCTCTCGATGCAGAGATGCTTGATCAACTGAATTTCATTCGGCAGCAAAATGCGTCGGACTTTAATAGTTTCCAGCAGAAAAACTAGGTGTTTACTCTGAGTCCCTTAAAAATTCCTGAGAAGGTTCCCGTGAATTAACGATGGTAGCTCGTGGGTGAAATGCCGACAATAAGCCTAGCTTCTGACGCAAGGTGTTTCTGTAATGACAGCATCTCAATCTTCTCTCCGATCCCGCAGCATGGAACTGCTTCTATCCTATAAGCAAAGTCCATCTCTCTCTCTGCGTAACACCCTCGTTCGAATGAACGCTGGGCTGGTTCGTAAAATTGCTCACCGGGTGAGCCATCAATGTGCTGAACCCTATGAGGATCTCGAGCAAATTGGTTATCTTGGGCTTATTCGAGCGATCGAACGATTTGACCCGAGTCAAGGGTGTGCCTTTAGTTCTTTTGCGGTTCCCTATATTCGTGGCGAAATGCTCCATTTCCTGCGCGATCGCGGTAGCACCGTTAAAGTTCCTCGCCGCTGGCAGGACTTGCAAAAGGAAGGGCAAAAAGCTCAAGTACGCCTCGCTCGGGAGTTTGACCGCCAGGCAACAGACCGTGAAATTTCAGCAGCTCTAGGCATTTCCGATGAAGAGTGGTTAGAAATTAAGATGGCCATCAAAAATCGCTCGCCTCTTAGCCTCGATGCAACCGTCTGTCAGCAAATTGATTCTCCAATTACATTGGGTGACACGTTACCGGATATGCATTATCAGCACTTTCAGCACCTCGAAGAGGATCGACAGCAGCTTCAGCGAGCCTTGGGCCAGCTAGAAGAAAAAACGCGAGCGGCCATTGAGTATGTTTTCTTCAGTGATATGTCCCGAAAGGAGGTTGCTGAGCGTATTGGCGTCAGTCCCATGACAGTAACTCGCCGGATTCAAAGGGGGTTAGAGCAGATGTTACTTTTTCTAGGGCCGCAGGCATTGCGCACTGAACCTTAGAGGTTCTAGTTTGAGATTTACGATTTTGGATTTTGGATTGCAAGAGGGGAGCGTTGGGCATATTCTCACGTTCACCTCCATACCCTTAATTTCCAGAGTCGGTATCAAATCTTGCGTTGAAACTCCGTGCTGAAAAGGCGGTGGGCACTGTCCACCGCCCTTTTTTATTTACACACACTGCTTGGCAAGTTTCACGCAAGAATAAGGGTTTGGGGCGCGCGCCGCGCGCCCCAAACCCTTATTCTTGCGTTGTGAATTTGAGACCTTTGCCAAGTCGTGTTGGGAAGACGGCTTGGCAAAGGTCTCAAAGCCTTCTTTCCTTCGTAGTAAATCTGAGAAGTTTGCCAAACCGTGCTGGGAACTGGAGTTTTCCCTGTGGGAAAGCTCCAGTTCCCAAGATGGTTTGGATTGATAAAAAACTTACGTAAGCCCTGGCTATTTTTTTGGGGAAAGCATCATCATCATGTTTCTGCCTTCGCGCTTCGGCGTTTGCTGTACTTCAGCAAGGTCTTTCAAGTCATTCGCAAGACGCTTGAGCAAGGTTTCAGCAAGATCGGCATGCTGGATCTCGCGTCCTCGGAACATAACCGTGGCTTTCACTTTGTCGCCAGCTTTGAGAAACCTTTCTGCCTGATTTAGGCGAACATTATAGTCATGATCGCCAATTTTGTAGCGCATCTTAACCTCTTTGACGTCAGAGGTGTGTTGTTTTTTACGTGCTTCCCGTGCCTTTTTTTCCTGCTCAAATTTGTATTTGCCGTAATCCATGATTCGGCAAACCGGAGGATCAGCTTTGTCACTAATGAGCACTAAGTCCAGCTCTTTCTTTTGGGCCATTTGCAAGGCTTCATAGGGTTCCATGATGCCAAGCTGCCCGCCGTCTGTATCGATGACTCGTATTTTGGGAAAGCGAATGCGCTCATTGATGGTTGGTAAGTTTTGTGGTCTCCGGTTTTGTTTGCTCAAAGCCATGGGCACTTTGTTATGTGTATGTCGATGAAATGAGTCTGTTGAATACCTAAAGAAAGCTCAGCTATATCCAAATGCACGCTGCACATTTAATAAAGAACGACTGCCCCCATAAAAAAATGGCTTCAGGAGAGTACGGCGATCGCCCTTGGGGCGACTGTCGGTTAGACGATCTCAATCAGCAGCATAACCGACATAGTACGACACCTTGTTTAAAAAAGTTGTGAATAGCATTGATTTGTTACGTCTAGGGATACATCCAGGGGTTAAACCGAGGAACGTATGTGGCAATGGAAGCAACTGCTGAATCTATTTTTTGAATCGCCCTGTCCTCTGTGCGATCGCCCCTCTCCTGAAGAGGTATGCCCCTACTGCTGGGCAAAGGTGCAGCAGTGTCAGTTATCAGCACCGCAAAACTTTGAGCCATTGTCGATTCCTGTGATGTCCTGGGGAGACTATCGGGGCGAGCTGCGGCGGGCGATCGCCATTTTCAAGTATGAGAATCAGCCAACCCTCGGCTATCCCCTGGGGCGGGCGCTGGGGGAGATGTGGATGACCGTGGCGAAAACATCACCTCGGCTGCGTTCCACCTCTCGTGCAGTGATGGCGGTGCCGATTCCCATGCATGCTGAAAAACTGAAGAAGCGGGGATTCAACCAGGCAGAGATCATTGCTGATGCGTTTTGCAAGACGACAGGCATTCGTCTGGAGCGTCGTGGGCTAACGCGGGTGCGGGAAACCCAGGCGCAGTTTAGTTTGTCTGCGGAGGAACGGGAAAAAAATTTAGCCCATGCGTTTCAGCCTAATCCACAGTGGATGGGGCGATCGCCCCATGCTGATATTCTACTCATCGACGATATCTACACCACGGGAGCCACCATCCGAGCCGCTGCGCAAGCTCTGCGCAAGGAGGGTTGGCGAGTCATTGGAGTTGCTGTAGTCGCTCGCCCCCAAAAGAATGATCAGCACTCTTAACTCTAGGGCAGTGCTACAGCTACACGACTTGGCAAGTTTCACACAAAGATAGGGGGTTGGCGCGCGCCCCAACCCCCCATCTTTTCGTTGTGAATTTGAGAACGTTGCCAAGCCAGTGAAACAAATTAACAGGATAGCCAATGCCGAGATAATCCGAGCAGCAATTCTCATTATGGAAATTTAGGGAGCAAAAAGGTCGCCTGAGGCGACCTTTTTGCTCCCTAAATTTGTGCAAGTGAGCGCCTGTAGGGCGCGCAGCTTCCTAAAAGGAGAATTGCTGTAACCCAGATAGTCAATAGTGGGAGCTTACTATCTGCGAGAATCTGCGAAATCTGCGGATAATTTCCCTTTCAGCCCTCATCTCAAGATTCCAGATCAGCGACCTCCTTAGGAACGCCTGCGGTCAAGTTTTCGTGTCCGGTGGTTGTGATCAGAATGTCATCTTCAATGCGGATACCAATGCCTCGCCAACGCTCATCAACCTCTGGTTGACCCTCTTTCGCCTGAACCGTCGGCGAAATGTAGATGCCGGGTTCAACGGTGAACACATGGCCGGGTTCCAGCAGGTGAGGGGTTTCGCCATGCTGGTATACCCCCACATCATGGACATCCAGACCCAGCCAGTGGCCTGTGCGGTGCATGTAGAAGGGCTTGTAGTGTTCTTCTTTGATGATTTCTTCAAGATCGCCCTGCAATAGTCCCAGGTCGAGTAATCCCTCAGCGATGATCCGCACAGCAGTGTCATGAATTTCGCTGTAGCCATTGCCTGGTCTGGCTTTCTCAATGGCTTGCTTTTGGGCCTCCAGGACGATTTCGTAGAGAATGCGCTGTTCATCGGTGAACCGACCGTTCACGGGAAAGGTGCGGGTGATGTCGGCGTTGTAGTAGCGGTAGGAGCAGCCCCCATCAACCAGCAGCAAATCGTTCTCCTGCATTTGTCGGGTGTTGTCCACATAGTGCAAAATACAGGCATTTTTCCCAGAGGCGACGATAGAGGGATAGGCGGGGCCGAGGGCACCTTGCATCCGAAAGGTGTGCTCCAGCTCCGCCTGCACTTCGTACTCATAGCGTCCTGGTTGGGTGTAGATTCTTGCCCGGTTGTGAGCATCTACGGAAATGGCAGCCGCTTTTTTCATCTGCTCAATTTCTGCCGGACTTTTCACCTGGCGCAGGGTGTGGAGGGTGGGGGCGATGTCCTCAATGGCGATGGGGCCGGTGCCCGTTTTGGGATAGGTGCGCAGCAGCCGTTGCCAGTGGACAATGATTTTGTCGTTGAAGGGGCGATCGCGTCCCAGGCGATAGTAAATCCGATCCGCTTTTTCGAGATATTGAGGCAGCTTCTCATCCAGTTCCTCAATGGGATATACCTCATCGGCTCCGTATTTCTCCTTTGCGCCCTCAACCCCGGTGCGATAGCCGCTCCAGGTTTCTTTTTCAAGATCATTAGGACGGACAAACAACACATATTGGTGTTCCTCATGATGAGGCGCGAGGACGGCAACGGATTCCGGCTCATCAAACCCGGTGAGGTAAAAGAAGTCGCTGTCCTGGCGGAAATTGTATTCCACATCATTGTGCATAACCGCATAGGGAGCACTCCGCAAGATGGCAGTGCCCTGCCCGATCTTATCCATGAACTGCTGCCGTCGCCGCTGGTGTTCTGACTGCATAGGGGGTATTGGTGAACGTGATGTATCTTTCTACGCTAAAACTGATAGCTCAAAACT
Organism: uncultured bacterium; assembly: GCA_964465285.1. Lineage (GTDB taxonomy): Bacteria > Cyanobacteriota > Cyanobacteriia > CAKZMO01 > CAKZMO01 > JBCCWF01. The sequence goes on from CAYXJG010000128.1 coordinate 8,522, forward strand.
TCAACGTTCATGCCTGTTTCCGGCAGAGCTGTCGGGCTAAGAGACACTGAATCCGTGGTGCGACGGGTGACCGGCGTGCCGCCTAGCATTGAGAGAAATGCTTCAATGCCGTCAATGTCACAGGTTTCGGGGTCAGCGGCTTCGGTGCGGTAGTGGGTGGGAATGACGATTTTGGGGTTGAGCAAATCAATAGTCTGCTTAGCTTCGGTGGCATTGTAAGCTTTGACGCCACCACCAACGGGAATCAGGAGCACGTCGGGACGGCCAATCAAAATTTGTTCTTCAACGCGCATGGGAGCAGCAGATCCGCCTAAATGCACGATGTTGAGCCCTCCCTGGTTCCAGCGCCAGACCACGTTGGTGCCAAATCGTCGCCCCTGGTTGCGATCGTGGGGCGTAGCGATGCCCTGCACCTGCATGTTGCTAAATTCATAGACGCCCGGTTCTGAGAGGATGCGGGGATTTCCGGGCAACCCTTCAACGACGCCTTCATCCAGGAGGCGGCTGCTAATCATCACCAGGTTGGCGACGACATCGGGAGTGCGGTAGCCTTCGGTACAGCCAATGGTGCGGAAGGGGTTTACCAGAATCCGGCGTCCATCGCCTGAAAAGAGGAAACAGGTATGTCCAAGCCACTGAATCGAGACCGATCCTGTTGACTGGGCTTGGCCTGGTCGCGCCAGTGTAGACGCTCCAATCAGAGCCGTTGAACAGGCACCGAGGCCGATATATTGAATCAATGTGCGCCGCTTCATGGGATAAATTCCTTGGTTATCGACTGCAAAGGGGGAATCGCGGTTTGGCTTGAGTTCTCAGGGTTGAGGGTTGAGGGTTGAGGGTTGAGGGTTGAGGGTTGAATCTCTCAAAAATGGCCTAATGCTGTGGCAGCCTTTAAGCTTACAGTAATTTGGGTTCAGATTGGAGGGAGAACTGGGCCAATCTGCTGAGAGTCTACAGGGGTGCTTACGTGGGATGGGGCGATCGCCCAACGCACCATACATCGTGGGGTAATCCGCAGATGGCGCAGATGACGTAGACCGAAGTCTGACATTCTTTGGCTCTTTCGTGGATGCGCTGACAGGGTTTTAGTCGTCTGTAACTTCGACGGCTAACTGATAGCGCACGGTTTTGTCGGTGGTGGAGATGAGCACAATTTCGTAATAGCCGGATTGAGGGAGAGTGCCTGACCAGTCGAGCGATCGCCCATCATTCTGCAAAAAGGGAACCTCCTCAGTGGGGCGGGGCACGTAAATGGACATGCGGACATCGCCTCGGGATGCATCCACCTCCACCTCCATGTCCTGGTTTTCTGCCAGATTGAGGGTGAAGACCTGGCCTCCACCGGGAGCCAGTTCACCGCTGACTTCGTGGCGGGTGGCTCTGTCCGCAAATTGGATGTCTTTCAAATTGCGTTTCGCTTGCAGCGCTTGCACCTGGTCGAAGGCGATGCCGTGCCAGATTTGCCCAATGGGCTGATTGATGAAGTTCTCATTGCGCTGGTCTGGGAAAGCGTGGAAAAACTCGGCGTCTGCCAGGTCGTTAAGAGCAGCACTGCTGACATAGAGACGGTTGACGGCTTGTTGCCACTGGTCTCGATCGCCCTGATCATAGCTGCCCAGCTTGCGGCGGGCTTCTGGGCTGAGGGACGTTTTCAGGGTGTCGAGCCAGTCGGCGGCGATCGCATCCCACCGTTCTCGCCACACCGCATCGTCTGAGCTGTCCGTTAACCTGCGGCCTTGCTGCCGGGGGTACTCGTTGTAGAACTGGGCATCGGTGAGTTTCACCAAAAATGAATTCTCCACACCCAGGGCATCCCGACGCGATCGCAGGGCGTTTTTGCGGGACTGTTCCTCCGAGGAGAACTGAGAAGATGGCGCGTTCAAATCACTGCCACTTTCCTGGGGCTGCTCTGCAACCTCATTGCTACCATCCAGGTTGAGCCACTGGGGAACCCAGCGGTAGCCGACCCAGCCGCCGACGCCTGCAAGAGCAAGGATGATGACAAAGGTGAGGAGGGGGTGCCAGCCGTTTGATTGTTGTTTAGCGGCAGATAGGGGGGAGTGGGAGGGTGAGGGGGTGGGAAGGTGGGAAGGATCGTGCATTTTCGAGAGCTGAACGTCTATCGGAAGGCTTTCAATGCCGCGATGGCGGTGTTTGAACTGACCCGGGGATTCCCTCAGACAGAAGCGGTAAGCATTGGTCGATCAGGTCGATCGCCAGTGCGAGGAAATCATCGCCATGTTGAACTCGATGGAACGCAATGCAGCGCAATTTTGCCACTAACCCTCTGATCTTCTGATCTTTTTACCTTCTCACCCTCTAACCTTCTATTTTTTGGATATCCATCCTTGTGCGCTAGCGCCAAGTCGTTTAAAATACGCCATCCCCTGAAAGGAGACCCCCCCAACCATCTGGTTCTTCAGGCTGACACTCACCGTCCTGGTCCTCATGGTTCTGGCCGAGTTCGGCTATTTCGGCTACATTTACGTGGCCCAGGGCGGACGGCAACCCGTGCAAGCCGATCTGCTGGTGGTCTTTCCCGGCGGCCGGGCGCGCGCGGCCAAGGGCTGGGAACTGGCGCGGCGCAAGCAGGCCCGCCTGTTCACCATCGCCGGTGCCGGCCGCACCGTCTACCGCAACTATGCGGGCGAATTCGGCCCGCTGCCCAAGAACGTCGGTGTGCTGCGCACCGCCTCGTCCAAGACCACCTTCGAGGATGCCCTGGCGGTGCGCGGCGCCGTCGGCCAACGCCGCCTGGACTCCATCCTGCTGGTGACCTCCTCCTACCACCTGCCCCGCGCCTACCTGATGCTGCGCCTGCAGTTCCCCGGCGTGCCGCTCCAGACCCTGGCCGTCAGCCGCGTCGGCGCCACCGGCGACTACTGGCTCCACACCCCTGCCGGCTACAAGCTGCTGGGCAAGGAACTGCTCAAGTTCTGGCCCAGCCTGGCCGAACACGCCTGGCACCGGCTCATCGGGAACAAGATGACCGAGGTGCCGATGTTTGTGGGACTAAGAAAACTTTTGAAAATTTGATGGTTTACAAATCAACCTATGCCATGTCGGTTGAGGTTTACAACTTGAGTAACGGGCGACCGCCCGAAGAGAAGTACGCGTTGACGGATCAAAACGGATCAAATTGGACGATCAGCACGACCGGTGAGCACGAATTTGCGAGAGGCCTGGGCAAAACGGCGCTATGACACCCGCCATCGGGCAGTCAGCGACATCCGCCCACTGACATCTGACTGCCGAATCGCCGGTTTCTCATCAGTTTTTTCAGGGTAAATTCCTTCCACTTCAATGTACTTTTTCGATAGTTAGCATGTCCTCCAACATCACCGTAAAAAACATCCCCACCGATCTCTACGAGGGGTTGAAGGCGCGCGCAGCGGAGAATCACCGCAGCCTCAACGCCGAGATCATCGCCCTGATCGCCGAGGCCACCCGCAGCCGGCGCATCGACGCGGCCGAGATGCTGGTGCTCGCCCGACGGCTGCGGCGGCGCTCCCAGTCCGGTTGCGGCGACGCCGATCCGCCGTTCCGGCTGCACAGGATCCCGCCCCATGGTCGTGGTTGACACCGAGATCATCGGGTACCTGTTTCTGCAGGGGGAACGGTCGCGGCTGGCGGAACGGGCGCTGCAGCGTGATCCGCGCTGGTGTGCACCGCTGTTGTGGCGGGCGGAGTTTTCGGATATGCTTATTCATTGGATCTGTTGCGACCGCCTGACCGAAAACGACGCCCGGCAGATCCTGTTCGCGGCCGAGCAACTCATGGCCGACAACGAATACACCGTGCTCACCAGGACGAGTCCATCGCCAAGCTGTCGGACGACATCGGCCAGCTGCAGGCGAAGATCAAGGACGCCCGGGCGCGGCAGAAGTCCCTCGTCGTGCGCACGAGCACGGCGCAGACCCAGATCGGCGTGCGGCGCCGGCTGACGAGCGCTAGCATCGACGAGGCGATGGACCGCTTCGCGCA
>CAYXJG010000129.1:0-12474 GCA_964465285.1 uncultured bacterium
GAATTTGAGAACTTTGCCAAGTCGTGTAGTTTTCCTGGCTACCACACATTTCTCAGAAGGCAGCATAGGATAGATACGAATAGCATAACCGTTCTAAACCAAATCTAATTTGAGAACTGGACAAGGTATGACTACTTCTCTGATCACCTATTTCCTGCTTAGCTATGACTGTTGAATTCATGAATACAGTGACGAGTCGCCAATCTGACACGAACTTTTTGAGCCACACCTATGCTTCTGAGCCGCTCTCTTCACCGATCACTGTGCTGAAGGCAGTCTTTGAGGCCACGACCCCAGATAGCTGTCCGCACCGCGTAAATTTTCATATGCACACCGTGCATTCGGACGGCAGCTTGACGTCGGAGGAACTTGTTCGGCAGGCGATCGCCATCGGGCTGCGACACTTCGCCATTACCGACCACCACAGCATCGAGGGTTACCGCCAAGCAAAACAGTGTTTGGATGGCCATGCTGCCCAGGTCGATTCGGTAAAGTCCTACCCCTTACCCAGACTGTGGTCTGGGGTGGAGGTGAATGCCAATCTCATTGATGTGGAAGTGCATATCTTGTGCTATGGATTTGATCCAGCGGCGGCGGCGATGTCCCCCTACCTCCAAGGGGAAACGGTGGAGGGCGATCGCTACCAGGCCGCAGCAGTAATTGACGCCGTTCATCAGGCAGGCGGATTTGCCGTTCTTGCCCACCCCAACCGATATCGGCGATCGCCCGCAGAACTGATTCCCGAAGCCTCTCAATTGGGCATAGATGGCGTGGAAACCTACTACGCCTACGACAACCCCTCCCCTTGGCGTCCTTCACCGGAACCCACCCTATTGGTGCATCAACTTGCGGAACATCATGGGCTGTTCCACACCTGCGGTACCGACACCCACGGCATTGATTTGCTAAAGCGATTATGATTATCTTGCATTCTCAACCGACCGTACTGCCACAGGCTACAATTCTCAATTTTCACGACTTGGCAAGTTTCACGCAAAAATAGGAGCTTGGGGCGCTCTCCGCGCGCCCCAAGCTCCTATTTTTGCGTTGTGAATTTGAGAACTTTGCCAGGTCGTGAATTTTAATAATTGAATGGGGGAATCCTGCGCTGCGTGCAGGATTCCCCCATTTAAGCGTTCGGCTTATGACCTGGTAAAGTATAGTCTGAGAGGGAAGGACATGCATTCGGAACAGGAACTCAATTATTTCAACTAATGTTGATGGGGCGGCGCGGTGATGCAGTGTCACCCCATCAACATTTGACTAGCATTCGACTGTGAATTTGCTTCTAATCTCATCCCTGACCCTCATCAACCTGAGCTCAGGTGAAGCAGTTTTGAGCTTATTCCGAATTGACGCTAACCACAATGGTCTTGAGATGACGATGACGTGCTGGCGATCACCCAAACCGACCGGATACACTGGAAACGACTTTAAGTAACCCAACATAAATAATCTTAAAACCTAGCAAGCGGGGGAGCGCCCCGGTTGTTAGGTCGAGGTTATTTACATCGCAATACGCACCTAGGTTAGGACATTGGAGAAGAGTGTATCCCCTGCGCAGCAGGGGATACACTCTTAAACCTAAGCCCGCAGGGCTGTACCGACCTATTGACTAAGAAAAATTCTATCGGTAATTTTTAAGGCGTAATTTTTATGGCAATTCATCCTTCCCCGTCTTCTTTTATTTCTAAACCCATCAAATTTGGCACCGATGGGTGGCGTGGCCTTATTGCCGCGGATTTCACCTTCGAGCGGGTAGCCCAGGTCGCTCCTCTGGCGGCGATCGCCCTGGAGTCTATTTATGGGCAGCAGCAGGCCAGCAAAACCATCATCGTTGGTTATGATCGCCGGTTTATGGCTGAAGATTTTGCGCGGGTTGCTGCTGAAAGTGTTCAAGCAGCAGGCTTCAACGTGGTGCTCTCGGAGTCCTATAGTCCAACCCCCGCCTTTAGCTGGGCAGCCTTCGACCAGAAGGCTCTGGGGGCAATTGTCATCACCGCCAGCCACAACCCTGGCGGCTACTCTGGGCTAAAAGTAAAAGGTGGGTTTGGTGGTTCTGTTCCCCCGGAAGTTACGAAGAAAATTGAGGCGCTGCTGGAGGACGGGGTTAATCCGCCAGCAGACACTCCCGGAACGCTGGAGACCTTTGATCCCTGGCCGAGCTACTGCGCGGTTTTGCAGAGTCGGGTGGATATTGCCGCCATTCAAGATGCGGTGAAGACCGGGAAACTCACCGTGTTTGCAGATGTGATGCATGGGGCGGCAGCTACAGGTATCGAGCGTTTGTTGGAACTCCCGGTGCATGAACTGAACGGCGATCGCGATCCCCTATTCGAGGGCGGTGCGCCGGAACCCCTGCCTCGCTATTTGCCCAAGCTGTTCCAGGCAATCAAAGCCCACGGCAAATCTGCTGACGGTGGCCTCACGGTGGGTCTGGTGTTCGACGGAGATAGCGATCGCATTGCTGCCGTTGATAGCCGCGGAGAATTCCTCAGCTCCCAGATTCTCATCCCCATCCTGATTGAACATCTGTCAACTCGACGCGGCTACACTGGGGAGCTGGTTAAAACTATCAGCGGTTCCAATCTCTTTCCTCTGGTGGCAAACCTGTACGGCATTCCTGTTCACGAAACTCCCATCGGCTATAAGTACATCGCTGACCGGATGCTGGAAACCAAAGTGCTGCTGGGTGGTGAAGAGTCGGGGGGAATCGGCTACGGGCACCACATCCCCGAACGAGATGCCCTGTTGTCGGCGCTCTACGTGCTGGAAGCCGTTGTCCAGAGTGGAAAGGATCTGAGCGACATTTACCGATCCCTCCAGGAGAAGACAAACTACACCTCGAACTACGACCGCATTGATTTGCCCCTTGCCAACATGGAGGTGCGATCGCGCCTGCTCAACGAGCTGCAAAGCAATGCTCCCAGCACCGTTGCCGAACAGTCCGTTACGGAGGTCCTCACAATCGACGGCTACAAGTTTAACCTGGCGGATGGAAGCTGGCTGCTGATTCGTTTCAGCGGCACTGAACCCGTCCTACGGCTCTATTCCGAAGCCAAGACTCCAGAAAACGTGCGTCGCAATCTCAACTGGGCAAAGGACTGGGCCCAGGCTGTGCAAGCTTAGAAACGAGAATTCAGTTCCCCATGACGATTCTGATTGTTGAAGATGAGGCAGACATTGCCCAACTTATTCGGCTTTATCTCGAAAAGGACGGGTTTACCTGCCATGTCTGTCGGGATGGGGAAACGGCTTTGCAGTATTTTCAAGAGCTGAAGCCGGATCTGATCATCCTTGACCTGATGATTCCCAGGCTAGACGGGTTGGAGGTCTGCGCTCGCATCCGTCAGCAACCAGGCGACAAAGACCCGTACATTCTTATGCTGACGGCGAAGGGGGAAGAACTTGACCGCATCATTGGCCTTTCGACTGGAGCCGATGATTATATGGTGAAACCCTTTAGTCCGCGAGAACTGGTGGCACGAGTACGGGCACTGCTGCGGCGATCGCTCCGCCACGGCAACCAACCGGGCCACACCTACACAACCCCGCACTTTTTGGTGGATGTAGATCAGCGGATTGCTCATCGGCAAACAACATCACCAGCAAACGAGTGGGAAGAACTGGATCTCACCACCCTGGAATTTGACTTGTTGGCGACGTTCATGAGCCATCCGGGGCGGGTGTGGGGGCGATCGCAGCTCATCGAGAAGCTATGGGACAGCGACTTTTTTGGGGATGAGCGAGTGGTGGATACCCATGTTGCCCGGTTGCGCAAGAAAGTAGAGCCTGACCCCAGCAAGCCCCGATTCATCAAAACGGTGATTGGCGTTGGGTATAAATTTGAAGATGCAGAGTAACGGTTCAAAACGGTGAATAACTCATTGATGACAAGTCCCTTGGCACAATTAAAAACCAGACTCAAAACCCTGCGCCTCTCGCGCAAGGCGACGCGGGTTTTATGGGCTTTATAATAAATTGTGCTCGCTCACTCATTAGCCACGTTATTGCGATACGCACTTAGGTTAGAACGTTAGAGGAGAGTGTATCCCCCGCACAGCGTGGGGTACACTCTTGAACCTAAGCCCGTAGGGCTATAATTAGGGTTGACTTGTGGAGTGGTTTCGCCGCCCCATCCATAGGATTATGTCCAAAGCAATATGGCTGTAGCAGCATGCTGCACAGTTCTGGATGTTCAAGCGCTGGCGCGTAAAGGGGCCCATGGCAAAGCTAGACCTGCAATCCCGGCTATTTTTTTCCCATATTCTGGTCATGGTTGTAGGCTTACTGACCCTGATTGGCATCGGCAAAGTGTCGTCGCCACGGTTCTTCATCATTTATCTGGAACGTATTGAAAGCGAGCGGTTTACTATCAATCAGGTGCGGACTCAGTTAGTTCAAGGGTTTGAGTCCGCATGGATGCGAGGAACATTCTGGTCGTTGGCAATTGGGGCGACTGCCGCAGGGGGCTTGAGTTACTGGATGTCGCGCCGCATTGTCCGCCCGCTGGTTCACATGGAAGAAATCACCCAAAAACTGGCTGCCGGAAAGCTGGATGAGCGTGTACCCCTGAGCGATATTCCCGAAGTGAGCCAGCTTGCCCTCAGCTTCAACCGTATGGCTGCTGAACTAGAGGGCGTTGAGCAGCGTCGTCGGGATCTCGTTAGCGACCTCACCCACGAATTGCGAACGCCGCTCACCGTGCTGGAGGGCTACCTGGAAGGGCTGGCAGATACCACGATCACCCCATCCGAAGAGGTGTACCATCTTCTTGCGAAGGAATCCAAGCGCATTCGCCGCTTGGTAGATGACCTGCAGGAACTCTCAAAGATGGAGGCGGGTTACCTACCCATCAACGCTAAGCCTTTCAATCTCCACCCACTGCTAGAGGAACTGGTGCAGCGGTTCTCAGAACAGCTTTCTGATGCCGTGACGCTCTCCCTGTCTATTCAGCAGGTTCCCCTGCCTAGCGTCCTTGCTGACCCAGTGCGGGTCGAACAAGTCTTGGTGAATTTGATTGGCAACGCCATCCGTTATACCTCCGACGGACACATTACCGTGCAGACCTGGGCAGAGGGAAACTACGCTTGCATCGCCGTAAAAGACACGGGCATTGGCATCGCTGAAGAGGACTTACCCCATGTGTTTGAACGGTTTTGGCGTGCCGACCGATCGCGCGATCGCCACTCCGGGGGCACGGGCATCGGCCTCGCCATCTCCAAGCGCTTGGTGGAACTGCAAGGGGGCCATATTGAGGTAGAGAGCCAGGTCGGGGAGGGGAGTATGTTTCGGTTTTGTCTGCCGTTGGCGTAGGGGAGGGAGTGGGGAGTGGGGAGTGGGGGAATTTCCTTCTGCCTTCCGCCTTCCCAATCTAAAATCTAAAATCTAAAATCTAAAATTAGACACGGCTTATTCAGGAAACATATGGCTCGAATAATTCTAATCACCGGGGTTTCCCAGGGCTTGGGGAAGGCGATGATGGAGGGCTTTATTGAAGCGGGACACCAGGTTTGGGGGTGTGCCCGGTCGGAGGGGGCGATCGCCACATTTCGCTCTATCTATGGCAGTCCCCATCAGTTTGGTGTGGTGGACGTAGCCGATGCGACCCAGGTGGAGGCATGGGCAGAACAGTTGCTGCCATCAGGAACGCCAGATTTGGTCATCAATAATGCGGCAGTCATTAACCAACCTGCTACCCTGTGGGAGGTTCCGGTAGAAGAGTTTGACTCGCTCATTGATGTCAATATCAAGGGTACAGTGAATGTCATCCGGGCATTTGTACCGGCGATGATTCGAGCGCGCCAGGGCGTCATTGTGAACTTCAGTTCGGGCTGGGGGCGGTCTACGTCGCCGGAAGTTGCGCCGTACTGCACATCAAAATGGGCCATCGAGGGAATGACACGCGCTCTGGCACAGGAGCTACCGCCGAGCCTGGGGGCGATCGCCCTCAACCCTGGGGTAATTCACACAGAGATGCTAGAAACCTGTTTTGGCAACTCGGCATCGTCCTACACCCCGATCCCTGCCTGGAAGAAGCAGGCGGTTCCTTTTTTACTAGGGCTGACAGCGGGCAATAACGGGGCATCGCTGACCATACCTGGTTGATGACGAAGAACCAATAGGGGGCGGTCGAGCATTGCGCACCCTAGTATCGGCAGGCAGAAGTCAGAAGGATGAAGGCAGAATGGGGATTCTTTATGTGCCAGGAGTTCTGCCTATCAAAAACAGTGGGGCTATTTACGCTGTCGAGTACTAGTCCTTATTTCTTCAACATTTCTTCGACAGCTTTGCAACGCTGTATGAAATCGGTCAAGCGCTGTGGACTTGGGGATCTACGGCTAGATAAACACGACTTGGCAAGTTTCACGCAAAAATAGGGATTTGGGGCGCGCGGCGCGCGCCCCAAATCCCTATTTTTGCGTTGTGAATTTGAGAACTTTGCCAGGTCGTGAATAAAGATGCTGGAGAAGAGGGGCAGCGGGCTGCGCCCGCCGCTTCTCTCCTGGTACGTCATTTTTTTACAGGGCTCCTAGCTCATGATGATTAAAAATGTTCCAATTAATTAGAATTATCAATCGATCCGGTCGATGTCCTTCATGATTCAGTATGGAAAATAAGGTGTGAATATTATTTAAGGGATTTGGCGATCGCTAAAATCCTTGTCCTGCCTGCGTTGATCCAGTTTATTAATTCTGTCAAGGGTAAGTTAGGCATCGCATGAGGGGCAATTTCCGAATATTTCCCCCTTGCGATCGCCCCCTGGAATGTCGCTACAATGATGCAAGATTCACTACGACGTTGGTGACTGCCAAAAACGTTTTACGATCTATGCTTTTCGAATATGGGAATCAACGCATTCTGGTGGCAGTAAACCGGGCTTGCACTCGGAAACTTTAAATCAGGAGCACGATACCCCCCTGGTTCATCCAGGTCGAAAACTGAGGCAAGACGGCGTCGCGGTGAATTTCAATTAATTCAGTAAAACCCGCTGATTCATCTTGTTCGATGAGCCAGCGGGTTTTTCATTTAGCAGACCGTAAGCAGACCTCGCCATAGGAGAGCCTAGAAGAACTAGCGCCTTCCTTCGCCTGCAAAGTAGGGGCGAACACGATCATGCAACGAGGGTAGCATCGACGGAGCAGTGAGTCGAACAATTTTCCGCATCAGCCAGGGAGCCATGCGATCGCCCCAGAGAACAAGGTGGCTTTGCCAGCCTACGACGATTTCCTCAGAGTCTCGCTGCAGTCCTCGCACCAACGACTGAGCTACCTGCTGGGCACTCATCGGTACGACACCCCGGAACCAGGAAAATCGGCGCACCATATCTGTATCTGTCAGGGTCGGCAAGAGGACAGATACCCGCACGTTATAGTCAGCTAGCTCACACCGTAGGGCTTGAGTAAACCCCACAATAGCGAACTTAGTCGCGGAGTAAGTTGCCATAGTCGGAGCAGCTACCTTACCCATGAGACTGGATACGTTAACAATGGTGCCCTGCCGCAGAGCCGCCATCCGTCGCCCAATTAAGCGCGTGACGGTGTAGAGACCTACTATGTTGGTATCAATTTCCGCCTGTACATCGGCGAGCCTTGACTTGAGGAAAGGAGTTTGGTGGGCAATGCCCGCACAATTTACCAGCAGGTGGATGGGGCCAAAATCTTTCCAGGCTCGGGCGATCGCAATGCTGACATCCTTTACCTGAGTGAGATCAAGGGCAAGGGGGATGGCTTCAACGCCCAGCGCCTCAATTTCTGCTGCAACTTCTGCCAGTGAGTAAGGATTGCGCGCCGTGAGTAGAATACGGCTCATTCCATGATGGGCTAGCTCAAGGGCGATCGCCCGTCCAATACCACGGGATGCCCCGGTGACCAGGGCTGTCTTACCTTCCAATTTCATAGAAACCTCCTTTGGTGAGGTCTAGCTTGACTCTGCAAACGTTGATGAAACCAGTGCTGAGAGCAATACGAGCTAAGCTAGACCGTAAAGACTTTGCGCAAGTCAGAATGAAGCCCCAATGCTTTTCCTGGAGACACATGCCTCCTGGACATACCTCCAAGAAAATATGTCAATCATTTTTCCCGTCTCAGTTTGCCCGTTTAAGAATCAAGAATTAAATAAAACTCAATTTTAGTGGAGCGTCGCGGCATCGCCGCGCCGCTTCACTAAAGTCTGGTTCAAATTACTTAATTCTCGTTCCTGAGAAACAGGAGCTTACAAAAACACTCGGAACAAAGCAGAGCAGTAATGAACGTGAATAAGAAACCGTAAATGCGTGAATGGATGCTTGGTATCGAACAACCGAACAGAGCAGAACAAAGGTGATTCAGTGAGTTTACAGCTCTAGGCTGATGAACCTGTCGCTCAGGGTATGTCAGAGATGAATGGGTGGAACCCTTACGATGGGGCAAACGGAGCCGACAGCTTAAAATTGTTGGATAGTATCTATCCTCGTTCTTTAGGCACTTGGGACGTTCGGAATCCAGAACATGCGAGTAACCTCCTTTGGGGAAGTGAGTCTGTCAATATTCACAACGTTATCCACATTCACAACGCTAGCAACGGGATCAAGAATCGGCAACACATCTTTATAAACGCCGTTTTTTGCAACATCTAGTTACATATTTTTCAGGATGACCTATGAATGATGCCAGGATAAAAGTGCTCTGCATCCAGCATGAATAAGACGAAGCAGCCGTATCTCTAAGGTGGGGATCAGCACAAGCATTTATGATAGAGAGGCGATCGCCCCCTCTTTCTTATTTATTCTTAGACACGACTTGGCAAGCTTCACGAAAAAATACGGGTTTAGGGCGCGCGGAGCGCGCTCCAACTCCCTAGTTTTTCATTGTGAATTTGAGAACTTTGCCAAGTCGTGTCTTAGAATGAGCCACACGATTGTTAGGGACTTTGCAAGAAAATAAAGTACCCGGAAAAGAGCAGCGAACTGCGCCCGCTGCTCTTTTCTTCCGGTATCTTTTTTAGCCGCAGATCCCTTAGGGGAGGGGTGGAGCGTCTGGGATGGGCAACCGCAGAGTAAAGGTCGTCGCCTGTTGTCCACTCGTAACAAGCAGATAGCCGCCCAGCACCTCTGCAAGCTTTTGCGCTAGAGCAAGCCCCAACCCAGTGCCGCCGTGCTGCCAGCGATCGCTCTTGGGAATGCGGTAGAACTTTTTGAAGATATGAGGGATTTCCGACGGAGGAATTTCTACTCCAATGTTGGTGATATGGAGATCAACCCAAGTTGACTGAACGGTCGCTGAGATGCGGATTTGTTCTCTAGCAGGAGTATATTTGCAGGCATTAGTCAGCAGCTCTGTTACCAACCGTTCCAGGCAGGCTAAGTCGGCTTCGACGAGGGGAAGCGTATCGGGCAGAGTGACTGAAAGCACTTGCTGGTGACGCTGTGCCCGATCGACAAATGCCTCTGCAATATGCACGACCCAGAGTTTGAGATCGACCGGAATCGGATTTAAATCTTCAGCTCCCGCCTCTAGCCGTGAGAGATTGAGCAAGTCATCAATGAGGTTAATTTCTCTCTGGCTTTCCTGCTTGAGAACATTGAAATATTTTCGAACATTGTTTTGCGAGCCATCGAGAGCCCCCAGGCGATTCAGGCAAATTTCAAGCATTTGAGTTGCCATGCGAATATTTGCCATGGGCGTTCGCAACTCGTGGGAAACAGTGCTCAGGAAGTCGTCTTTCAACTGGTTCAGGCGTTCAAGTTCTTCTACCTGGGATTGGGCGGCATGGTGCAGACGAGATTGGCGAATGGCGATCGCACACTGGTGGGTTACCTGGCGGATGACTTGAATATCCACCTCTGAGAATGTTTGATCTGCTGCTTTCAGCATCAGCAAATCTCCTATCAGGGTGTGGGTATTGTCATACATGGGATAGACCAGGGCACAGAATGAGCGATGGGCGATCGCTGGAACCGTGACACAGAGATGGCTTAACATCCCCTGACGCAGTTGCTCCCAAAGGCCAGGAAATTCTGAAAATTTTAGGACGAATCCTTCCAGATCTGGGTCATCTCGGCAATATTCCCCCATGATGGCTGTCTTGTCACATTCCACCGCATCGGGAGACGAATAAAAGGAAATGTTGCAGAAGCGGGCATCCAAGTGCTCGCAAAGTTCCTGAGCTGCCGATTGAATGATTTGCCTCTCATCCAGGCTTTGCCACACTTTTTCGCTGATGCGACCCATCAACGCTTCATACCGGGTACTAATCTGGAGTTGGGAGTTGCGCTCTTGAATTTGTGCTGTTAGGGCACGAGTTGTGTCTTGTAATTTCTGATATAAGCGACTCTGGTGGATAGCGACAGAGATTTGTCCAGACAGTTGCCGCAGCAGGCTTATCTCGCCATCTGACCAGGGACGGGCAGAACAGTGCTGTGCTGCTAGTAGCCCCCAGGGGGCTGCCTCATCCGTGATAATGGAGACAGCTAGGCTAGCTCTGATGTTGAACCGTTCTAATAGCTCGACATAACAGGGCTCTGGCGATGCAGCGTGAATATCATCGATGGCCTGGACATGCTGCTGACGATATTTGCTGATGCAGGGTTCAAGGGTCAGACAGGGATCGCTGAGCGTAATCCCCTGCATCGGGATGATGCCCTCGCCCAGAGCTTCAGCAATAACGTTGCCGCTTAAGTCTGGATGAAACTGATATATCACCACCCGTTCAACCTTAAGCAAGTCACGAACTTCTTGAACGGTCGTGTTTAAAGTGTCACTCAGATCCAGGGACTGGCGAATACGCTCGGTCACAGTTCGCAGCAGTTGTTCTCGTTCTGCTCGTCGCTGGGTCGCTTGCTCAGCATGAACCCGAGCTGTAATGTCCTGAAAAATTAGGACGCTGCCCAAGATTTCTTGACTAGCACCGAAGATTGGTGCCGCAGAATCTCCGATATATTTTTCAGTACCGTCTCGGGCCACCAAAATACACTGGCTGGGCAGGCGAACCCGGTCGCGCTGGGCAATGGACTGGGTGAAAGGATCTGGAATGGGGGATCGGGTTTCGGGGTCAATGAGCTGCAAAATTTGATGGGCAGGACGGCCAACAGCATCCTCAAATGCCCACCCCGTTAAGGCTTCTGCAGATGGATTGATAAACTGAATATGCCCCAGGGCATCGGTGGCGATCGCCCCATCCCTTAGACTGTTTAGGGTTGTGGAAAACCACCGCTGAGACTCATCGAGTTGCTGTTCGAGGTGATAGCAATGTAAGGCTGCTTCAATGGTCGTGCGAAGTTCAATCGTATCAAACGGCTTAATAAGGTATCCCAAGGGCTGGGTTGCCAGAGCACGGTTCAGCGTGTTTTCATCAGCGTGGGCAGTCAAATACACGATCGGAATTCCGAGTTCTTGCCGAATCCGCCCGGCTGCGATAATGCCATCAACAGCAGCATCCTCCAGACAAATGCCCATAATCACCAGGTTAGGTCGCGTTGCCACTGCAAGGGCGATCGCTTCTTCTCCTGACCCAGTACTGCCCGCAATGTGGTAACCCAGAGCCTCAAGTGACTCTTGCAAATTCCAGGCTGTAACCCGCTCATCTTCTACAATCAGAATTTTTGTCATTGTTGCTAGTGACCCCAGCGTTTTGGAACCGCTCCTCTTTTACTTTTCATGTAGATCGAGCCTACTGCTGTCGGCCTCTTTTCACATTGGGAACACTGCATTAAAAGTGGTCATTGGCACTCGGCAAACGTTAATCTGCCCATGCATCTGATCTACCAGTGATACAATCAGTCTTAGCCCTATCAACGCGGGTTTATCAAGGGAAAATGTATCAGTCAATGAGTATCCGTCATCTGAACGGATACGTGATAATACTGATCTTCATCGTAATTTACAAGAATCTCTATATGACCAAGAGCATTATCGCGGATACCATGCCTTGACGCATTGCTCACCAGCTCGTTGAGGATCAGCGCCCAGGGAACAGCTTTTGAAAGGGTGATGAAGAGGTTGGGATTGCTGGTAGTACGCAATTCAACGTGCTGACTGGGTTTAGTAAAACTACTGATCAAGTTTCGTGCAAGTCGGTTTGTATAGGGCAAAAACTTTATTTTTTCTAGGTCGTTCGAGCGATATGAGGCTTAGGGAATCTGTGCGATCGCCTGCACCCGATCCAAGGTTTCCTGTAGTGCTTCCCATGACGCTGCACTGGTGATCTGCCAATTTTAGAGATTATGGGCAATCCTTTCAGGAGTTTGCTAAGCAAACGTTGAAGAGCTGTCGGGTAAGTGGAGCATACGTCGCCCGCCCTACTCACCAGGTACCCATTGGGTCAGCTACTGGGATTGACCCTAGTTTTTCATCGTGACGCTGCGCTAAGGGACTTGCAAGAAAATAAAGTACCCGGAAAAGAGCAGCGGGCTGCGCCCGCTGCTCTTTTCTTCCGGTATCTTTTTTAGCCGCAGATCCCTAGTCAGATTCGTCCTGGGGGTGAGGCGATCGCACA
>CAYXJG010000130.1:0-12457 GCA_964465285.1 uncultured bacterium
CGCTCCAAACCCCTATCTTTGTGTTGTGAATTTGAGAACTTTGCCAAGTCGTGTGACTTAACTTTTCACAGACGGCAGAATATCGCGACGTGCTTATCCCTTATGCCATGAGTTGCAATCGTAGCTCCTGATGGGGGTCGATACTGATGCCTTGTCTCGCTGTAGCAATGGTAGAAGCAACAGAAGGTATGGATGGCGTATGGCTTGAGGTATCTGAGGAATTAGCCGGCTGCGATGCTGCCGAGGCTGCTGTCGGCCAGCACACCCAACGGCTATCTTCGGGCAAATGATCCAGCCGTGATGATGACTGGGTCAGCCATACTACCGACTGTGCAGGAGGCATCACGCTCAGCGCACCCTGGTTGGGACGCATATCTGCCAGAACTTCATAAGCGGCATGGAGCGTATGCACCGTGCCATGTTCTGCTGTCCAGAGGCTAACGTTCATCTGCCGCCGTCGAGCATAGTCGTAAAGAGAAATGGCGGCGATCGCCGCCTGCTCGAAATACACCGCATTCCAGTCAATGGCAGTATCAATGGCGATTGCCACCGCAGGGCTGCTGGTCAATACCTCTAGTTCGCGTACCCGTAGTTCTCCATAGCGGGCACTGGTGCGCCAATGGATGAGTCGGGTCGGGTCTCCCCAGCGGTAGGGACGCAATGCCCGCGTCAGCCCTTCAT
This sequence comes from uncultured bacterium, assembly GCA_964465285.1. GTDB lineage: Bacteria > Cyanobacteriota > Cyanobacteriia > CAKZMO01 > CAKZMO01 > JBCCWF01. Next base: position 682 of record CAYXJG010000130.1, read on the forward strand.
TGGCCTGGTGAGCCTGCTGCTGGCTGAGGTTTTGGGCATGGGTTTCACGCCCTAGTACATCCAAGAGGGAGCAGCGGTCAAGATTCAAGATAAGGGGATAAACGATGGCCTTGGCAGGCACCTCATAATCTCGGCGACACCAAAATAGACCTAAGGGCGCAGCGGTTCGCAATTGAACCGTGTGCCAGCGGTACACCCCCCGTTTCGCGACAGGACACTGATACGTCCAGGCATACATGACGTGAGGTTTAATGCTCTCGATAGGGGCGATCGCCCTTTCTTGTACAGTTTGGCGTTCTACAGTTTGGCGTTCTATTGATGAGGCTAATGATGATGGAGCTAATGATGACGCTATACGCGATTGCCCCGGTTTAGCCTGCTCAAGAGGGGGTGATACCGTCCCTTGCTCGAACGATAGAGGATGGTTGGTCTCTGTAGCCAGCACCGTAGGTAAAACATCACGAATCTGAATCAAGTCCCGCGATGACGAGCTGGCATTCTGGATGCGGAGGCGCACTGTCATCGTTTCACCCGCCATAATGGGGCGGATAGGCTGGCGTTCCACTGAGAGCGATCGCACCATGCGAGGGGGCAACAGGGCAGCAACCACAAGGAGCGCTAGCATTACTCCGCTCATGACATAGAGCCAACCGGCCATCGTATTTGTCGCTGCACCAAAGAAAAAGATGATGAGGCCGACAAGCACCCACCCACTATAGGCAGGAGCAGACCAGTGACTTTCTAGCCAATCGACGACGTATCGCATATATTTCACTCCTTCAGGAACCAGTGTGAGCCTCCCTTCAAAGATGCCCTAGGATGTCCGAAATTAAAACATTGATCTCCTCAGTCTCCCAATTCACAGCCAATTCACAGCTTGGCATGGAAATTTAGGGGGCAAAAAGGTCCTCTGAGGCGGCATTTGAGGCGGCATTTTTGCCCCCTAAAACAATTGCTGTCTAATTCATTAGAACCGAGCATGATGGGAATAAGTCAGGTTATAATCCTTAGGGCTGTATCTTTACTCAATAAAGAATTGTTATGAGTGACCCATTAGTTCACGCTTTTTTCGTGGGACGAGCCATTGCAGAATCGATTAATGAGCAAGTTGAATCAACCGTAACGACCGCGCTGAGCGAGTTGGGCAAGTTTGATGCTGAACAGCGAGAGCGCCTTCGCGATTTTTCTGCTGATGTCGCTGCCCGTGCAACCCTGGAAGAACAGCGCATGGCCCAAGCAGCGGCCAGCGCATCTTCATCCAGCCCTTCATCCGATGATGTTCAGGGGCTTGTTGATGACCTCCGTGCCGAGATTGCCCAACTGCGATCAGAGTTGCAACGCTACCGCAGCGTATAGGGTTAATTGAGTTCCAGGATTGGGCAACAATTGGGCAACATAAGAGTGCTTTACAAAATGAGTGCTTTAATGAGGTGAGTGCCCTCAGAATTTGTTGAAAAACTTGTCGGAGTTTTTGGTTAGTGTTAGGGGTGTTTGAGCGTGTGTGGCTCGTCCATGCAGCTCGAGAATGCAGCCTTGAAACAAGTCGCAAGTCTTAATTTGTGTAATCATTTACTAAATCACGTATTGAGTTGACGCCGGTGTCTGTTTCTCCCGATCAGCCTTTATTAAGCACAGCACGTTCAGAAGATACCACCCTTGGGCAGCCGGTTCATTCTGCCCTGCCTTCTCGCGCTGAAATCGCTCAGGCGGCCTCGGAGAATCGGCATCCTAGTGACGCACCAACGGGCACAATGCGATCCTCACAATCTCGTCGCCATATCAACAAGCCATATTTTTCCGGAAAGCCCTATGCATCCGGGAAAACTTACAGCTGGAGCAAAGAAAGGTATTCAAAGTCCCAGCGTTACGTTCACATTTGGTCATTCGTGCTGCGACTTCTAGGTGCGCAGTGGCTTTATCGGAAGTCGTGGAGTTATCCCCAGGGCGTGACTGATGAAACCAAGGCAGTGCGACGTTTGAAACTAGCTGTCTGGATTCGAGAGACCCTGCTGGATTTGGGCCCTACATTCATCAAGGTTGGGCAACTCTTTTCTACACGAGCTGATTTATTTCCTTCAGAATTCGTAGGCGAGCTCTCCAAGCTACAGGATCGAGTCCCTGCCTTTAACTATGAGCAGGTCGAGCAGATTATCGTTCAGGATATTGGCAAAACTGTTCCTGAACTGTATCGCAGTTTTGATCCAATTCCCATCGCTGCCGCAAGCTTGGGGCAGGTTCACCGTGCTCAACTTCACTCTGGAGAAGAGGTTGTTGTTAAGGTTCAGCGCCCTGGCCTGAAGAGGCTATTCAACATTGATTTAGAAATCCTCAGGGGAATTGCCCAGTACTTTCAGCGGCATCCAGACTGGGGTCGAGGTCGAGATTGGCTGGGCATTTATGAAGAGTGCTGCCGCATCCTCTGGGAAGAAATTGATTATCTCAACGAAGGGCGAAATGCAGACACCTTCCGGCGAAACTTCCGCAGTATAAGCTGGGCAAAGGTGCCTCGTGTTTATTGGCGCTATACGTCCCCTCGCGTGCTCACCCTGGAGTATCTTCCTGGCATTAAAATTAGCCACTACGAGGCGATTGAAACGGCTGGCCTTGACCGCAAGGAACTCGCTCGCATGGGAGCCCATGCCTATTTGCAGCAGTTGTTGAACCACGGCTTTTTCCATGCTGATCCTCACCCCGGCAATATTGCCGTAAGTCCAGAAGGGTCACTCATCTTCTATGATTTTGGCATGATGGGTACGGTTCAACCCATCACCCGTGAGCGATTGATGGAAACCTTTTTCGGTGTTGCTCAGAAGGATGCCGAGCGGGTTGTAAGTTCTTTGGTTGAGTTGGGTGCTCTGGCTAAGGTTGAAGACATGGGGCCAGTTCGACGCTCCGTCCAATACATGCTTGACCATTTTATGGATCAGCCGTTTGAGACTCAGTCCGTGAGCGCCATCAGTGACGATTTGTACGAAATTGCATACGACCAACCCTTCCGATTTCCAGCGACCTTTACATTCGTGATGCGGGCGTTTTCTACCTTAGAAGGGGTAGGGAAAGGACTTGATCCAGAGTTCAACTTCATGGAAGTTGCCAGACCTTTTGCAATGCAGCTTATGACTAATAGCAATCCATCTCCATCCAACGGTTCAAACGGAATCTTAGGGGAGCTCAGCCGTCAGGCTGCGCAGGTGAGTACCTCTGCCCTGGGGCTGCCCCGCCGCGTCGAAGATACCCTAGAAAAGCTTGACCGAGGCGATTTGCGTCTGCGGGTTCGCGCGACAGAAACCGATCGGGCACTGCGGCAGTTGAGCGGTGTCAATATGGGAACGAACTACACATTGCTAATTGTTGCATTTACGCTATCGGCAACTATTTTGCTTGTAAATGAGTATGTGTGGCTGGCTATACTGGCTGCACTCGCGGCGATCGCCTCTGGCATTGCGCTAGTTCGGTTATTGATGCGTATCCGCCGCTACGACCGAACGTTTTAGCGCGCTATGCGCAAAGTGTGATACGTTACCAGCGTTATTTGATACTGGTTATTTGATACTGTTCTAGTAGCTAGTTTAATGAACAATTGTAGCGATCTTCTGGTAGCTATCTGCCTTATGGGGAGGCATATAAGTTGAACGGGATAGTCGGGTGGCGACGTGTCCTCGCGAATGTGAGCATGAGCGCATCTGGCTTTAATTACGTCTGATAAAGAAATAGTTGTATTACCCTATGGAACGCCTCTTTACAGGTCTCACCGATCCGGGACTTGTTCGAACTGCAAACCAAGACGCATACTTCATTGATCCTGACGGTCGTTTTTTCATCGTTGCAGACGGAATGGGCGGTCATGCAGGTGGGCAAGAGGCGAGTCGGATTGCGACAGAGGTCATCCACACCCACTTGAATGATTTATGGGCGTCGAACGAACCGTCGAGGAAGATTCTTCAAGATAGTATTCTTAAAGCTAACCACGCTATTCTCCAAGATCAGGTTGCTCATCCAGAACGGGGCGACATGGGAACAACTACCGTAGTCGCTATGTTTCGGGATGATCAATCCTGGTGCGCTCACATTGGCGATTCCCGTCTCTATCGGCTGCGAGGAGCCAGATTAGACCAAATCACTGAAGACCATACCTGGGTAGCGCGGGCTATAAAGGTAGGGGATTTGACACCTGCTCAGGCGCGGGTTCATCCCTGGCGGCATATTTTATCCAAGTGTCTAGGGCGGGAAGACCTGAAGCAGATAGATGTAGCAACGTTTGATTACCAGGGGAGCGATCGCCTTCTGCTCTGTAGCGACGGATTAACGGAAGAACTATCCGACCATTTGATTGCCTCACACCTGAAAAACATCCGTGCCTGTGACAAAGCGGCTCTCGCCTTGGTCAATGCGGCGAAAGAAAAGGGCGGGCGCGATAACATTACCGTTGTCATCATCATGAATGATCCCAACGGGCGATAAGTGCCCACGGTGTACACTACTATACGTATCAATCAGCCCTGATTTTGGGAATGCGACACTGCTTCTTCAAAATCAGGGTTTAGAGTTGTTGAGAGGATGAGAGGAGCTGTGGTGCGTCTTTTTACCACCATTGACGGTGTGTGCCGATATCTAGAGCTACAACGGCAGCCTGAGGGGGCGATCGCCTCCCTGGGGGCACAACCGCAATCCAACGGAATGGGCTGGGGAGGGAAGCCGACGGTTAGCCTGGTGCCCACCATGGGAGCACTCCATGGCGGACACCTCAGTCTCATCCGTCGGGCACGGTCAGAAACTGACATCGTTGTTGTCAGCATTTTTGTCAATCCCATCCAGTTTGGCCCTAATGAAGACTTGAGCCGCTATCCCCGTAGCCTGGAGCGCGATCGCCACATTTGCTCAGATATTGGGGTCGATGTCATTTTTGCTCCGTCTGTGGAAGAACTGTACGGCTCCCCATCGACTCTATCGCCTGACACATTTACCTATGTCATTCCGCCAGCCACGATGACGGCAACCCTCTGCGGCAGAGGTCGCCTAGGCCATTTTGAGGGCGTTGTCACGGTTGTCACAAAACTATTGAATATTGTGCAGCCCAATCGGGCCTATTTTGGGGAAAAAGATGCGCAGCAGCTCGCAATTTTAAGACGACTCATTACCGATTTAAATCTGTCCATTGAGATCATTGCCTGCCCGATTGTGCGGGAGCCTAGCGGCCTTGCCATGAGTTCTCGCAATCAATACTTAACCGACCTCGAACGGCAGGATGCAGCAGTAATTTATCAGAGCCTAAGGCAAGCTGAGCACCGATTCCACGCAGGTGTCCGCGATCGCCCCACATTAATTGAACAGGTCAGCACTCCCTTAGCAACTATGTCTACAATTTGTGTAGAATATATCGACCTTGTTCATCCGGAGACCATGACACCCATTGATCAAATTGAGGATGCTGGGCTGCTGGCAGTTGCCGCCCGTGTTGGGAAAACCCGCTTAATTGACAACATTGTTCTACGTAACCGCCAACCGATTATTGCCATTGATGGGCCAGCCGGGGCAGGCAAATCTACGGTTTCCCGCCAACTGGCTCAATCCCTTGGCTTACTCTATCTCGACACGGGGGCCATGTATCGAGCTGTTACCTGGTTTGTGTTGAATTCTCAGGTATCTGTTGATGATGAGCCTGGAGTTGCAGAATTGCTAAGCCAGTGCGATATTCACCTAGTAGGTGACGGTCATAAAGCTTCGGCTTGCCGGGTTTGGGTCAACGGTAAGGACGTGACCCAGCGCATTCGCAGTCCTGAGGTAACAGCCCAGGTATCGGCGATCGCCGCCCAACCTTCCGTACGCGAAGCCCTAGTCAAGCAGCAGCGTCGCTATGGCAAGGCAGGGGGCGTTGTCATGGATGGCCGTGACATTGGCACCCATGTGTTTCCCAATGCAGAGCTAAAGATTTTTTTGACGGCATCGGTACAGGAACGGGCACGCCGTCGCCAGCAAGACTTAAAGGATCAGGGGCAGACCATGAGTCTGGAGCAGATTGAGCAAGCTATCCATGAGCGAGACATGAAAGATAGTACCCGAGCGATCGCTCCGTTGCGTCAGGCCCCCGATGCAGTGGAAATCAACACCGATGCTCTCACGGTCAAGGATGTGACCCAGCAGATCATGGGGCTGTACTACGAGCGGCAGCATCAAAATTAAGGTTTGTGTTTTAAGGTGGAGTACTAGGGCGCTGAGTATCCCAGTACCCCACCTTAAATCATTCCCGGCTTAAGTTATGAGCCAAAATTAATGACATTCGATTTTTCTTCTGCTTCGCCCGACCGTCCCTCAGAATCCTTGGTGGATTCCTTGCCAGGTCATTCGTCAGAGCCGCTCTCGGACTCCGGCCTTGACCTATCGTCTCATCTAGGAGCCGAGCTTGGCTCAGACTATGAACTCGTTCCTCCAGCGCCCGAGGGGTTTCGATCTGGGTTTGTGGCGATTATTGGTCGTCCTAACGTGGGCAAGTCCACGCTGATGAATGCCTTAGTGGGTCAGAAAATAGCCATTACCTCTCCTATGGCTCAAACGACACGTAATCGCCTCCAGGGCATTCTCACGACCCCTGATGCGCAGATTATCTTCGTGGACACTCCCGGTATTCATAAGCCTCACCATGAACTGGGAGCGGTGCTAGTCCACAACGCAAAAGTAGCCATTCAGGCAGTGGATGTGGTGTTGCTGGTGGTCGATAGCTCAGTCCCCTTGGGAAAGGGCGATCGCTTCATCGTAGAGCTACTAAAGCATAATGCTCCCCCTGTTATCTTGGGGCTGAACAAAATTGATCAGCAACCGGATGCCCCCAGTTCTAGCGCGACTCTCACCCAAACATACACTCAGATTGCCGAGGAAAACGGCTGGAGCGTTTGCCAATTTTCTGCCCTCACCCACCAGGGCTTAGATGCCCTACAACCCCAGTTAGTGAGCCAGCTTGAGCCTGGGCCTTATTACTATCCGCCAGACTTAGTGACCGATCAGCCAGAGCGGTTCATCATGGCAGAGCTAATTCGAGAACAAATTCTGCTGCATACCCACCAAGAAGTTCCTCACTCTGTAGCGATCGCCATTGATAAGGTAGAAGAAGATGCAAAGCTGACGCGGGTTTTAGCCACCATTAACGTCGAGCGTTCCTCCCAAAAAGGCATCCTTATTGGCAAACGGGGCCAGATGCTCAAGGCAATCGGTAGCGCCGCTCGCCAGCAGATTCAAAAGCTGGTCATGGGTAAAGTGTATCTGGAACTCTTTGTCAGGGTGCAGCCCCAATGGCGGCAATCTCGCACCCGCCTAGCTGAATTCGGCTATCAGCGTGAAGACTCATAAATGGAGTCCTGTAGAGCTAAGGGATCTGCGGCTAAAAAAAGATACCGGAAGAAAAGAGCAGCGGGCTGCACCCGCTGCTCTTTTCCGGGCACTTTATTTTCTTGCAAGTTCCTAACGTTGCAACCATAGCTGATGGTTATATGATGAATTTGTGATTTAAAGGACATCGCAAATCCCTGGTCACCTTACAATATTGAACAAGGAAACGTATTTTACGGAACAAAGCATTTGGGCAGTGTTAATTAAGGCTGTCTTTGCTCTTTGCCGGATGAGCAGCGTTTATCCAGCCTGTTGCGAGAATGCTTATCCTGAATTTAGCTTTACTTCTCGAAGGAATCAGGGGTCTCGAACGTGTGGATTAAATAAAGCGACACATCGGAGCTCACTGGACTCATGGATTCTGATTTACAGAATAATGGCTCGTCAGCCATGGCTGGCAATGCCTCCCTTCAGCACTCTCAATCCGACGCCCCTTCCCGCAGCAAAGACGACATTTCCTCACCTCCTTCATGCCTGGCTCCAGACGCGCAGGTGCCTCAGATTGAGCCATGCAGTTCTGAGGACGCAAGCCTTGAGAACGCAAGCCTCGAGCAAGCACCTGTTGGGGGATCGCAATCCGAGGGGGCTACAGCTGGGCGGATTGATGAAGTCGTGGCGCTGAGGGAACAGGTCGCTACTCTAAAGCAAGAGCGTGACGAACTGCTAACCACTCAATTTAATTTGCTGGAGTCGGTGCAGCACTATTGCGATATTGTGGAGTACTCTGTAGCTGGTTTTTTCCAGTCCACACCTGATGGCCGCTATATTCTCGTAAACCGGGCGATCGCCCATATACTGGGATATGAATCATCATCAGAGATGATGGCACTGATTCACGACATCGGCACCCAGGTCTATTATGATGCCGGCCAGCGCCAGGCATTCATCATCAGCTTAAACCAGGCAGGAAAAATCATCGGATTTGAATACCAGGCTCGCCGGAAAGACGGCAGTATTATCTGGCTCTCCGAAGATGCTCGCATCGTGCGCGACGAATCAGGCAACACCCTCTACTATGAGGGCAGTTGCGTTGACATTACAAAGCGGAAACAGGCTGAAGAAGCACTGAACCGAGCTAATCAGGAGCTTGAGCAGAAAGTAGAGGAGCGTACCGCTGCCCTGCGCGAGTCCAATGACTACCTCATTGCAGAAATTGCTGAGCGGAAGCGTGCTGAAGATGCCTTACGGGAAAACCAGCAGCTTTTGCGAGCCATCATCGACTCCGTTCCCGCCATGATCAACGCTAAAGATAGTGAGTCGCGCTACATCATCATGAATGATTACCAGGCACGGCTCTATGGGGTCAGCCCTGCCCAGGCTATTGGATGTACCGCTGGGGATATGTTGGGAGGCGAATATGGCAACTATACGTCATCTCTCGACCAGCAGGTGATAGCCAGCGGGGAGGCTCTACCCTTCTTCGAAGAATGCTATGCCGATAGCAAAGGGGAGTTTCACTCCTGGCTGACGACAAAGTCTCCCCTGAAAGGCCCCACTGGCGAGGTTCGGGGGGTGGTGACGACAGCCGTGGATGTGACCCACCGTAAAAAGGCAGAAAGAGCCTTGTCAGCCACTCAGGATCAGCTGGAGGCTATTCTGGAAACCATTCCAGGTATTGTGTCGTGGATTAGCGCGGATCACCGTTATCTTGGGGTGAACCGCCACCTGGCAGGCATGTTTGGTCTTGTTCCCGAAGATTTTGTAGGCAAGGATATCGGCTTCTTAAATGCCAGTTCAGAATTTAATGACTTTGTCCGCGATTTCTTCCGTAGTTCCGAACAAGAAGCGTTTCAGGAGTTCACCGCTACCGTCAATGACGAAGAACGTATTTACCTGATCGTTGTTCAGAAATATAACGAAGGGCAGGCTGCATTTGCAGTGGGCATTGATGTCACCGATCGCCGCCGGGCCGAACTTGAGCTTCAGTCCGCCAAAGACCAGCTCCAGGTCGCCCTAGATGCTGTTCCTGGAATTGTGTCGTGGGTTAGCTCTGACTTGAAATACCTGGGCGTCAACCGTCACCTGGCGGGACTATTCAATCTTCCTCCTGATGCATTTATTGGGCAGGATATCGGATTTCTCCACACAAGCCAGGAATTCACTGAGTTTCTCCGTGATATGTTCACACGTCCTGACAAAGAAGCCAGCCGAGAAATTACCGCTTATGTGAACGCCACGATGCGTCGCTTCCTCATCATGGCGCAGAAATATGACCACGACCAAGCGGCGTTCACCGTAGGGATTGACATCACCGATCAGCGTGAAGTTCAGGTTGCCCTTACTGAAGCTGAGGCTAAGTACCGCAGTATCTTCGAAAGCGTTGTTGAAGGTATCTTCCAAACCACCCCCGATGGGCAATACCTAAGTGCAAACCCGGCCCTAGCGCGAATTTACGGGTACCCGTCACCGGACGAGTTAATGATGAGGTTAACCAGCATTCAGAACCAGCTCTATGTTGACCCGACCCGCCGCCAGGCCTTTATCAAACTGCTCCAAGAGAAGGACGAAATTTATGGGTTTGAGTCCCAGGTCTATCGTAAAGATGGCAGTCTCATCTGGATTTCCGAAAATGCACGGGCCGTTCGGAACGAAGATGGAACTCTTCTCTACTTTGAGGGAACCGTCGAAGACATTACTGAGCGCAAACATGCCGTGGAGGAACTCCGGCGGGCAAAGGAAGAGCTGGAAAGCAAAGTTTCTGAACGCACTCAGACCTTACAGGAGTTAAACGATCGCCTGGTCACTGAAATTACTGAGCGTCGCCGCATTGAAGGTGCTCTACGAACTTCTGAGGCGGAACTCCGTGCCTTGTTCGCCGCTATGACGGACTACATCGCGGTGTTTGATGCCCAGGGTCAATATCAGAAAATTGTATCTACCCGCTCTGATTTGCTCTATAGCCCTGACCTGGCTCGCGTTGGCAAGACTGTATATGACGTCCTGCCCCCTGACAAGGCTGCATTATTCGTCATCCATATTCAGCGGGCACTGAACACCAAACAAACTATCAGTCTGGAATATAGTCTGATGGTTACAAACACCGAGCCAGGAACAAACGCCGCCGAGGGAGATGTTGAAGGTGAAGAAGCCTGGTATAGCGCCAGCGTATCCCCCATGCCGGACAACTGCGTTATCTGGGTTGCCCGAGACATCACAGAACGAAAGCGGGCAGAGTCGGCACTGCGAGAGGCAGAAACCAAATACCGAAGCATTTTTGAGAATGCGGTCGAAGGTATTTTCCAGACGACGATGAGGGGCGACGTGATTAGCGTTAATCCTTCTTTAGCTCTGATGTATGGGTACAGCAGTCCCGAAGAACTGAAAGCGCAGGTAGAAACCATTGATCAGATCTACGTAGACCCAAATCGGCGGAGTGAGTTTATTCATTTGCTGGAGGGGGAGAGCTTTATCTGTGATTTTGAGTCTCAGGTGCGGCGGCGAGATGGCAAGATTATCTGGACATCGGAAAGTGCCCGTGCTGTGCGGGATGAGCAAGGACAGTTGCAGTACTACGAGGGGACAGTCCAGGACATTACCATTCGGAAGCAGGCGGAAATCGCTCTAAAAGCGGAGCAGCAGAAATCTGAACGGCTGCTGCTGAATATCCTGCCGCTGGCGATCGCCGAACAGCTGAAACAAAACCCCCAGGCGACGGCGAAGCGCTTCGAGGAAGTCACCATCCTCTTTGCCGATATCGTGGACTTCACCAGTGTTTCTGCTCAGGTTTCACCAACAGGCCTGGTGGACCTCCTCAACCGCATCTTTTCTAATTTTGATCGACTGGCGGAGATCCACGCCCTGGAAAAAATCAAAACTATTGGGGATGCTTACATGGTGGTCGGTGGGCTGCCGACTCCCCAAGAAAACCATGTGGAGGCGATCGCCAACATGGCCCTCGACATGCAAAAGATCATCACCACCTTTCAGCGCAACGACGGCAGTCCTTTCCAGTTGCGTATTGGTATCCACACGGGGCCAGTAGTCGCCGGGGTGATTGGCATCAAAAAGTTTATCTACGATCTCTGGGGCGACACCGTCAATGTTTCCAGTCGTATGGAATCACAGGGATGTCCCAATCACATCCAAGTCACCCATGCTGTGTACGAGCGCCTGCGGGAAGCATACGACCTCGAAGCAAGGGGCGAAGTTGAAATTAAAGGAAAAGGGGTGATGCAAACCTATTGGTTAAGGGGTAAACTGCTTGACTAAACGTAAATCATACTTCCACAGGCTACACCTTTAATTTTTGAATTGGGGAATCCTGCGCGTAGCGCAGGATTCCCCAATTCAACGACTAAGGTTATGACCCAGCAAGGTATATTTAATCCGTGAGCCGTAAGGGGCAATTGACACGACTTGGCAAGTTTCACGAAAGAATAAGAGTTTGGGGCGCGCT
>CAYXJG010000131.1:0-12241 GCA_964465285.1 uncultured bacterium
ATCATCCCACTCACGACCCCTGACGTTGCAGATGCAAAAATGCCTCCACCTCTGCCTGGGTTGGCTGAGCAGCGATCGCCCCTGGTCGAGTAGCAGTGAGGGCACCGACGGCACTGGCATACACTACAGCATCATGGGCAACGACAGGCTGACTGAGGCGGTGGATGCCCTGTTCACAGAACTGGTGCAGCAGTCCGGCAAGGAAGCTATCCCCTGCCCCCGTCGTTTCTTCCACATCAACCTTGAAAGCGGGTACTTTGCCGCTGTGGTCAGAAAGACAGTACGTGCAGCCGTGTTCTCCGGCAGTGACGACCACCCCTTCGACGTCACCCAGGCTCTGAGCAATGACGACAGGATCCTGGGTGTCGAATAGCCAGGATGCTTCTTCATCGGAGAGCTTGAGGAAATCCACCCGGCTCAGCAGGGGTTCAATGATGGATTTCGCCGCATCGACATCTTCCCAGAACATGGGCCGCCAGTTCACGTCTAACACAGTCTTTACCTGGTGCTGGTCGGCCAGATCGAGGGCATGGCGAATCGCTTTGCCTGTGACATCGTACGCCATTTCCAGGGTGCCAAAGACGAGGTAATCTGCCGAATCAAACAGGCCCACCGGCATTGCCTCTGCCCTCAGGAACGTGTCAGCGAATTCCGCTGCGTGGCGATCGCCAAACCCCACAAACTGGCGATCGCCTGCTTCCGTCTGAATCACGTAAATTTGCCGGGTGGGTGCCGTGGGATGGCGCTGGACACCTGCGGTGTTCACACCAATATCGTTCAGTAGCGAAACGAGATTATCACCGGGTTCATCTTCGCCCACGCAGCCAATGAAGCCCGCCGCCGTGCCCAGCTTCACTAGGGCACAGGCCACATTAGCAGGGGCCCCTCCCGGATAGGCCGCCCAGTTAGTCACCGCTTCGTAGGGAACCCCCGGCTGACCAGAAATTAGGTCATACAAGACTTCGCCCAAGCAAAGGACACGGGGATTGGAATGGGGTGTGGGTGCCTTAGTCATCATCAGTCATCTTGCAGTTCACCAGTCGCTTCATGAAGGCGAACAGCACGCCGCCATCATGGCCACATCCGCCACGCCCCGTTCCCAGTCCGCCACAGCGAACTGACTCCCACCAGGGAATTTTCCAAAACCATTGTGCAGGCAGGTGTCCCTCAAGGGCGTTCAGATGATCAAAGTTAAGCCGATCATAATACTTAAAGCCCATGAATTCCTTATCCCACAGAATCCAGCCCACCCGCTTGCCAAAGGTGGTGGAATAGTCGCTGACGGCCTGCGTCCCCGTTGTCATACCAAAGTAAATCTGGCACTGCACCCGGAACCCAAACCTGCCGTGGCTATAGCGGTTCCAGAGGCGGTCAATGGTTCGCAAATCCGTGCAGGGGAGTCCGGCGATCGCCTCTGCATCTAGCCATTCCGTGTTTTCCCGTTCGCCTTTCGCCAGCTCCAGGAGAATGCCCAGAGTTTCTGCATCGGCCTCTGCCCAATCGTGCTGGCGGGTCAACTTCTGCAAGGTACGGTAGTCAATGCCCCGCTCGGAGGCTAATTCGTCACCGCCATTCCTGGCGTCATTAGCTTTAGCCGAATGGGGCGCTTTAGCCGCATGGGGCGACGATGGAGCAGGCGATCGCCGTTCTGTGTCAGATGGATCATCGGGCATCGTTTCGCCAGCGTTATGATTAGCCCCCTCATCCCCCATATGTTGCCCCCAGCCCTGTCTGCCGCCATCCTTAGCTGCCCCACCATTCTCAGAAATCGGCCTGGAGGAGCCAGAATTCGAGGCATCCGACCCATTCGACAGTGCTGCTCCAGCGCGAACCGAACGGTCAGGCTCAACTCTAGGGTGGCCTGGCCCCGATTGCACTGCACCCCATTGACTGGTGCTGGATTGGAAAGCATTAGGCTGAGAGGGATGGGCTGCCGTTCCTCCATCTATGGGACTGTTCGGTATGAACATCCCTGATGGAGCATGGTTGTCGTTGGCCTGCCCCTGAGCAGGCACGGGAGTTTCCAGGGTATCTGTAGGATGCTCCAGCGATGAATCGGGGAGATGGGGCTGAATGCGCGTGTGTGTTGCTGGAGGGGTAGTTGTATCTGGCGAGAATTGACCGGAGAATTGATCGGAGGATGGACGGGAGGTCTCCGCATTGCGCCGCTGTTCCCACTGGAGGCGAATGCGATCGCCAATGAGTCGGGCGTCCTGCTCGGTGATCTGAAGTCGCTCCTTCATCGTGTTGACGAGGCTCTGGGCATCTTCACTCAGGGGGAAGCCATTGCGAGTAGCATCCCAATAAGTTTTCTCAAAAATAGACACCCGTTCCTGGTAGGCATTTTCCTTCGCCTTCAGTGCCTGAATGACATCGGCCTTCACCGGGATCACCATGTCGTCGGGGAGATTTAATTCCTGTTGGCGATCGCCCAGGGCTTGCTCATCCTCTAGAGACAGAGGCAAATGCCGTCTAGCCGCCGCCTCGAACTCCTGCTTGAAACTCTGCAGTCGCCTCAGGCGATCGCCCTCATCGTCCACGTTAATGAATGGCGCTTCGTCGGATGGGGTCTCATCGAATGGAGGATTCCCTGATGGAGCTCTATCAGGACTGACATCGTGAGTGTCCTCCTGGGAGGGATGACCACGGGATGAGTCATGGAAACCTGTCATGGCTTGCATTACCTGGCTTTCAATGGGTTCAATGTCTTGGTTCGACACCCCGAGAACCTGTCGGAAGTTATCTAATTCTTCCCTGATCAACGGGTTTTGCGCCACCCCATTTCGGACGGCTTGTTGAAACTTAACCCGATATTGCTCCAGTTTTTGCTGATGAGTGTTCCAGTAGGCTTCTATCTCTTGGTTGATCAGTGCGGCATCCTCTTGAGAAATCCCCAGCGCTTGGCGCAAGTCTGCCAAATCCTGCTGGGTTCTGGCGCAGAGAGGCTGCTCTTTCTTGAGAGCATCCATCAGCGCAGTCCGATATCGCGTTGCCTGCCGTAAATCGTGGAGATATCCCAGTTCCTGGGAAACTGGCTCTACAGATGCGCGAGTTAACCCCAAGCGATAGCGGGCTGTGGCAAGCTGCCGCTGGATATCAGGATGCCCTAAAATGCCGTCTTCAATAATCTGAAATGCAATACTGCGATAGCGATCTAAGCTACCGCGCAGGCTTTCGTAAGGACTCATCACCGTCTGCTGAAGCACCTGGGCACATTCCTGTGAAATGCCAAGCTGCTCTCGGAGAGCATCTAGGGCCTCAGTGCTGATAGTGCTGATGGCGGATCTGCCTTGGTCATGGCGCTGGATGATGCGGTGAACGCGGTCGCAATACTGACGCTGGGCATCGGACATCTGTATCCGAGCAATACGAGTTGCCGTTAAAGCAGGGGAGGCTGAAAGCATTTTGGGGACGATGGCCGGGGTTGCAATAGCGAGTTTCTGCGTGACGTAATCATGAAGTTCCTGAATCGAAACCTCCTGGTTGCGATCGCTATCTGCCAGTCCAGTGATAATGCCCTCGACCAAAAACTGAGTGTAGATAGAGCGTCGATCCTGCTTTTGCCCAGGGGAGTAGGTATAGTCATCTGCACTGATCAAAACGACGCGGCGATCGCCCCCCAAGCAGCGGCTCATATCAGGCGGTGGTTGACACTGGAGCAGCGGGTCTGATGGAGAGGCTGCAAAATCTCCAGGCTGTAAACAGCAGTCCAGGATCACAACCTGGCGATGCGCCGCACTCCGCTCCAGGCATTGACGGATAAACGTGCCTGAGACCGCACTGGAGCGTACCAGCGAACCGTTGGCATAGCGCGTTTCGTTTGTGGCGAGAAACAGCTCGCCTTGGGAATCCCAAATCAGGTGTCCCGAAATATATAGCAGCGCTACATCATCAGACTCATGGTCACTGCACCACTGTTCTAGCTGCTCCTCAAACGTGGAGCGCGATACAGCCGGAGCTTCCACGTCATCTGTCAGGGTTAAAACCGGATGAAAGCGCCCAAATGTTCGCCGTTCTAAGACACTCGAAAATTCTTCCACGTCCCTGGGCGACGCTGGAAGCACCTCTAATCCAAATCCGTAATCCCTGATTCCAACGAGAAAAGCGACCCTAGCCATGCTGGACATAACCGTGGCTGAGTGGTGGTAGATGGCGGCTGAATGACTGCGTTCCAAGCAACCCAGATTCAGTTCAACCCGATGCGGTACATGCTTACTATCTGTATTGTAGGCGACTCGGGCGATCGCCACAATCAATGCACCTCAGCATTGTATCGACTGCCCTATCAACCCATCAATGGGCATTGGCGCGCGATAAGTGCCTCGGCATAATAAAAACCAACTACAAAACCTTGCGCTGCCCGCTGCGCGGGCAGCGCAAGGTTTACGGGTTCTATACTTAATTGTGACCACCTACTTAGATGAGAATTTTTCGGGCGACTCTACAACGGGAGTAGTAAAATATAGCGGTTGTATTCTGGAACACGACCCTTGATCGAACGCTACACCTTGCCCGAAATGGGCGACCTGTGGACGGATGACTACAAGCTAAAGACCTGGCTTCAAGTGGAAATTGCCGTGTGTGAAGCCCAGGCAGAACTGGGCTACATTCCCCCTGAGGCTGTTCAAACGATCAAAGAAAAGGCATCGTTCGATCGGGAGCGGGTGCTAGAGATTGAGAAAGAAGTTAAACATGATGTCATCGCCTTTCTCACCAACGTTAATGAGTACGTGGGCGATGCAGGCCGCTACATCCACCTGGGCATGACCAGTTCCGACATGCTCGATACTGCCCTAGCGCTCCAGCTTATGGCGAGCCTAGATGTGATCATGTCTCAGCTTGAGGCGCTAATTCAGGCCATTCGCTACCAGGCACAGCAGCACCGCTACACCGTGATGATTGGGCGATCGCACGGCATCCATGCAGAACCTATCACCTTTGGCTTCAAGCTAGCGGGCTGGCTAGCGGAGATGATGCGAAACCGCGATCGCCTCTGCGAGATTCAAAAGCGCATCGCCGTAGGAAAAATTTCCGGAGCCGTAGGCACCTATGCCAACATCGGCCCGGAAGTAGAAGCTCTCGCCTGTCAAAATCTAGGACTCCAGCCTGATACCGCCTCCACCCAGATAATCTCACGCGATCGCCACGCCGAATATATCCAAGAGCTTGCCCTCCTTGCTGCCTCCATCGAACGCTTTGCCGTGGAAATTCGTAACCTCCAGCGCACGGACGTGCTGGAAGTTGAAGAATATTTCTCGAAGGGACAGAAAGGATCCTCCGCCATGCCCCACAAGCGAAACCCCATCAAGTCTGAACGCCTGACGGGGGTTGCACGAATGATTCGAGGTCATGCGATCGCTGCTCTGGAAAACGTGGCGCTCTGGCATGAGCGAGACATTTCCCACAGTTCCGTTGAGCGGGTTATGTTTCCCGACTGCTGCATCTTGACCCACTTCATGCTTGTAGAAGCCACGGGACTCATCAAGCATCTGCAGGTCTATCCTGAAAACATGGAGCGCAATATGAACTGCTATGGCGGCGTCGTGTTCAGCCAGCGAGTGCTGCTTACCCTGGTAGATAAGGGCATGAGCCGGGAGAATGCCTATCAGGTGGTGCAGTCCTGTGCCCACGAAGCCTGGAACAAGTCGGAGGGCAATTTCCGTGAATTGATTGCCAATCACCCAGAGGTCAAGGACCGCTTATCTGAAGACGACCTTCAGGAATGCTTCAACCCTCACCATCATCTCCGCAACCTCGAAAAGGTCTACGCCCGCCTGAACATCTAGAACCAGCCTTTCTTGCCCTGCACATAGGTCGCAACAAATTCATCATCAGTTTTTGTCAGGTAAATAATGCCTTCTACCAGACCAATGACCCACATAACGGTCGCACCTAAGCCACAGGTAAGGAGTGTGACAAGTAGCATGATCAATCCTTCCTGGGTGTACCCCAGAATGAATTTATGAACCCCGAATGTACCGATTAAGATGCCGCAGATGCCTGCAGCAATCTTCTTTTCTGCACCGGGGATATTAGAATTGGTCATCTTTTTTCAACTCCAAAATAATGCGCGGCCCACCAAAGCGACTTAGTTATATCCAATTTTCAGGTCTACATTCGGCTGACGTAATATATGTTCATGGTACGCCCGTTCATAGTTTGACCTAGGGTTCTCTGATATTCCGCTTTCGGAGCACCCACATCACATAAATAAGGGCAGCTAGCTGAACCGGAACCATTGCCGCATAAATTTTCAAAAAGGGAAAGGGCGTATCAATCTGAGAAAATGCGAGAAAATATCCTGCGCCCAACAGGGCGAGAAGGGTGTAGCTCAGCTTTTGATATTTCGATAAAAGCATAACGAATGATTGAGCATTAAAATTGAACGCTACTTAAAGTGCCTTGGCTCCTGTGACAAATCCTTGCCAGATAGCTAACTCTGCCATCCCTCCTGCGATCCCCGATGCCGTCACATCACCAACGTGATAGCGAACATAGAGACGTACACCGTAGTAGGCAAAAAACAAGATGCCTAGACTCACCGGAACAATAGGAACAGTAATGATGCGACGATACCAGGGGGTAAACGATCGCCCCGTCATCAATTCGACTCCCATGTGGGCCGCCGTCAGCACAAAGGCCCCAAAAATGAACGGGCCGAAGGCATGGAATGATAGCGCCGTGGCCCAGTCATTGCGGGCGATCGCCATAAACGACCGGGTCAGCCCGCAGGAGGGACTGGGGAATCCAAATAGACGCTGAAACAGGCACTTTCCCTCAGTTAGCTGAAAGCCCCAGTTGTAGAGGAACGCACCGCCAACGGGCATCAGGCACAGGAAAAGAATCACCCAGCGGGAGAGGCGATCGCGCAACCGAATTTGAAACCCCATGAAATCAATCATTGTACCGTCACATCTATGCCGACACCTATGCCGAGAGCACCCATGCTGGTGCCATCACTGCCGAGGGTCTGCCTGGCATCGTTGGAGTAATTTTGCTTCATAAACGTCACATCGCAAACTCAGTCTGCATCAACCTTTCACTTGGAACCTGTTATTGCACTCTTGCCATAGGCGACGACAGAACCAGAGCTTGGCAGGAAGAAATTTAATAAAGAGCAACTTTAACAGGAGCAACTTTGACAGGTCGTACCCTTTAATGTCTGAATTGAGGGAAGCCTTAACCTTCACTGCGCGCTAGATCGAAGCATCTTTCACCAGCATAGCCCAAGGTATCTCGGCATGGTAGCGTGATTGCGCCCCAACGCTCCCATAAAAGCCGATAAAAACTTGCCAAGTCGTGTATCTTTCAGACAAAAGGGCAGATGGATGCCGCAACTAAAAATTCTCACATTGCGCGCCAGCTATGGCTCAGGCAAGCTAGGTTAACAGGCTACAAACGTGTTTAGAAAATGCTTTCTTATTACTTCAGTCACACGGCGCGCGGTTGACATCACGCCGACATATTTAAGCTTATTTCTGCTCGGGATGTTCTTGCACTTTGGGATAAGCCGCACCCAGTTGATTAATCGCTCGAATGAACTGGCACAATGTTCCAAAGTCCCGCTGGTTAAAGTGAAGCACCAGCCGAGGCAAATCTTTCAATTCTTTGCTGGTTTCTTGAGGTAGAGCCTTGCTCTTAACAATCCGTCCTTCGGTGAGAATACTGCTAAAACTCTCATTTAACTGCTCTAAATCGGTATCCGACAGCTCACACTTCAGTCGAATAACGAGCCTATCACCCACATATCGGCTGGAGTGAAAGACACGGTAATAATTGGTGATGGCGTTGCATGCATCATCAATATGGTCAACGATCGTGTAGATACTCAAGTCGTTGGGGCTAATGAGTCCAGCACCCAGCAGATTATGGCGGATGTAGGCGTCCCAGTTGTCCCAATAGTGACGACCAGGTTCATCAATCAAAATGAGGGGCATAGGTTCCGACTTGCCTGTCTGGATGAGGGTGAGGCACTCAAATGCTTCGTCTTGGGTGCCGAAGCCCCCTGGAAAGAGCACCAAGGCATCGGTTTCGCGAAGAAAAAAGAGTTTGCGGGTGAAAAAATACTTAAAATTGATGAGCTTGCGATCGCCCTCAATGTATGGATTCGCCCCTTGCTCGAAGGGAAGCTGGATGTTGAGGCCAAAGGAGTTTTCTGCCCCGGCTCCCTCATTCCCGGCCTGCATGATGCCGCCCCCTGCCCCAGTCATCACCATGAACCCCAGTTGCGTGACACGGCGAGCGAATTCGACGGCCATCTGATACTCTGCCGTTTCTCTAGAAATACGGGCTGAACCAAAAATCGTGACTTTTCGGATATGCCGATAGGGATAAAGCACCCGAAAGGCACATTCCATGTCCTGCAAGGATGCGTTAAGGATTTTCCAATCTAGGCGGTCTGCTTCAACTTCTGCCATTCGCACGAGGGTCGTTAAGGCTTGTTGAATGAGGGTGCCGTTTGGAACTCTCGATAACTGGTTTAAGAGTCCGTCAATCTCAACTTTGAGGGCATCGAGCGCCTGAGACGGTGAAGAAGATGAAACCATTCTAATTTCGCGTTTTACCAGCATCCTATTCTATCCAGTGATGTCCCCTCTCGTCTCAGAACTCTGCAATTTCTCAGCAATTCTCCTTATGGACACGACTTGGCAAGTTTCACCCAAAGATAGGGGTTTGGCGCGCGCTCCGCGCGCCAAACCCCTGTTTTTCATTGTGAATTTGAGAACTTTGCCAAGTCGTGTATGGAAGAAGGCGTAACGCATTGCTGTCAATGGTGATGGGCTCAGCCTGCCACCATCTACAACATGACCTAGCCGGTGGAGAATTTGCGCAAGTCCTGCAAGCTTCCGTTAGAGGAGAACAGTCAACCGGACAGTTCTACTGAATGGGTTCCAAATAGACGACGATGCCTTCCAGCGTCATATTAAACGATTCAAAATGGGGATTCGTTGAGTCATAGAGGCGATCGCCCGACACCGCCAGAAAATCATCGGCATAGGTTTGAGCCGTGGTTCCTTCAGGTTCCATTCTTAGCACCAGGTCATGCCGGTAGTTGTCTAGCGTGGTGTTGTCAAGGACCAATGTGCCGCTGTAGTCCCACCCCAGCCCAAACATCTGGAAGTCACCCAGGGCTTGCTGTAGCTCATTCAGGCTCATGCCTGCGTGAATCCCTGCCGGAAGCTCCCATGCAGGGCCAACGCCCCGAACCTCCAGGGCGTCCGTTCGTTCAACATTCGTCCAAATAACCGTAAAGGAGTGGTCTCCCAGGTCAACGGCGGTGGCGGGTTCCATAAATCCTTCGCCAATGTGAAATTCTTTATCGGCCAACCGCTCTTCACCCAGAATGTTCACAAGGTCTTGACGGGAGGTGTCAGAGGTGACAAACGCAAATTTTTCCCCAGGGATAATTTCAACATCATCGAAGGGGAGAGCAGCGTTCGCAGATGAGGGAGCGACGTCCTCTGATGTGGAGAGTGTCTCATCAGCTTGGGACGTCTCAGATTTTGGTATGCCATTGTGCTGCGTCTCTTGGGTAACGCTAGTATCCGCAGAGGTGTCAGCCGTAGCAGTCTCTTCTGAACGAGACGGATCTGATGACTCTGGAAGAGTGTTGATCGAACATCCAACCAGCATCAGTGCTGCAAGGACGCTGTAGAGCGATCGCCTCATGATTTTTTCCTCATTCCCTGGTTCGTGGTGATTCAGTAGCTCGGCACAATTAAAAACCAAATGTAGAACTCTGCGCCGCCCACTGCGCCGCCTGCGCAGGATTCGGCGGATTTTATCACTAATTGTGCTCACTTACTTGCTTTTAGTCTATCCCTGCCTCTGATGAAGAGAGTTTTGCATCATGTCACTTTATAAAGCGGTAAGCGTTTCACCGCCACTTTCTGAATCTTTAGCATGTCTTCGCCTGTAAAGTGCATCGAATTATGTAACAGTATTTACGGATAAGGCATTGAGCATGAAAGTCTAGTGCAGCGTCAAAATTAAAAATTAGGGTCAATATCGAAGGGATTTACCCTAATTTCAAGAAATGACAGAGCACTAGCTTAAGGTGAATGTCATACTGAGCGTCTGTCCTAACCTAGGTTTTACCTCAATGTCCGGTCTGCTGAATCTATCTGCTGGAGCTCATCAACACGTCCCATAGACAGAATTATCAATACAGCACAACACAGCACTATGGATACTCGAAAACTCATTGACACCCATATTGAGTCATCCCAGCGTCTACCTGCGCCTGTTGAACTCATTAACCAAATCCCCTTGACCGATGCCGCTGCCCGAACGGTGATGACAGGCAGACAGGCGATCGCCGATATTGTAGATGGCCACGACTCCCGTAAGTTCATTGTCGTCGGCCCCTGCTCAATTCATGATGTGAATGCCGCCATTGATTATGCAGAACGGCTCAAGACCCTGGCAGATAAGGTGGCAGACAAGTTTCTCATCGTTATGCGGGTCTATTTTGAAAAGCCGCGCACCACTGTTGGCTGGAAAGGGCTAATCAATGATCCGTTTTTGGACGGTTCGTTTCACATTGAGAAGGGGCTGTTCATCGCCCGTGATCTGCTGCTAAAGATTGCCGATACTGGCCTTCCAGCAGGAACGGAAGCCCTCGACCCAATTACGCCGCAATATCTGTCCGATCTGGTGTCCTGGGCGGCGATCGGTGCTCGCACCATTGAATCCCAAACCCATCGCGAAATGGCAAGCGGTTTGTCGATGCCCGTTGGCATGAAAAATGGGACAGACGGCAATGTGAAAGTGGCCATTGACGCCCTCGAAGCTTCTCGCACGCCCCATAATTTCCTGGGCATGGACCCAAATGGTCGAGTCAGCACCTTTAGTACGACCGGCAATCCCTTTGGCCACATCATTCTGCGCGGCGGCGGCGGCAAGACCAACTACGATGCCCACACGGTTCAAATGGTAGAAGCACAGTTAGCAGAGCGAGGACTTCCCAAGCGTGTCGTCATCGACTGTAGCCACGGCAATTCCAAGAAAGACCATACCAAGCAGGCTGTTGTATTCAACGACATCATCGACCAGATTAACGCTGGCAATACATCGATTATCGGAGCGATGCTGGAATCCAATCTGTTTGAAGGCAATCAGCCGATTTCTGCCAAGGCAAGCGGCCTCAAGTACGGTGTCTCCATTACCGACAAGTGCATGGGTTGGGAAGATACTGAGCAGTTAATTAGGGGAGCTTACAATCGCCTGAAAGTTCCCGTTGCAGTGTAAGAAGTATTTTGTAACAAATATTCCACGTTTAGGATATTCCACGTTTAGGAGTGCGTTCCCTTGGAGTTTTGGCTGCGTACCAGCGGAACCTGGATTAACGTTGCCACCGTGCTGTGTGGCACTGGATTGGGCCTCTTGCTGCGAGGACGGCTGCCCCTGGCTATGCAGCGCATCATCTCTCAGGGCGTCGGGTTGCTGACCCTGCTGATTGGAATGCAGATGGCATCCGCCCTGACGGAAACTCAATCTGGCATGGTTGACGGAGTAATTATCGGGTTGTTTGCCACGGTGATCGGCGGACTACTGGGGGAATGGTGGAAATTAGAAGCAGGACTGGAATCGGTGGGCCACTGGCTCAAAAAGAAGTTCAGCGGCAAGGGCAGCTTCACGGAGGGATTTGTTGCTGCCAGCCTGCTGTTTTGCATTGGCCCCTTAGCACTCCTGGGGAGTCTGGAAAACGGGCTGTCGGGAGACCATACTCTCCTCTCTATCAAAGCAGCAATGGATGGCTTAGCGGCGATCGCCCTCACCAGCACCTTTGGCATCGGCGTTGGCTTCTCAACGCTAACGCTCCTGGTCTACCAGGGAGGCTTGTCTCTTTTGGCAGGGGTATTGTCCCAAAGCCTCCCAACCGATCCCGCTTCATCGCCGTCCATTCTGCTCATCACCGGAGTGGGTGGGCTAATGATTTTAGGCTTGGGCCTAAACCTGCTGGAAGTCACCCAAGTGCGTGTGGCATCTTTTCTGCCTGCCCTAGTTCTGGCACCCATCATCCATGCATTTGCAGTCTGGGTAAGCGGTTTCAGGATTTAGAGCATCTCAGAAAAGGGGGTCGTCACAGCCCTCCGCCCTTCACCTTAGACAATAAACCTTGAGGCTAGCGTTACTCCTCCGGTATCTTCACTTTCTTGCAAGTTCCTCACAGCAATTCTCACTATGGACACGACTTGGCAAGTTTCACGCAAAAATAGGGGTTTGGGGCGCGCTCTGC
>CAYXJG010000132.1:0-10165 GCA_964465285.1 uncultured bacterium
CGACTTGGCAAAGTTCTCAAATTCACCACGCAAAAACAGGGATTTAGGGCGCGCTGAGCGCGCCCTAAATCCCTGTTTTTGCGTGAAACTTGCCAAGCCGTGTCTGCACTCAAGGGTGAGGGCGGGCTGAGTAGTTATCATCAAACAAAACAACGGAGCTTAAAGACGTAGGGATCTGCGGCTCAATAAAATACCCGGAGAGGGGCGGCGGGCGCAGCCCGCCGCCCCTCTCCTCCAGTATCTTTATTGCCTTGCCAGTCCCGCAGCATTGACAGAGAGATTTGAGAAGCCTTGGGCAAAAACTTAAGGGGAAGTTTCGTCATGATTGGTAAGAAAACCTCTACAATAAGTCCGATCTGCGGTCACTCTGCGGCCTGTAGTCAGTTTCTATCGTTTGAGATTAACGCCCTATGCCACGTCGCACTGATATCCACAAAATTCTGTTGATTGGTTCTGGCCCCATCATCATTGGCCAGGCCTGTGAATTCGACTATTCGGGAACCCAGGCGTGTAAAGCTTTGCGGGATGAGGGCTACGAGGTCGTCCTGATCAACTCAAACCCGGCAACGATTATGACTGACCCGGAAACCGCAGACCGCACCTACATTGAACCGCTGACGCCAGAAATTGTCGAGAAGGTGATTGAGCGGGAAAAGCCCGATGCTCTGTTGCCTACTATGGGCGGACAAACAGCGCTGAATATTGCGGTGACCCTGGCGAAAACAGGAGTGCTGGACAATCATGGCGTTGACCTGATTGGGGCAAAGCTGCCCGCCATTGAGATGGCAGAAGACCGCAAGCTGTTCAAAGAGGCGATGGAGCGCATTGGTGTGGGGGTCTGTCCGTCGGGGTTGGCGGAAAATATGGATGAGGCATGGGCGATCGCCCATCAGATTGGCACCTATCCCCTCATTATCCGTCCGGCCTTCACCTTGGGCGGTTCTGGCGGCGGCATTGCCTACAACCAGGAAGAATTCGAGGAAATGGCCCATGCTGGGTTGGATGCCAGTCCCGTGTCGCAAATTTTGATCGAGCAATCTCTCCTTGGCTGGAAGGAATATGAGCTGGAGGTGATGCGTGACCTAGCGGATAACGTGGTGATTATCTGCTCCATCGAAAACCTTGACCCGATGGGCATTCACACGGGGGATTCAATCACCGTTGCCCCTGCCCAGACCCTCACCGATAAGGAATACCAGCGGTTGCGGGATGCTTCTATCAAAATCATTCGAGAAATCGGGGTGGAAACGGGTGGCGCCAATATCCAGTTTGCGGTGAATCCCGTCACGGGGCAAGTGGTTGTGATTGAGATGAATCCCCGTGTGTCCCGCAGTTCGGCACTAGCGTCGAAGGCGACGGGCTTCCCCATCGCCAAATTTGCCGCGAAGCTGGCGGTGGGCTACACT
The DNA here is from genome assembly GCA_964465285.1 of uncultured bacterium. Classification (GTDB taxonomy): domain Bacteria; phylum Cyanobacteriota; class Cyanobacteriia; order CAKZMO01; family CAKZMO01; genus JBCCWF01. Next base: position 1,407 of record CAYXJG010000132.1, read on the forward strand.
CTGGACGAGATTCCCAACGACATCACCAAGAAAACCCCGGCAAGCTTTGAGCCCACCATTGACTATGTGGTGACGAAAATTCCTCGCTTTGCCTTCGAGAAATTCCCCGGTGCCAAGTCAGTGCTAACCACCCAGATGAAGTCCGTGGGTGAGGCAATGGCGATCGGGCGTACTTTCCAGGAGTCGTTCCAGAAGGCGATGCGCTCCCTCGAAACAGGACGCTATGGATGGGGGTGCGATCGCGACGAAAAACTCCCCAGTCTCGTTCAGCTCCGTTCCCTATTGAGGACTCCCAGCCCCGACCGTATCTTTACCGTACGCCATGCCTTCCAACTCGGCATGACCACCGAGGAGGTGGTTGAGCTCACTAACATCGACCCCTGGTTCCTGGGTAAACTGCGCGAGCTATTGGACACCGAGAAATTCCTGAAGCGGACTCCCCTGGACATGTTGACCTACGACGACCTGTTCCGGGTGAAACAGCAAGGGTTTAGCGATCGCCAGATTGCCTACGCCACCAAGACCACCGAAGCAGCAGTCCGCACTCACCGCAAGAACCTGGGCGTGATTCCCGTTTACAAGACCGTAGACACCTGCGCCGCCGAGTTTGAAGCCCTCACCCCCTACTACTACTCCGTCTACGAACAGCCCATGGAAACCGTTGGGCAAAACGCCGAAGCGGCTGAATCTGCTGGTGCTGAGTCCGAAGTGCTGGTGTCCGATCGCCGCAAGGTGATGATCCTCGGCGGTGGCCCTAACCGCATCGGCCAGGGCATCGAGTTCGACTACTGCTGCTGCCACGCCTCCTTCGCCCTCCAGGATGACGGGTTTGAGACCATTATGGTCAACTCTAACCCCGAAACTGTTTCCACGGACTATGACACGAGCGATCGCCTCTATTTTGAACCGCTGACCCAGGAGGACGTGCTCAACATCATCGAAGCCGAACACCCCGAAGGTGTCATCATCCAGTTCGGCGGACAAACCCCTCTAAAACTCGCCGTTCCCCTGCAAACCTACCTCAACAATCTGTCTGAATCATCTACATCATCTGCAGACACTCACCCACCCACCCAAATCTGGGGCACCTCTCCTGACTCCATCGACATCGCCGAAGACCGGGAGCGATTCGAGAAAATCCTCCGGGATCTGAAGATTATGCAGCCCCCCAACGGCATCGCCCGCAGCTACGACGAAGCCCTCAAGATTTCCCAAAACATCAGCTACCCGGTGGTAGTGCGCCCCAGCTATGTCTTGGGCGGTCGAGCAATGGAGATTGTGTACTCTGATGCAGAGCTAGAAAGGTATATGACTTATGCGGTGCAGGTGGAACCCGACCACCCTATCCTCATCGACAAGTTTCTGGAAAACGCGATTGAGGTAGATGTGGATGCGATCGCCGACAAAGCAGGCAATGTGGTCATCGGCGGCATCATGGAGCACATCGAGCAAGCGGGCATCCACTCCGGCGATTCCGCCTGCTCTATTCCCACCATTTCTCTTGAACCTCAGGCTCTAGGCATCATCCGCACCTGGACAGTGCAACTGGCAAAAGCCCTCAACGTGGTCGGGTTGATGAACATTCAGTTTGCCGTCCAGGGTGAACAGGTGTTCATTCTCGAAGCCAACCCCCGCGCCTCCCGCACCGTACCCTTTGTCTCCAAGGCGATCGGCGTGCCCCTGGCGAAGATGGCGGCTCGCGTCATGTCTGGCAAAACCCTGGACGCTCTGGGCTTCACCGACGAAGTCATCCCCCAACACCTTGCCGTTAAAGAAGCCGTGCTCCCCTTCGAGAAATTTGCGGGCACCGACATCCTCCTTGGCCCCGAAATGCGATCTACAGGGGAGGTCATGGGCATCGACACCGACTTTGGGAAGGCATTCGCCAAAGCAGAACTGGCAGCATCCCAAAAGCTGCCGTTAGAGGGCACCGTCTTTGTCTCCATGAATGACCGCGACAAACAAGCTGTCGTCCCCATTGTGAAAGATCTATTAGATCTAGGGTTGGAGGTGGTGGCGACCGCAGGTACCCAGCACGTTCTAAAAGAAAACGGGTTGGACGTTGAACCCGTGCTAAAAGTCCACGAAGGCCGTCCCAATATTGTGGACTCCATGAAGAACCGCCAGATCCATCTGGTCATCAACACTCCCGTGGGGGAACGTGCCCAGGAAGACGATCGCATGATTCGCCGGACAGCACTGGCATACAAGATTCCCATCATTACCACCATTGCTGGAGCAAAGGCAACGGCAAGCGCCATTCGTACCCTAAAAACAGTGCCGTTGGGTGTGAAATCCATTCAGGAGTACGTGAGCTGATGCTATCGCAGATCCCCAAGTTCTCAGGACGGTAGCGGCAGGAATACCCCCCGACTCCACCTATTTCCAAACTAAGGAACGAGCCCGACTTGGCCAAGTCGTAATGCATACCCCCGAAACCAAAGCCGAACCAAAAGGCGTCGCGTTCGCAAAAATTCCCAATATGCAAGGCTGGGTGAGTCATCCCTGGGGCATCAGCTTTGAGCTGGGTGACTGCACATTGACTATTTATCGCCCCGATAGAGAAAAGCTAGACCCCAGGGATTTTGAAAATCCCTGGGGTCCCCATGAAGGGCGATCGCTAGATTGTTGGAGAGTGGGGCGATCGCCCCTGCTATCACCACAACTTCAGCTGGGTTACCGAAATATTTCCTGAGAAACAGACCTCAACATCGGCCTTTGGATCGCGGGAGCGTAAACTGTAGTCGCCCACATACCGAATGGCAGCTTCATCCAATTCATGATCGAGAGGCAGTGGTTGGGTACACAGGTTGCAAAACACAATGGACGGGTCGGGATCATTTGGGGACAAATGGGGCAGGTTGACGTTCCAGAAACAGCCTTCTAGCCAGGTTTCATCTAGAAGCTCATGGAGCACTTTGACGACAAGGCGGGTAGCGATCGCCCAGTCAATCTCCTGATCCCGTTTGATGTAGTGGGAAAAGGCGATGCCGGGAATGCGGTGGAGCGCCGCCTCCCTCACTGCGGCAACCGTCCCTGATACATACACATCTGCCCCCAGATTGCCTCCGGCATTGATGCCCGATAGCACAAACCGCGCTTTAGGGAACAGATGGCTAATGGCAACACGGGTACAGTCGGCTGGGGTGCCGCCAATGGCGATCGCCCGGTCACTGCGAGGAGCAATGGTGATGGGATGGCCTCGGGTCACCTGATGACTGCACCCTGACAGGGGCTGATCGGGAGCCACAATCACGCTGTTAGAAATACCATATTGGGACAGCGCCTCCTGAAGCGCATATAGGCCGGGTGCATCAATGCCATCATCATTAGTCAAAATATAGGTCACGCAGGAACCCCCTTCGTCGGTAATGTATCAGAGTTGTCTGGAGTGCCTATCTAAAGCCCCTAATGAGGTGTTCAGATAGGGTTGAAGAAGCAAGCATGAAGTAACTTCCTAAATTTTGGTGGAGTCGCGAGGCACGGCGCGCCGCGCTGCTCAGATTGAATGGTATTCAGTCCTTTTTTCACCCAAGACTGTACGGCATGTCCCTAATCCAGTAGATTTGAAAAAACAGGATCGACGTCTGAGTATATGCCCTGGCAGGTCAATTTGCCGCTACTACATATACTTCCACAGGCTACAACTTTAATTTGAATTGGGGAAATCCTGCTTTGCGCGAAGGATTTCCCCAATTCAAAGACTAAGTTTATGACCTGGCAAGGTATAAACCAAATCCAGGTTGAGGACTGGAGCTTTCCTTGGGAGAAGACTTCAGCTCCTAACCGAGTGGTCTATCAAGCCTAAACTTGTCGGTTGGGTGGCGCGATAGCAGAACCCAACAAAGGTTATTGCTATTGGGTTTCGCTCCGCTGCACCCAACCTAGGAGAATCCTAATTTTTAATTTTGACGCTGTTTTAGGCAATGGTCCATTACGATCGAGGATTCTGGCTGTCTTGGCACTACCTTGTTCTGACATTATCTATTCTGCAGGCTGAGGATGACACTACCCGTTCGCAACAATCGGATTCGACTCCCTCAGGGGCAGATATTTTGGCGCGAAGTAGGCCAGGGACAGAGCGTTGTATTTCTGCATGGGGCCTGGTGGACGGGAGCACAGTGGGACGACGTAATTCCCCTCCTCAGCCATGATTATCATTGCGTAGTGCCAGATTTGCTAGGCTTTGGTGAGTCCGGACGCCCCAAAACCCACTACTCCATTCAACTGGAGGTGGAATGTCTGGCAGACTACCTCAAGCTGCTACGCATTAAGCGGTGCGTGCTGGTAGCCTACGGATTGGGAGCCTGGGTAGCGGCGGCGTTTGCTCTGGCGCATTCCGATACCGTTGCAGGCATGGTGTTGATAGCCCCTGAGGGGGTCACTTCCGAGAAACTAAGGGGACGCTGGCGGGGCTGGAAGCTGTTAGCCAGTCCAATCCCCCTAGTGGACTGGGTGCTGCGGGTGAGGGTGGCGATCGCCCGGCTTCTAAAAAAGCATCGATCAGGCCCTGGGCGATCGCCCCAGGGCACCCTCCGCCTACGTCGGATACTGCGTCAAACCCCTGCCGCTTGCCAACTGCTGTTTAAGCGGCGTCGTGCCGAGCTGCATGGCGAGTATCTTCAAGACAAGCTGGCTGAGTTGCATCCGCCCATCCTGGTGCTCCAGGGAGAACAGGACATTCCCGACACAATTGCCCTGACGCACATCTATGCCCAGGCTCCCTACGCTACGGTAGAGGTTGTTCCTACGCTTGGCTCTTCCAAACCCTGGACATCGACTCGATATACCGTAGCCTCCAAAGCAGTGCCTTCTGACCAATGGGCTGAATACTGCATCGGCGAGGTGATCGCCCCTGTCATTCGTCAATTTTTAGAGAACCGTTTTTAGAGATCCTTCCTTGATCGAATACCAACGAAAATTGAATGACACCAAGTTGAATCACAACAACCCATGGACGACTACTTTACAGGGTGCAGCAGTCACAGGCTTAGTTGGGATATCCTGGCATTCCTTCCGCCTCTGGGTTCTCTTCCAAAGAGTAATGAAATGCCGTTCTCCCCTCTATTGGCTCAGGCTTCTCCAGTATTGGGCAATCTCTGGTTCGATGGCATTATCTTGGTTCTCATGCTGGTGCTGTCCGGATTTTTCTCAGGGTCAGAAACGGCGATTACCGCCCTCGATAACCTGAAGCTCCGGGCACTTATCAAAGAACAAGGCGACCCCAGCGGCATGTTTTCCTTGGTGCTGAACAAACGCACCCGGTTTATCACCACCCTGCTGATTGGCAACAACCTGGTCAACAACTTCATCGCTATTCTGACCAGTAACCTATTCGCCATCTGGTTTGGCAGTGCCTCCATCGGCATCGCCACCGGGGTCGCTACCTTTCTGCTGTTAATTTTTGGGGAGATCACCCCCAAGTCTCTAGCCATCAGCAATGTGATGGCATTCTTTCGCGTTGCAGTGCGCCCCATTTACTGGCTCTCCAGATTTTTCACCGCGTTAGGAATTACTCGATTTATGGAGGCGATCGCCCAGTCTGCTATTCGCATCTTCCAGAGCAGCGAAAACCCCCAGGTTGAATCTGTGAAAGATCTAGAGTTGATGATCGAAGTCCTCGGTGGCAAAGGGCAACTGGATTTCATCAAGCATCAACTCCTCTATAAAGCCCTTATGCTCGACAGCATGAAAGCCCACGATGTGGTCAAGCCTCGCATTGAAATGCGCACCATTAATAATGATGCGACCCTCCAGGAACTCGTTACTCTCTGTCTGGAAACTGGATTTTCCCGCATTCCCGTCCAGGAAGAGTCAAAAGACCAAATCGTTGGCATTGTTCATCTAAAACGGGCTCTCCAGCAGCTCAAAGCCCTCCAGCAAGAGAACATTACTGACGGCACGATTGCTCCTATCATGCAGCCCCCAGTCTACGTCCCCGAGACAAAGCGCATTGCTGATTTGCTTAAGGAAATGCTGCAGCAACGGCTTCACATCGCCATTGTGGTCGATGAATATGGCGGCACCGTGGGGCTAGTCACCCTCGAAGATATTCTAGAAGAGCTCGTGGGCGAAATTTATGATGAAAGCGATTACCCATCGCGACAGCATCCTCTTCGGCAGGGAAGGGGCGATCGCCGTTTCCGACGTCACTCTGCATCCTAAGAATCACAAATCACGTGACTTGGCAAAGTTCGTGAAAAAGTAAGGGTTTGCGGCGCGCTCTGCGCGCCGCAAACCCTTACTTTTTTCATTGTGAATTTGAGAACGTTGCCAAGTCGTCTTTCAGGCCAATGCGACAGCGTGGTCTAAACTCCCTATTGCCTGCAAAATGGCTGTGTGTTTCCGCTGGACTGTAGGCCCTATGATATTTCTTCAGCAATTCTCATTTTAGGAAGCTTCGCGCCCTACAGGCGCTCACTTGTACAAATCTAGGGAGCAAAAAGGTCGCCTCAGGCGACCTTTTTGCTCCCTAGATTTCCGTAATGAGAATTGCTGATATTTCTTAGATTTTGCGCAAGTTCAGTCAAACAATGTGTTACCATCATTATCCGGTGAGGAAACGGGTCGGTGCCCGAGTGGTTAATGGGGGCGGACTGTAAATCCGTTGGCTATGCCTACGCTAGTTCGAATCTAGCCCGGCCCATCACCAAGCTTTTCGGATCGAGTATTGTTGGTGGTTAGTTAGTTTGTGTAACCCTAGTCGCATAATCTGGAATCATCCATCGCCTCCCCATCAACTTTAAGATGAACTGCCCGTGTAGCTCAGTGGTAGAGCGCACCCTTGGTAAGGGTGAGGTCACGAGTTCAATCCTCGTCACGGGCTTACCTCGTACCGTATGTTTGCATGTAGAGTGACGCTTCATACATTTTTATAGGAATCCTATTTGATTCCTAAGAATATAGCGGTGTGCAGATTGGTTCAGTACACCCAAATGTGTTGAGTGGCGGCGCTCTGCGCCGCCACTCAACACATTGCACTTAATGCACTTGCACACCGCTATATTTCTTAAGATTGGAAAATTTGGTAGAGGTAATAGGTCGCCATCGGAATAATAGTGGCTGCGATGAGGAAGCCAACCACAATCACTGTCGCGTTGTTTGTATCTGTGTCTTCCGCAGATGTAAATGTACTTTCTGACATCACCTCAGTTTCCATGCGGGGGGGGCCAGGGTCAGGTTCCCCTGACAGCACTGCAACAATGCGATCGCTCACATCTCGAAATGCTTGATTATACTTGTCGCCCTTGCGAAGGGGGGCGATCGCCGTTTCCTGGGCAATACTTTCAGCAATCTCATCGGGCATTGTTTTCTTCACATCATCGCCTACCCGAATGCCGACGCTATTCGTCACCTTTTCAACGACCATCACCACCTGGGTTGCCTGGTCTTCTGCGTTCGGGAACCATCGCTCGAACAGGCTGTTGGTAAAGCTGTCGATGGTTTCTCCATAGTCAAGGCGACGAATGACCACCAGGCGAACCTCGTTCCCCGTCTGTTCGGCAAGATCGCCTAAATCTCGATTCAAGCGCCCTTCGCTAGCTCGGCTGATGACTTCGGCTTTGTCAACAACCCACGTATCGTCGCCCGCGTGTATCAGAGGGAGTTCATAGAGGCTTGTGGCCAGGGCAGATGATGCAATCAGCAAGGTGGAGACAGCCATGCTCAGAATCACCGACAGCGCTCTCGGTAGTCCAGAGGCGAGATTTCTGCAGAGACGGGTTTGGGCGATCGCCTGTATTGCTTGCTTGATATGAACTTGGGCCATTCGTTTCTTCCAACTCTTAACCTTCTCAATATTATACGTGAGCCATGTTCTTGCTCAACAGGCCTCCATCATCCCCTGGGATCATTCTCGTTGCCGAGATTTGCTCATTTAGGCATATGCCAAATTGCTTCGACACTTCTAGCATCAATGTAGGTTTTGAAGCTCAAGGGGTTGAGCAAAATCAAGAGCTGAGCAAAATCAAGAGCTGAGCAAAACCATTGATATGTCGATTTGCTGTACATCTTTCAGCAAAAATCTTTCAAAAAGAGTCGCTTTAAAAGGAGTTTCTATTCATGGCATACATCAGAAAAATTGGGGCATTTGTAGGACTTTTCCTACTGGTGTTTTCAGTGGCTTGCAGTAGTCCAAGCGCAGATTTAGAAGACAGCGTGAGCAGTGGCCCGTCAGCCGAAGATGTTGCTCAGGAGGCCGAGGAAGCAGTCGATACGGCTGTGGACTATACAGAGGAACAGCGGCAGCAATATCAGTCTCGATTGGAAAACCAGCTCAATCAAGTTGACGATCAAGTTGACCAGCTTGAGGCACAGGTCGCTAGTGCCCAGGATGAGGTCAAAGCCCAGCTTTCGGAGCGAATAGATGTTCTCCAGCAAGAGCGAGAGGCGATCGCCCAAAACGTTGAAGAACTGGAGTCATCCAGCGGGAGTGCCTGGTCTGAACTAAAGTCTGGCATCGATCAAGCAATGAGTGATTTGAACGACTCCTATGAGCGTGCGGTTTTTGAATTAAGTAATGCATCTTAGAATCATCAAGGATTGAGTAATCAAGCATCAGTAACTTCAAAACTTAAAAACCGGGGGAGCGCCCCGGTTTTTAGGTTGAGTTTATTAGTACCGACCTACTTAGATAAAACCAAATTTTAGTGGAGAGGTGCGGCGACGCCGCGCCACTCCAGTTAAAACGGCACAGTCAAAACGACACAGTCAAAACGACACAGTCAAAACGACACAGTCAAAACGACACAGTCAAAACG
>CAYXJG010000132.1:10265-12213 GCA_964465285.1 uncultured bacterium
ACACAGTTGGCATCCCATGCCTGTGCTGCTCCGAAGTAAGTATGCACGCATTAATCCCATTGAGCATTTCGATGAATACTCTTGCCTTTACGGTAACTTGGGGGAGCGACCAGGTTGCCAGAGCATGGGCCTAGTCCTCGCCCATGCTGGCAGCTCCAGAAGTATGGGGCTTGAGGGAATCGAGTCTACAAGCGAGGCTAGTGAGTGGTACAGAGTTAAGGGGCGATCGCCCCTTCGCAGAAGCAGTTACGAGGTCATAGTTACACGAGGTCATAGTTATACGAGGTCACAGTTATACGAGGTTATAGTTACACGAGGTCACAGTTATACGAGGTCACAGTTATACGAGGTCACAGTTATAGGAGGTCACAATTATGAAATCCCAGGACAATTTTCCAGGAAAGAACGGAAAAGTCTGTCCAACACCTATGATGAAGTGACACGAAGATCATGAAGAAGGATCAATCTCAGCTGTGGATTCAGCGCTGGCGTCAGGGCGTTGTGCTCTTGATTTTAGTGAATTTATTACTTGCAGGCTTTAATGCAACCTACATTCCACTCAGGGGCATTTATCTTGAATACCTACCGGCTTTAGTCAACCGTTTTGATGGGATGAAGGGCATTGAGCCGCATCCCGTGACCCAGCATTATCTCGAAGCGGTAGACGCCCTGAGGCAAGAGATTAACCACAGCAGCCTATCTTCATCCTCTGTGCAATCCCATCTTCGTGAGTTGAGAGAGCAGAGCATCAGTTTGATCGAAGAAAATCCTTTTCTTGAGTCTGGGCAGGCCGATCTGTCGGCACGGCTGAATCGTCAGATGCGTGGATATGTTGGCACTCTATCGGCAAAAGAAGCCTTCCAGACCTTCTGGACTCAGGGCTACCTGAACCAACTTGGCTGGAGTGATGCGGATAAATTTCTCCGGAAAAAGGTTGAGCCTCTGCTGCGGCAAAGCTATTTTCGGGAAACGTTACCGACAGGGCAGTTTGTCGATCAATTCTGGGTCATTGATCTCGTCTTCATCACGTTTTTTGGAATGGAGTTTTTGGGGCGGACATTTTTTGTGAGCCGCAGGCAAAAAGAGCTGAGCTGGGGCAATGCGATCGCCCGCCGCTGGTATGAGTTACCCCTTGTGCTTCCATTCTGGCGGTGGATGCGAATCTTGCCCGCCCTGGTTCGTCTTCACCGTAGCCAACTGCTAAATGTGGAGCGGTTAATTGCCCAGATTTCCCATGAACCGGCTGCTTACCTATCGGAACGGGTTTCTCAATATCTGCTGGTGCGCGTGGTGGATCAAACGCAACAATCCGTGCAGCAGGGTGCCCTGTTTCCAGACGCCGATCTAAAGGGGCGAGTGATAGTGGGCGATCGCAATAAGGTTGACCACATTACTGATGAATTGATTCGTATTACAAGCCTCAGAGTCGTCCCAGCCATCAAACTTGATTTTGAGGATCTGCTGCGCTATAGCTTAGAGAAGGCACTCACCAGTTCAGAACTTTACGCCACACTCCAACACATTCCTGGTTTCGAAGCGATGCCGGATAATGCGCTCGACTCCATTTCCAACTACCTAGCTCAAGCGACCTGCACCGTTCTTGCTGACTCTTATTCAGATGCGGAGGGGCGTGTTTTGTTTGACCAGTTGACCCAAAGATTTCGGCAAGCACTCAAGCAAGAAATCCAAGAGCAGACGAATTCCCAGCTATTGCAGACTTACCTGACAGATTTGCTGGAAGAAATTAAGGTGAACTACATTCAGCAGTCTAAGCAGCAAGATCCAGAAACCACGATGGACCGTGTCGAGCAACTTGAGCAGGAAACATCATCAACGGCTTAAGTTCCCTAACGGGTAGTGATATATCGATAAGGATATTTGGGCGTGAAGGATACTTGGGCGTGCGGGCACAGCCCGCACGCCCAAATATCTTTACATCTGAAGGACT
>CAYXJG010000133.1:0-12211 GCA_964465285.1 uncultured bacterium
GCCCGCCCACCCAACAAAATAACATTAATCAATTTGCAAAAGTGACATGCTCCCATCGCAATCTCGTGAATTGGGTTGTATTTGTCATGTTGTTCGTGCATTTTGTTTTGGCGCTAGGGATGCCTGATAAATAATCCTGTTTTATTCCTAATCTGGTTGGCTTCTAACCCAATAGAGTCTTAATTCAGATTATGACCATTTGACCTGTGACCATAGTAGTGCCATGGAGAGGGCTACATTTATGACCCGAGAGAAAACCTTTGCAACGATTGATGGAAATGAGGCAGTCGCTCGTGCGGCCTATCCACTCAATGAAGTCATCGCCATTTACCCGATTACGCCTTCATCTCCCATGGGAGAATGGTCGGATGCTTGGTCGGCGGCTGAACAGCCTAACCTGTGGGGCACTGTACCCTCTGTGGTGGAAATGCAGAGTGAAGGCGGTGCCGCTGGTGCGGTTCACGGCTCTCTGCAAGCAGGATCGCTGACCACAACCTTCACAGCATCTCAGGGCTTGATGCTGATGCTGCCCAACCTCTACAAGATTGCCGGGGAACTGTCGCCATCGGTGTTGCATGTAGCAGCTCGTTCCCTGGCGGCTCAGGCGCTCTCCATCTTTGGGGATCACAGCGATGTGATGGCGGCTCGGATGACGGGCTGTGCCTTACTCTGTTCGGGATCGGTGCAGGAAGCGCACGATATGGCGGCGATCGCCACTCGTGCCAGCCTGGAGTCTAGAATTCCCTTCATCCACTTCTTCGATGGGTTCCGCACCTCCCACGAAGTCCAGAAGATCGAGGTAATCTCCAATCAGGTGCTGGCGCAGATGTTCCCGGATGAGCTGGTGTTTAAGCACCGCGCCCGCGCCCTCACCCCCGACCATCCCGTGATTCGCGGCACCGCCCAAAACCCGGATGTATACTTCCAGGGCCGGGAAACGGTGAACCATTACTATACCGTCTGTCCCGACATTGTGCAGCAGGCGATGGATCAGTTCGCGGAACTCACTGGACGGCAGTACAAAATCTATGAGTACCACGGTGCCCCTGATGCTGAGCGGGTGATTGTTTCAATGGGATCAGGCAGTGAGACCGCCCATGAAACGGTAGATGCCCTAGTCGCCCAGGGTGAGAAGGTCGGCTTGTTGAAAGTGCGGCTCTATCGTCCCTTCGACTCCATCCAGTTGATCAAAGCATTGCCCAAGACCGTGAAGGCGATCGCCGTTCTTGACCGCACCAAGGAACCCGGCAGCCCCGGCGAACCGCTGTATCTAGATATAGTTCATGCCATTCACGAACTGCCCCAGAACGTGAAGCCCCACTTGGAAGGAGAAGAAACAGACCATCCTCACTTCACTGCTCCTGATCCCCATTACCCCAAAGTGGTAGGCGGACGCTATGGTTTATCCTCCAAGGAATTCACCCCGGCGATGGTTAAAGCTATCTTCGAGAACCTGAACCAGGACGTTCCCAAAAACCACTTCACCATCGGCATCAATGATGATGTCACCTACTCCTCCCTGACCTACGACTCCGAATTCTCGACGGAACCGGACAGTGTGGTTCGTGCCATCTTCTACGGCTTGGGATCAGACGGCACTGTAGGAGCCAACAAAAACTCCATCAAGATCATTGGCGGTGAAACGGATAACTATGCCCAGGGCTACTTTGTATACGACTCGAAAAAATCAGGTTCTGTCACGGTATCGCACCTGCGCTTTGGCCCCGATCCGATTCGGTCTACTTATCTGATTCGCAGCGCCAACTTTGTTGCTTGTCACCAGTGGGAGTTTGTGGATCAGTTTGAGCTGCTGAATGAAGCAAAACCCGATGCAACCTTCTTGATCAACAGTCCCTTTGATCCTGATGAAACCTGGGCACGGCTCCCTGCTCCCCTCCAGCAGCAGATCATCGATAAGCAGATCAAGCCTTACTGCATCAACGCTTACAAAGTCGCCAGTGACGCAGGCATGAGAAGACGCATCAACACGGTGATGCAAACCTGTTTCTTTGCCCTGGCGGGTGTGCTGCCCCGAAAAGAAGCGATTGAGCAAATTAAGAAGGCCATTCGCAAAACCTACGGCAAGAAGGGTGAAGAAATTGTGCAGATGAACATCCAGGCAGTCGATCAAACCCTGGATAACCTGCATGAGGTTCCGGTGGGCACGGTGTCTACCGACGTGAAAGAAGCGCAACCTATCGTACCCGACACCGCTCCGGCCTTTGTGCGAGATGTGCTGGGTAAAATCATGGCTCGCCAGGGTGACGATCTGCCCGTGAGTGCTCTACCTGTGGACGGTACTTTCCCGACCGGAACCACCAAATACGAAAAGCGCAACGTGGGTCAAGAAATCCCCGTGTGGGATCCTGATGTCTGTGTCCAGTGTGGCAAGTGCGTTATGGTGTGCCCCCACGCGGTAATTCGCTCCAAGGTCTACGAACCAGAGCAGCTTGAGCAAGCACCGAACACCTTCAAAAGTGCTAAGCCGAAAGATAGGGCATGGGCTGACCTCAAGTTCACCATCCAGGTGTCGGCAGAAGACTGTACGGGGTGTGGCATCTGCGTGGATGTATGTCCCGCGAAGAACAAAGCTGAACCCCGCAAGCGGGCAATCAACATGGAACCCCAGCTTCCCCTCCGAGAGCAGGAGCGGGAAAACTGGGACTTCTTCCTCAATCTGGCGAACCCCGATCGCAACAAGCTCAACCTCGACCGCATTTCACACCAGCAGATGCAGGAGCCGCTGTTTGAGTTCTCTGGTGCCTGTGCGGGCTGTGGGGAAACGCCCTACGTCAAGCTGGCGACCCAGTTGTTTGGCGATCGCATGTTGATTGCCAATGCTACGGGCTGTTCTTCCATCTATGGCGGCAACCTGCCCACCACGCCCTACAGCCAGAACGCCGAGGGACGCGGCCCCGCCTGGTCGAACTCCCTGTTTGAAGACAATGCTGAGTTTGGCATGGGCTTCCGTCTCTCCATCGACAAACACACAGAGTTTGCCCGCGAACTGCTCTACGCCCTGTCCACCGAGATGAATGGCTCGTCCCCCATTCCGGCAAAACTAGCCAGCGCTATCCTGAGCAATTCCCAGGCGACCGAAGCCGATATCTTCGAGCAGCGGGGCTGGGTTGACCAGGTGAAGCAGGCGGTGGATACCGCTCTGACCTCGGCAGAGGGCACCCTCAAGCAAAAACTACTGAACCTGAAATCCCTGGCGGATTATCTAGTGAAGAAGAGTGTGTGGATTGTCGGTGGTGACGGCTGGGCCTACGACATCGGCTATGGTGGCCTGGATCACGTCCTCGCCAGTGGTCGCAATGTCAACGTCCTGGTCATGGATACAGAGGTCTATTCCAACACGGGCGGGCAAATGTCGAAGGCAACGCCCCGCGCCGCTGTTGCCAAGTTTGCCGCTGGTGGTAAACCCTCACCCAAGAAGGATCTGGGCTTGATGACGATGACCTATGGCAACGTCTATATTGCCAGCGTGGCGATGGGCGCACGGGATGAGCACACCCTCAAGGCATTCATCGAGGCCGAATCCTACGATGGGCCATCCTTGATCATTGCCTACTCCCACTGCATTGCCCACGGCATCGACATGGCGACAGCAATGCACCACCAGAAAGACTTGGTGGACTCGGGACGGTGGCTGCTCTACCGCTATGACCCCCGCCGCACCGAGAGAGGCGAAAATCCCCTGCAAGTGGACATGCGATCGCCCAAGAAACCTGTCGCCGACTCCATGTACCACGAAAACCGCTTCAAGATGCTGACCCGCAGCAAACCTGAGGATGCAAAGCAGTTGCTGGAACAGGCACAGCACGATATAAATACCCGCTGGCAGATGTATCAATATCTAGCGGCGCAGAAGTTCCAATCTGCTAAGAAGGATGGCAATGGGAACGGGAATGCTGGAACCGCATCCGACACCCCCATCCAACCCGGCAAACCCGTCACCCAATAGCCCTTCGTAGGGGCGCGATTGTGCGCCCCTGCACCCCCACCATTCACCATCACCCCCCCTCCACTGGAGACACTGAACCAATATGGACCTAACGACACACTATCTGGGATTAACGTTGCGATCGCCCCTCGTCGTCGGTGCAGCCGCCCCCCTCACCGAAGATATTGACAACATCAAGCGCATGGAGGACAGCGGTGCCGCTGCGGTTGTTCTTCATTCCTTATTTGAGGAGCAGTTGAAGCGCGATCGCCTCGACATCCACTACCACACCGAAGAGGGTACCGAGAGCTTTGCCGAAGCCCTCACCTACTTCCCCGATCCAGGTCTCTATCCCGTCGGCCCGGAGACCTATCTCGACCATATCCGCAAGGCAAAAGAAAGCGTGAGTATGCCCATCATCGCCAGCCTCAACGGATCGACCGTGGGCGGCTGGACAAGCTACGCCAAGCAAATTCAGGAAGCCGGAGCCGACGCCCTCGAACTCAACATCTACGCCATCCCCACGGATTTAAACCTAAGTGGGACATCGGTTGAGCAAACCTACATCGACATCCTGACAGCGGTGAAGTCAGTCGTAGACATCCCCGTTGCCGTGAAGCTCAGTCCCTACTTCAGCAACATGGCAAACATAGCGCGGCAGCTATCTCTGGCGGGAGCCGATGCTCTAGTGCTGTTCAACCGCTTCTATCAGCCCGACATCAACATCGAAGAACTGGAAGTGCAGCCCCATGTGCTACTCAGCACCCCCCAGGACATGCGGCTGCCCATGCGCTGGATCGCTATTCTCTACGGGCACATAAACGCTCAGTTTGCCGCCACCAGCGGCATTCACAAAGCCCCCGATGTGGTGCGAATGCTGATGGCGGGAGCCGATGTAACCCTGCTGGTCAGCGCTTTACTGCGCCACGGCATTGAGCACCTTAGCTCGATTGACCGCGACCTGCGCGTTTGGCTCGAAGAGCACGAGTATGATTCTCTGCGGCTCTTACGAGGCAGCATGAGCCAGCGCAACTGCCCCAACCCAACTGAGTTTGAGCGGGCGCAATACATGAGAGCTGTGCAAACCTTCAAGCCGACCCCAGAAGCACTGGCAGAATCCGTCCCGTAGAACGCCAAACAAGAATCCAGGGCTCTGCAAAGGTATGGATAATCTATCAAGGCTTGGCAATAGAACCCTGGGTTCTACCCCCAGCTTGACAACAAAACCCTAAGTTCTATACCGATTTCATAAACATAACCCAGGGTTTTAGGAAGTATAGAGAACCCATTAAAACTGGATAACAGAGCCCTGGGTTCTATACCGATTTTCAATAGGTACAAATTTCATATATGGCCGTCCTAAATCAGTTGTGAGATGAACAGTTGTGAGAAGCTCATCCTCTGGGGTGCGCTTCTCACAACCCATTTGGGATTGCTATAGGGCATCCAACTATCTAGCGAGATCTTTAAAAATGTCTAAAAAAATTGGGATTTTGACCAGTGGCGGCGACTGTCCTGGCCTGAATGCTGTGATTCGATCGGTGGTCAAGTGTGCATCTCATCGGGGCTGGCAAGTTTATGGCATCCCTCGGGGAACCGATGGGTTGATGGCTGTTTACCAGGGGACGTGTCAACCCGAAGACCTCCTGTTGCGCGAGCATGGATTTAATATTCCAGGCATCCTTCAAGGATTGGATATTCTGCAATTTCTCAGTGGCAGCATCCTGGGTTCTCTCAGCCGGGGCAATCCAAACCTGCCTGAAATCTCAAAGCAAATCATTGGCGGCTATGAAAAGTTGGGGTTAGACGCCCTGATTGCCGTAGGCGGCGATGGCAGCCTCGACATCATCTATGACCTGGCACAGAAGGGCAACTGGAACTTCATCGCTATTCCCAAAACCATTGACAATGATGTGCCCTTCACCGAGCGCTCTGTGGGTTTTGACACAGCGGTCAGCACCGTTACCAATGCCCTCTACGATCTGACATTCACCGCTGCCAGCCACGATCGCGTCATGGTGGTGCAGGTAATGGGGCGCGATGCGGGCCACCTCTCCCTCTATGCCGGAATCGCCGGGGGTGCCGATGTCATTTTGATTCCCGAACTGGTGCCCATTATCGATGATGTGATTGTGAATCAAATTTGCTGCCGCATTGCCCAGCTTCGGCAGGAAGGCCGTCAATTTGCTCTAGTGGTTGTCTCAGAAGGAGTTAAGCGCCATGACGGGCAGAAGGAAAAATATATTGGCGACTATTTGAGCGATCGCATCCGTAGCCATAGTTTGGTGCTATGCAGCACTGGCCACACTCAGTACTGCGACATGAAGCAGGTGGACACCCGCGCCACTACTCTGGGCCACATCCAGCGCAGCGGCATCCCCACGTCTGTCGATCGTCTGCTGGCCACCTCATTTGGCTCAAAAGCCGTTGACCTGATCGCTGATGGCGAAAACAACCAGCTGATCATCTGGAAAAATGGCCGGGTGCGCTCCGTTCCCCTGACAGAGGTCATTCCCATCATTCGCCAATGCCATGAAGAAGAACAGTGTCCCGGCCCCGTCGAACCGGATGACTATATGGTTCGCGTTGCCCAGTCGTTAGGCATTTACATCGGCAAGGAATTCCTCAATCAGTGCGCGATCAGCACTAGCCTGTCCAAGGTATCAATAGCCGAATCCCCCATCCGAGCCTGAGGAACAAAAACTTAAAAATCCTGCCCTGCCCGCTCAGCGGGCAGGGTGCATCCCAGTTTTGTTGGGTGGGCGGGCGCAGCCCGCCCCCACCTTTAGAAATCACACGACTTGGCAAGTTTCACGAAAAAATAGGGGTTTGGGGCGCGCCCCAAACCCCTATTTTTTCCTTGTGAATTTGAGGACTTTGCCAAGTCGTGAAATCAAATAGGATCGCTATATGAAGATGTGTGCTGTTTAATGCTATAAGTCCTGTGTTGGATAGGTGACGATCGCCCTTAACTCTATGGTGACTTTCTCATCAACCGTTGATCAGCAGGTAGAATTTCTTACGTTTGCGCGGCAGCTTGCAAAGACTGCGGAGGCAGCGATTATGCCTCACTTCCGCGACCACACCATCAGCTTTAAGTCGGATGGCACAGAAGTGACTATTGCTGACAAGCAGGGTGAACAGGTGATGCGATCGCTCATTCAGCACCATTATCCTGAGCACAGCATCCTTGGAGAAGAGTTTGGGGCTAGTGGTGATGAGCAAGCGATGAATGCCCGCTACTGCTGGGTTCTTGACCCCATTGATGGCACTGCCTGGTTTACCCTGGGTGTTCCCCTATTTGGCACGCTGGTCGCTCTACTGGAAGAGGGTGAGCCGATTGTTGGAGTGATTCACTTTCCGGCATTGCGGGAAACGGTGTATGCGGCTAGGAGGCAGGGCTGCTGGTATCAGCTTCCTGACCAGGAGCCCGTGGCGGTGACGGTGAAGCCCCAGGTGGCATTGGCAGAGGCGATCGCCTCTGCAACCTCGGTGCATAGCTCTGATATTCAGGCAGCACCGGGGGAAATTCCCTACAAGCTGACCGATGTGATCAACGGTGTGAGAAAGTTTCGGTTTTGTTCTGACTGCAATCAGCACGCGTTGGTCAGCCGAGGCAAGCTTCACCTTGCCGTTGATACCCTAATGAATCCGTGGGATATCGCAGCGATTGTCCCTTGTGTGGAAGAGGCGGGTGGAAAAGTCACCAACCTTCAGGGAGAGCGGAAGAATATTGTGCTGGGCGGCAGCCTCCTGTCAACCTGCGGAGAACCGCTCCACGCAGAGGTGCTGCGAATGCTCCAGCCCAGAGACGTATGAGATCAAGGGCGATCGCCTGATTCAATCCCTTTGGTTATGACAGAGGGGAAGGAGGGGGATCGACGTCGCTGGGGTTGGGGTGGGGAGGTAAGGTTGCAGGTGAGGAAGAGGCGTTTCGGTGAGCTTGCCGCGATAGGGCCTGTTCGTCCTGATAGAAGCGATAAAAGTAATACCCATCATGGAATCGTGCGTCGTCAATGACGGATTTGATGAGGCCCTGCTGTAAGAGTCCTTGACCGATAACGATGGCTTCCTCTCGGGTATAGCCTTGCTGCTGCACAAGCCATGCAACGGCATCTGTTCCAGTGAAACAGCGAGGATAGTGGTTAAAACGGTAGTGGCGATCGCCCACGGGAATCCCTCTGCCGCTCCGCATGTCATCAGCGAGGCGGTCAAAGTCGAGGGTGGCGAGAAAATCAAATGATACGGCAGAAGAGGGGAGGGAGGCGTGAGCAAAGTCTTGGGGAAAAGCAAGGGCAGAAGGAGAAGACCCGTTGAAGTGATGCAGGAGGGCTTGTAAGAGGGTCTCAAGGTGGGGCGATCGCAGATGCAGATCCCGTTGGGGAAAGGGGATTTCAATGCCGTGGCGGCGCAGGCTGGTTTCAACTTCGTAGTACAGGTCACTTTTCACCTCGAACTGTTTACGGGGTTCGCCTGTCCAGACCAGCACATCAAAGTTGAGGGAACTGTCACCAAACCCCTGAAACCAGACTTCAGGCTTGGGGGTTAGAAGCACTTCTCGGTGCCGCCGCGCTGCTTCAAGGAGAGCTGTTTTGACTTGCTCAATATCAGAGCCGTAGGCAACGCCGACAGGCAACCGCAGCCGTGATACGGGATTACCGTGACTCCAGTTGATTACTTCACTTTCTAAAAATCGAGAGTTGGGCACAATAATCGTGACCCGGTCGAGGGTGCGAATTTCGGTGCTGCGTGCTCCGACCCGTTGTACTTCTCCCACGAGTTCCCCGACGTTAATGAAATCTCCGACCTGAATGGGGCGTTCTAGGGTGATGATGAAGCCGCTAATGAAGTTGTTAGTAATATTTTGCACCCCAAAGCCCAGACCGACTCCCAACACACTGGCCAGAATGGTGAGAGAGCTGACGTCAACGCCCCAGGCTTGCAGCATAATGACTCCAATGAGGAACACCAACGCATATTGCAAAATCACGCTGAGGATATCTTGAACGCGCGGATCAGTATTTGTTTGGCTCGATACGTAAAGCCGCAATAGCTGCGTCACGAGGCTAACGGCAAACCAGAGGGCGATCGCCGTCAGACCGATTAGAAGCAAACCCAGGGCAGAATAGCCCCGATCGCCTAGGGTGACTAATCGTGCCGTAGAGAATAAATACCGCCAGGTTCGCGCCTGGGGAAAAATGTCGGTGACGAGGTAGATTACCGTCATCCATAGACCCAGCTGAATGCCCAGCAGAGCCAACTGCCAGAATAACCGTAGAGTACGCTCCCAAGCGATCAAGGGATGGGAACGGTTCTCCCTCCATTGACTAAACCATCTGCTCCCAAAGCGCCCAGCAATATGCAGCAGCCCATGAAGGGCGATCGCCCCAATGGCGATGGTGATGCTATATCGGGCAGCCCGTTGCAGATAGTCAGGGCGACGTTCTAGCTGGCCCCGCTGCACTGCCGTTTCCAGGGTGCCTGCCCACGCTTTTGCCTGCTCAAATGCTTCGTCTTTAAGGTCTTCTGGGTCTAGGGCCGCGCGAGCTTTGACATCTGCTTCTGTGACACTGATGATATCTTCCTCAGTCGTTCGGCTTTTGACAAAAACGGCATTCTTCTCTCGGACAACAAAAAGTTCGACAGGCTCCGGCGCGTTCACTTCTTGCTGAAGTTTAAGATTGATTTCTTCCGCCCGGTCGGATGCAGCTAGGGTTTCAGTTCCCCGCACTTCGAAGAGAACGTTACCGTCTACTACAATCGGAGCGCTGCGGCTACCCGTTCCAGGGTTGGTTTGTGCCTGTACGCTATGGGGAAGCAATATAATTAGGACGGTGATAAGCGCCAGCCCCCCCCATTTCCAGGGCGATCGCCCCCATAACGGCGTCAGCATTGCCCACCCCTTAGCCATGGTCGCTGTCCTGTCTCCATACCAGGGCGGCATCCGGTTGGGGGCGAACTTGTTCGAGCAATAACGTGGCTAGTTTCCACGTCCCTAGCCCCATTGCCAACAGCACGACTGTGCCTGCAATCCAGATCAGCATGGCATTTTTTTCGGTGTTGTTAGCTGTTTCGTCGATTGCGCTATGCTCCAAGTTGAGTTGGGTGGAGTTCGAGCCTTGGGTACGATCAATCGTTGCTGTAATTTTGAAGGGGCCGACGCGCAGGGTGTCATTTTTAGTGAATGCTTGCCCGTCTTGCTGAACTAATCGCCCATTCAAATATGTTCCATTGGCGCTTTTGTCAGTAATATAAAACTGCTCGTTTGCCATCGTGATGAGGGCATGAAAGCGCGACACTTGCTTGTGAGACAACTCAATCCGGGAAACAGGCATCCCTGCCCAATGCTGGGGCATATGATGCGGTTCACGGCCTAATGCGATCGGTGCTTGGAGCATTTGCTCGTGAATCAGTCCCGTTTCCGAATCTTCCCATCGGAGTTGAATAAAGGTTTTCTCCTCTGCCATATTTGCCTAACCGCAGAACCACCATACTTGTCGGAATCATTTAGGGGCGTTGCTGTTTTTAGGTATGAACTTGTGGGTGGGAGGCGCGCACCGCGCGCCTCCCACCCACAAGTTCATACCCGGATTAAGCAACGCCCATTTAGGAACAAGAATCCAATCACTTCAACATTCAGCAAGCATCTCTGGACGATGGTAAGCTTTGCCCGCTGTCATCCAAAAATTTGCGTCAGACCTAGCTAGATTGGGTGAAGCGGTAATGCTCTACCCAACTTGGATGTGTTGAATCTTTGACCCTCCGCACACTGCCCGCATCTCCATTCCTCAAAATCTTAATCGATCTACTGGCTGCTGGTAGCAGTCACACTGCCGTAAAAAGTCGTTTACATCAAGACGCAATCCTCTACCAGTAGGGTTATAGTGTGTAATGAATTGGATTAAAACTCTACAACTAGAGTTCTGAGAAATTTGTGGCTGGAGTTATCCAGCATAATTCTTTCTGGGTACGGCTCATGTGCCTAACACCAGTTGTCCAACAGTGTATTCGATCAGTGTATTCGATAAAGAACAGATACCGTGGGGCGAATGTTATGACCAGCCCGTTCTAACACTCTGTTCGCAGAGAACCAGACCAGACTAGACACTAAGAGGGAAATTGCCGTGGCATCAATTACTGGAACGAACCGAAGCGACACCCTGGAAGGAACAAGCAGAGCCGATACAATTACAGGCTTAGGTGCGGGTGATTTTCTGTTTGGCCTAGCAGGAGATGATGCCCTCATTGGTGGTTCTGGGGGCGATCGCATGGATGGTGACCAGGGCGACGACATCTTGGTAGGCGATACCGGGGATGATCGGTTAATTGGCGATGATGGAAGCGATCGCCTGACCGGAGGGGAGGGTGACGACACCCTCCAGGGAGACCGGGGTGCCGACAGCTTGTTTGGCGATGACGGCAATGATGAGCTTTCAGGTGGTGAGGGGAGCGATCGCCTGGATGGTGGCAATGGCAATGATGACCTGAATGGGGGCGAAGGGAGCGATCGCCTGGACGGAGGTGATGGTAGAGACATCCTGCGGGGAGGCGATGGCAAGGACATTCTCCGGGGACGGGATGGTAACGACATCATAAATGGTGGCGATGGGCCAGATAAAATCCGGGGTGACGAAGGTGACGACACAATCCGGGGGAATCAGGGCAGTGACGAAATTCGCGGCGATGCTGGAGATGACGACATTAAGGGCGATAACGGCGACGATGAGATTCGTGGCGAGGATGGTCGAGACACGATTCAAGGAGGGGGCGACACCGATATCCTTCGAGGCGGAGACGACGACGATACCCTGGATGGCGGGCAGGGAAACGATCAGCTTTTTGGAGATAATGGCGACGACACCCTCACAGGTGCCGCTGGCAATGATGTTCTGTTTGGCGGTTCAGGGATAGACAACCTCTCGGGTGGCAATGGCAACGATACTTTGTCTGGAGACGCAGGTGACGACATTCTCAAAGGCGACAACGGCAGCGATATTTTGGATGGCGGCAGTGGCGACGATGAGCTGAGTGGCGGTAGTGGCGCGGACACCTTACAGGGTGGCGGCAATCGTGACACCCTCAGAGGTGACAATGGCAACGATACCCTCAACGGCGGCAAGGGAAGCGATGATCTTGACGGGGGCAGCGGCAGAGACACCCTCAACGGCGGCAAGGGAAGCGATGATCTTGACGGGGGCAGCGGCAGAGACACCCTCAACGGCGGCAAGGGAAGCGATGATCTTGACGGGGGCAGCGGCAGAGACA
>CAYXJG010000134.1:0-2951 GCA_964465285.1 uncultured bacterium
CCCAGCCTAGGGCTACACTAGAGAAGCACCACAAGCAAGGGTCAAGTTGTAAAAAATCATTATGGGTTCGATGAAGCAGGTTTTATTCGCTAAAACATCCGTTCAAATTTCTGCAAAAGCAGCGGCTGCAACTGGAATGATGACGTTGCTGCTGACGGTAATACAGGGGCTTACCCCCGTCACGCCCGCCCTTGCCCAGTCCACCACCGAAGCCGAAGATGAACTCACCTACAGCGAATTGCTGGAAGAAATTGAGTCAGGCCAGGTGTCGCGGCTTGAGATTGACCCAGAGAGAGGCGTTGCCAGAGTTCAAACCGTTGACCAGGGTGAAGATGAGCCCCCCGAAGAAGTGCTACTTTTCATGGGCGATCGCAACAATGAACTCGTCGAACGTGCCCGTGCCAATGACGTTGAACTAGAGGTCAAGCCCTCGGCAGACACCACGGCGATCGCCTGGCTGATTACCCAAACAATGATTGCCCTGCTGATCATTGGGGCATTGCTGCTATTGTTGCGTCGCTCGGCAAACGCATCGGGACAAGCGATGAATTTCGGTAAGTCCCGTGCCCGCTTCCAGATGGAAGCCGAGACCGGAGTCATGTTTGACGATGTGGCCGGTATCGAAGAAGCCAAAGAAGAATTGCAGGAAGTTGTGAGTTTCCTAAAGCAGCCCGAGAAGTTTACTGCTGTGGGTGCGCGGATTCCCAACGGAGTATTGCTGGTGGGGCCGCCGGGAACGGGAAAAACGCTGCTGGCAAAGGCGATCGCCGGAGAAGCAGGGGTGCCCTTCTTCAGCATTTCGGGATCAGAGTTTGTAGAAATGTTTGTCGGGGTAGGCGCATCTCGAGTGCGAGACCTGTTCCGCAAGGCAAAGGAGAGCGCTCCTTGTATTATCTTCATCGATGAGATTGATGCCGTAGGCCGTCAGCGAGGGGCGGGCATCGGCGGCGGCAATGATGAGCGGGAGCAAACCCTCAACCAGTTGCTCACTGAAATGGATGGCTTCGAGAACAACACGGGCATTATCATCATCGCGGCAACGAACCGTCCCGATGTGCTGGATTCTGCTCTATTGCGTCCAGGACGCTTCGACCGTCAGGTCATAGTGGATTTGCCGGGCTACAAAGGTCGGCTGGGCATCCTTGAAGTTCACGCCCGCAACAAGAAGGTATCGCCTGACGTCTCCCTGGAGGCGATCGCCCAGCGCACCCCTGGGTTTTCGGGAGCGGATTTAGCAAATATGCTGAACGAAGCGGCGATTCTGACTGCCCGCCGCCGCAAAGAATCCATCACTCCCCTTGAGATTGACGACGCCATCGACCGGGTCACCATTGGCCTCACGATGAATCCTTTAATGGACAGTAAGAAGAAGCGGTTGATTGCCTACCATGAGCTGGGACACGCTCTGCTGATGACGTTGCTAGAACATACTGACCCCCTGGACAAAGTCACCATTATTCCCCGATCTGGAGGCATCGGTGGCTTTGCCAAACCTCTGCTGAACCGGGATGATATTGATGACGGACTGCAAACTCGCGCTCAGCTAGTAGATCGCATCACGGTTTATCTAGGAGGCCGCGCCTCCGAAGAAGAGGTGTTCGGCCACGATGAAGTCACTGTGGGGGCATCGGGGGACATTAAAGCAGTCGCTGACTTTGCTCGTAACATGGTGACTCGCTACGGGATGTCTGATCTCGGCTCCTTTGCCATGGAAACGGGAGGCAATGAGGTATTTCTAGGCCGAGACTTGATGTCTCAGGGGCCTGGATATTCAGAGGAACTTGCTACCCAGATTGACGCCCAGGTGCGCAGTATCGTCATGCACTGTTACGATCGGGCGCGATCGCTCATCCGGGTAAACCGCCCCCTCATCGACCGCCTTGCGGACATGCTCCTGGAACGAGAAACCATTGACGGCAATGAGTTTCGTCAAATTGTGGCCGACTACACATCACTCCCTGAAAGCCAGAAAGAACTCCATCTACAAGCCATCGGCAGTCAATCATAAACGTTTAGCGGTGCGAAAATGCCGTGCCGCCAAACTGGTGTGCAACTAGCCATTGGTCAATGTCGGCTAAAACCTGGTGTGGAATCTCCCAGGGGAATAGATGGGCGACATTCTCATAGATCTGTAGCTTACAGTTTGGTAACGCGAGAGCTGTGTCTTGGCTGGACTCAGGGGTGATGTGAACATCGGCACTAGCCGCCAGCATCAGCACAGGGCAGGAGATAGCTTGCAAATCGTTGGTGCGGTTATACCCGTGCTGGAGCGATCGCCCTAATGCCTCGGTCGCATACTTTGATGTCCCCCAAAAAGCCGTCACTCCTTCATGGGCGAGCCGCTGATACACCTGGGGCGTATGCTGCTGCACCAAATATCGAAACAGCGATCGCCGCCCCCATTGTTCGATAAGCCAGGGGTGTGCGGGGAAGAGTGCATTTAATAAAGCGGCGATCGCCGTCAGCACATTGTCTTGCCAGGTAATAGGGGGGTGTCGCCCTTTGGGATGGGCTGATGAGGCTACTAGAATGAGTCCTGCGACTGCACAAGGACGACGGAGAGCCAGCTCGAGCGCAAGGATGCCGCCCAGGGACCAGCCTAACACCACCGTTCGCCTTAGGCTGTAGCGATCGAGCAGAGCCTCCAAGTCGGCCAGATGATCGGTCATCTCGAACGGGGATGGGGTACGGCTTCTCCCGTAGCCCCGTAAATCTGGGGTAATCGTTTGCAAGTGCTGGGATAAATGCTCTGTGAACACGCCCATGGCTTGGCTCGATCCCGGATGACCGTGTAAACAAAGGATCGGCAGTCCTGTGCCTTCAATGCGGGTATGTAATGGATGGGCGATCGCCATAATGATGAACTATAGGTAGATAGCTTAGCTTCGTGATGCTTTTTAAGCCCGGCTACAGATTCTGATGATACACCTGTGCAAATACACCTGTGCAAA
>CAYXJG010000134.1:3051-12151 GCA_964465285.1 uncultured bacterium
ATACACCTGTGCAAATACACCTGTGCAAAGTACCGGGAACACTGAATTAGAACTACCTTCATTGGTAACCTTCATTGGTATCAAGAACACTCTGCAAAACCTGGCTGCAGCGTCAGGTTTTTCTATTCACGACTTGGCAAGTTTCACACAAAGATAGGGGCTTGGGAACTTTGCTAAGTCGTGTCTATTGCGTTTTGAGTGGCGTTTATACTGTGCCAACGCAACCATTAAAATTGCAGCCTGTGGCATTATCCCCATTGGGTTCAAATTATTTAACGGCTTGTGTTTTATGCGGGATACTGGGGTGCTGAGCACCCCAGTATCCTGCTAAGTTATTCCCGACTTAAGTTACGTAGCGGTGTGCAAATTGGTTAAGCACACCCAAATTTGTTGAGTAGCGGCGCAGAGAGCCGCCACTCAATCCCTGTGCTTAATGCGCTTGCACAGCGCTATAAGCCTATTTAATTCTTATTCCTAAAGAGAGAAATGGTATTAAGTTTTGGCGATCGCCTCACGCACTCGCCCCCCAGAAATTACGGAACACCGACCTCTGCTGGACAGTTGAGAATGTGGCAAACCCATGAGCCAGTCTCAGAAAAAATATGGATATCATAAATGGGTGAGTTCCCTAACTTGACACCGTTTGCCGGGCTACAACAGCCCGTGCTGAAGCATTCAGTCAATTCTCATGTCCGGAATAGGAGAGATTCAGATTGATGCATCATTCTAGGATCAGTGAGGAAATCACCCGCTTGGCTGAGCACATAAGGGGACTTCATGTTTGTCCTCTTTACGTAAGCTTAAGGTAACGCTTCTTTACAAGGCACGAAGAATAAAGATACAGTCCAAATATAGGAATCCTATTTGATTTCTGAAAATATCTTTAAAGGTAGGGGCGGGCTGCGCCCGCTCCTACCTTTAAAAATCAAATAGGATCGCGATAGGTCTCGAGATTAACAGCAACCCTTTTCCGCGCACAATCAGTTCTGGAGAAATCCCCATGGCATCAGCACCCACGAGCATTTTACGCTCCATCAAAAAGCAAAATCCTCAACATATACGGGTGCTGGACAGTTCTAGCCGTACAGACTGCGATTCTGCGATTTCTGCCCAGCCATCCCACGATGCTCACGTTTCGGCGATCGCTGCATCTGACATCGAAATGGTTTATCAAACGGGACAGCAAAGTGTTCGCGTTCTGAAAGGGATTGACCTGAACGTGAAGCAGGGCGACATTCAGCTTTTGATGGGGCCGTCTGGTTCCGGAAAGACAACACTGCTGTCCATTTTAGGAGGCATTCTGAAGCCGACCTCCGGTGATGTGTCTCTCTGTGGGCAAAGTATTACTAAACTCTCTCAATCCAAGCTGTCCCAGTTTCGCCTTGATACCATTGGGTTCATCTTTCAGGGCTTTAACTTGTTCGATGCGCTGACAGCCGCTGAGAATATTGAAGTAGCTCTCAAGATGAAAGGGTTTCGTCCTCGGGCCGCACGGCTTGAGGCACGGGCATTGCTGGACCGGGTGGGATTAGCGGATCGGGCAAATCAACTGCCCAAGAACCTGTCAGGAGGGCAAAAGCAGCGGGTGGCGATCGCTCGGTCTCTGGCGGGTAATCCTCAAATCATCATGGCCGATGAACCAACAGCAGCCTTAGATTCTCACAGTGGTCAGGCTGTGATTGAGCTCCTCCGCACGCTTGCAAAGGAAAGTGGTCGCACCGTCCTGATGGTGACTCACGACCCCCGCGTCCAAAAGGTTGCTGACCGCGTGATTTACCTCGAAGATGGTGAACTCAAGCCCTTGCCTGAGTGGGCCGTTGACCCCAACGACATTCAGCTCAGCGCATAGCGTTGGTATACTGGAGCAGCTTATAACTTTTAAGCCCCTTGTTTGGAGCAGCTCTATAAAAATTGATGCCAATAGGGTTGAAGGACAGGCTTAAAAACAAAAGGATAAGGGCGCTCTCATGCTTTGCACGAGAGCGTTTTTGCTAAGTGCGGCGAAGGCATGAACGGCGATCGCCGTTGTGCCGAAATTTTGAGTCCTGCCGAGCAAGCCCTGCACCATTCTTCACGAAACGTTACGATATTGCTCAACGGCAGTTTGACGGATGCACAAAATTTAGGGTTGTTTGCGCGACACGCAGGAAAGGACACGACTTGGCAAAGTTCTCAAATTCACAAAGAAGAAATAGGGGTTTGGGGCGCGCGGAGCGCGCCCCAAACCCCTATTTCTTCGTGAAACTTGCCAAGTCGTGAAAGGATTTTTTTCATAATTTCAGCCGCGCATCGCGCGGCTGACTTGGCGCTATCAAGTTCACGTTTTCTCAGAATGATTGCAGGGGATGTTGATGATAACAGGATTTGAGCGGGGGAATGCCTTAGTTGTGGGGGCCAGCGGGGGCATTGGACTAGGGTTTGTCCAGGCGTTATTGGCCGATCACCGGGTTGAGCGCCTCATTGCGACGTACCGGAACCCTGACACAGCAGAGGCGTTGCTCGAGTTGGAGAAGACGCATCCAGCCCTGGTGAGTTTGCCCCTAGAGATTACCGATGAAGGCCAGGTTGAGGAGGCGATCGCCCGCATCAGCAGTATTGTTCCCCAACTGCATCTAGTGGTGAACTGTGTAGGTGTTCTGCATGATGGAAACCTGCAACCTGAAAAAAGCCTCCGGCAGATCAATCCTGACTACCTCATACGCTATTTTCAAATCAACAGCATTGGTGCAGTATTGCTGGCAAAGCACCTAATGCCCCTCTTCAAACGGGATGCCCAGAGCGTCTTTGCGACCATTTCTGCAAAAATCGGCAGCATTGAGGACAATCGCCTGGGGGGATGGTACGGCTACCGTGCGTCTAAGGCAGCCCTGAATATGTTTCTTAAAACGGCGTCTATCGAATACAGTCGCCGCTGCCCAAAAACCATTATTACCTTGCTTCACCCTGGCACAACTGATACGCGGCTCTCTAAGCCCTTTCAGCGCAATGTCCCTCCCGAAAAACTCTTTCCCATTGAGCGCACCGTGTCCCAGCTTCTCGCCATCATCGACCGTCTGACGCTGAAAGACAACGGCAGCTTTTTTTCGTGGGATGGTAGCCCTTTGCCCTGGTAATACTAATTCTCGATTTTGGATTTTCGATTTTGAATTTGTAAACCTAGGGACTTGCAAGAAAATAAAGTACCCGGAAAAGAGCAGCGGGCGCAGCCCGCTGCTCTTTTCTTCCGGTATCTTTTTTAGCCGCAGATCCCCTATCGTTGACATGGGTTATGCCGTTTCTCTAAAAACCAGCTATGGAGGGAGGAAGTGTGCCCCTGTGTTGCGGGGGCGCACTTCATCTGTAGCCCTTATTCTTACGACTTGGCAAAGTTCTCAAATTCACAACACAGAAACAGAGGTTTGGGGCGCATGGCGCGCGCCCCAAACCTCTGTTTCTGTGTGAAACTTGCAGAGTCGTTCCCTAGAGCCAGTTTAGGTGTTTGGTGGTGGCGCACACTGGGTATCTGGATTGGTGGAAATCTGACGGCAGAGATTGATCATATACTGATCGTCTGCTGGAGGTTCGCTGTAGAACTCGCTTCGAATCGCCTGAGAGCTGACAAAGCGAGAGGCGATCGGCCCGGCAGGGGAATATTGCAACGCGACATCATAGCCCCATAGACGATTCGGGGGAGAGTAATACCGAATGAGCTCACCTGACGTTGTTTCCTGACTGGTTTCCCAGGCATCCTGGTCAAAGGGCGCTGTGGCATAGTTGCTGAAATTGAGCTGCAAGAGGCCTCCAGAGATATAAAGGCGCGTCCAGTTCTCCAGGAATCGAGGGAAGTTGTGCATTCCGCCATAGGCTTGGTCTGTCCGGGAAGGCACAAGGCCGCTGATGATGATAGCGTTAACACGGGTCGTTGCTGCATTGATGAGCGGTTTTTGGCTGCCAAAGGCAAAGAAATCGTTGGCTCCATACTCATCCTCATAGGATTGAATCGTCGTGCCGTTCGTCATCAAGGGCATCCCATCGCGGGAGACGAGTATCGGAGCATCAGGGTTATTCGAATCTGCCCGCAGCCAATCGAAGCTATCGCCCGTAATGTCTTCATCTGGACGGTTCTGATCCAGGTAAGAGGTGCGATCGCTATTTTCACTACAGCCATAGCGAGTTTCTGAATCCGAAATCGTTGCGCCGCTGCCACTACCTGCAGTGACAAAGCTATCTTCCATGCTGCCATCACAGAAATGTTCAGAAATGATGCTGATAGCATCTGCAAGTATCTCTGTAGGCCGCCATTTATCAGTGGCGGGATTGGCGAACCGTACCTCCAGGGTGTCCCGGTTATCGTAAAACTGAGTTGTATTGTAATTGCCGCCTGTCGGGAGCTTTTGCGTAAACTCTTCCAACCGACAGCTCTCGTCACCCCTGCAGTCGGGAGTGAAGGTTTGATGGAGGTTGAGATCACCCTGAATGTAAACAGGGGTGTCGGAGACGAAAGACAGGCCCCTGCCCCGATCATTGTCTCGCCAGAGTTCGGAACCATTCCGCATCCGGAATCCATTGGGCCGACGAAGCGGATCAGGATAGTAATCCACGGCCTTGGGACTAATTTGATTGCGGTCAAAGAGAGGGGGGTCTTGGGGATTGGACGGATCAGCCTCCATCCGGCACTGGGCATTATTTGTGCCGCTTGTACTCTCGAACGTGGCGTTTTGTCCACAGGCTGCCCAATCCGCTCCTGAACCGCTAGGGCGGCTGATAGTGTCTTCGCGCACGGCATCTTCCCGGACACCGTATACTACGGCACTATTTGGTAACCAGTGATCCCGGTTGGAGTGCCGATCGTTGCCGAGGCTCTGGGTGTTGTTGTGCAGCAACCCCCAATCAATGTCAAGAACACGCACACCCATCATTTCTCGACCGTTGTAGATGCCTTTGTCGAGGAAGGGGACCGAGGCTAGGATGCTGCCATCGGTTGCATAGATTTCATTGATGCCTGTGTCGTCGGTGGGTAATTCCCAGTCATTGTCGAAGTCAGTACCATGGGGCGTGAGGGCGATCGCCCCAATGCCATCATCGCTCCCTTCTTCAATACCATCATCATCCGCATCATCAAGGACAAGATAGGTATATCCATTGTTCACGCCATCGGTGCCGTTGAAGATGTAAGCGTCGGCAATGTACTCCTCAATGATCGGTTGGCGGTGGTCGGGGATATTGTCAATGCCTGAATCGTTTGCCCCATCGTGGTCATGGTCAACCACCGGAAACACGTAGTACAGGGCGGGATATTTTGGGTGGCTCGCCGCCGAGCAAAATGCTGCTGCCAGCCCAATCTTGCGCTCATCTCGCTCATCATTCGTGAGTCCAGGCATTGCACTATTGTCAAGGGTGCTAAAGCTGTCAGGATCGCACTCCGTTCTGTATCGCAGAAATGTCTCTCCGGTCAGCCCTTCATTGAACTGTCCCGTGGATGGATCCCAGTTAATTGAGCTTCCAGCCGTTGGTTCCACAGAAAAACCGCCATCGACGAACCCAAGGAGGCGATCGCGACGAATCTGCTGTGCTTCGATGATGATGGCGGCAAACCCATCAATTTGATCAGCAGTAAACGTGATGCCGGGTTTGTTCTTTAGGGCTTCAATGTAGTCTTCGGTAGAAAACTGCGTGTAAAAGGATATTGCATTAGGAACGATTGGAGAGTTGCGGCTGTAGGAGGGCGGAAAGGGTACGGGTGAGCTGATTAAATTATTCACTTCACCATTGCTTAAATCCCCATCCATCAGTTCCCAGAGTGCCTGCCCAAAGTCGGAAAGCGTTGCTCCGTAAAGAGCTTCATAGCGATCCTGGCTGAGATCCAGGTTGTAGGCGAGCATCCCCAGTGTGCAGGCTGCCGTGTGCAGCGTTGCCTGGTCTGCAGGACTCAAGTCTCCATAGGCAACAGTGCCTCCGGTGGGATTGCCCTCTGCAGCAGTGCCGCCATCTAGCATGGCGAGAACCCGACGGAGCATGGAATAATCTCCCCACATGGTGAGCTGGGGATAGGGATGAACGGCATCATCCTGCACAGGCGTAAACGAGGGTGCGCCCCCCTGGGGATCTCCGGCAAAATGAGCCAGGTTGTGGAGGGCGATCGCCAACGGTTCTGAAGTTTTGGGATTGGCCGTGTTATAGGCGATCGCATCAGCAAAGTCATCTTCACTATTCGCACCACTCACCCCAGCGGGTGGGTCAAATTCCCAGCCATTCGTGCCCTGCCCGGTGAGGAAGTCGGTATTCATCACTGTTGTGCCCCCCAAGGTCACCTCATCAAAGGTGCGGCTGGCAGTAATGGTTTCAGCAGTACCAGGATGAGCGGTCATGGCAAAACAGGCCACGGGAAATGTGCGATTGTCGCTGGAGCTGTGGTAGACCGCGAGGGACTGAACCGCTGCCAAATTGTCGTACAGGGTGCGACGCTGGAGACTCTCATTGCACCGAGATCCCGGACAGCTATTGGCAGGGTTCAACGGCTCTGCCTGACGCTCATCATCTTCCAGAGTGCCGTTCTCATTCAAGTCAATGCCCCAGCCAAACGCATTACCCAGCTCAAACCGCTGGCCCACAATCAACCGCAAGCCTTCTCGCCGGGCACGCCGTTCCCAATAACCATCCAACCCCACATTGGTTGGTTCCGAGGCATCAGTGTTGATCAAATCCTCATCTAACAGGCCATCATCTGCCATCAAGTCTCCTGCAATGGGTTCCCCAATGCTGCCTGGAATCTGTCGCCCACCATAGCGAGGCTTTGGCCCATATCGGTTATCGGCGCGGTAAAAGTCGTCTAGATAGGGTGCATCTTCTGACTGGTTATAGATGCGCCCCTTTTGGACAAACATTTTGTCGTTGACATTCCAGTCTCCCGCTCGAAACGCACTTGGATCGGCTGTACCGCGTGCCTGAGACACATCACGGGTTAGCAAGGCGATGGGGTCGAGGGAATAGTCGGCTGGACGAGGGGTCCCTGAGTCATGTCTAACCGAGTCGCGGGACTGGTCAAGGCGCACATTGTCATCCCCGTTGATAATGGGGTTCGTGTCGAACAGGTGAAAGTCTGAACGGTAGCCAAAGGAATTGTCGTTAATCCGAGCGCTGAGGACCTGTCCCTGGAAGGCTGGAATATCCTGATCGGGGTTTGCTTCAATGTCTGTGATTGTAATCTCTGACGCTTCACGGGTGTAGAGGCAGGATGCTGGAGCACTGACCAGATAGCCCCGAAAATTATTGTTCCCCACAATCAAATTGCCTTCCGTGTGCATGGCTCCGTTCCAGTTGAATTGGGGGCCGGGGAAAATCTCCAGGTCATTGCGGAACCAAGCGCCCCACTTGTTGCCCTGGGCAAGCTGGCGATCTTGGTGAAACTCAAGGGTCGCAACGGTACCATTGGGATTATCAGGCAACACAAAGGCATTCACCTGAAAGTTTTTGCGGAGAATGGATGAGTTGTTTTGGTCGCGGAACCATCCCCCTTCGATGGGCGCAGCGCCTGCATCGCCATTCACCTGACAGGCACTCGTTAGATTTGCCCCACTGCTCAGGGGGCCATGCCGCACTTGCAAGGAGTTTGCTCTGCTGGCGATCGCAGCGTCTGATGCTTGCTGCATATCGTCAGGATTATCGGGCGTTTGCAGGACGATAGAGTAAGCAACCGTCGCATCCTCGATGTCATCACCATCTAAATCCACCCGATAGGCCCAGGCATTGTCAGGCAGGTTGTCGCCATCAATGTCCAACCGATCGGCTAAATCGTTGCCATCGACATCCATTGCAGCGGGTAAATTTAGCACATTGGCGGCGGTATCTTCTTCATCTGGAAAGGTGTAGGGATCAATATCATTACCCGCATTGTCGTTGATGAGTAACTGAGGCACTATAAATCCGCTACGCTCCCTCCCATCATTAACCAGCATTCCTACCAACTGAGCTTCCCCTGGAATCCCAGTCGGCAGTCGTGAGTCCCGCTGTCTAGAAAACATAAACTCTAGCTTTGCCTT
This sequence comes from uncultured bacterium, assembly GCA_964465285.1. Lineage (GTDB taxonomy): Bacteria > Cyanobacteriota > Cyanobacteriia > CAKZMO01 > CAKZMO01 > JBCCWF01. Next base: position 11,070 of record CAYXJG010000134.1, read on the forward strand.
CGCCCGGTCAATGGCAGGTGTTGCCGCGTTGTAAATCACCTGAGATTGGCGATCGCCAGTTGCTTCGGCAGTGCGGTTGAGGGTACGGAGCGTCACAGCACTGACCGTCAGCAAAACCACTAGAATTAACAGCATCGTTGTTGGCAACACAAAGCCGGCCTGCGTTGCCCGGAGCTGACGACCCAACAGCAAAAGCACACGCAGAAGCCAACCCACAATACTTTTGCTCAATGCATTGAGTCGCAAAGCCATTGCTGTGTGTAGCGATAACCTAGCTCGATTTGATTTGCGTTTTGCCATCAGAGTGAGTCCTATCAACAACGAAGAATGGATACAGGCACGACAGACTTAAGAATTGAGGTCACTACTCAGCCTCTTTGCTCAGCCTTCATCCCCTAGCCCTTTCTCCCAAACTTGGGAGCAGGGAAACTGAACCCCTTCAAAGCCCCTCTCCCTGCTTGGGAGCTAATCTTGTAGGGGTTTCGCAGAAACCCCTCACAACAACACTTTCAGAATCGGTGATTTGCACCATCGATCGCTGAAACCGCGTAGGTTCAAGATCGGAGTTTAAAACCCCTACAGGATTAGGCTTGGGAGAGGGATTTAAGGGTGAGGGCCAATGAGTGGACAAACTTACGCCGAGCGGTACTAGTATCGGAAGACAAAAGTGAGAAGGGTAAAGGCAGAATGGGGATTCTTTATGTGCCAGGAGTTCTGCCTATCAAAAACAGTGGGGCTATTTACGCCGTCGAGCACTAGTCTGCAATGTGGTAGATTACACCGTGGCCTGGCTGGACAAATCGCAGCACATGGTTCAGGCAGATGCGGCATAGATGCTCAATCAGCAGTGAGGCCTAGAGCCCGGTTATGACAGGAGTATCCCAACAATAGTCAGGATGAAGGGATGAATAATGTGAACTTACTTCTAGTCCGGAGGACAGCGCAGCGATGCCGCCCCGCCCCACCAAGCTTGGGTTTAATTCGTCCCTGCTCCTGAAACCTGATTCAATGGCCTGATTCAATGGCCTGATTCAATGGCCCTGATTCAATGGCCCTGATTCAATGGCCCTGATTCAATGGCC
>CAYXJG010000135.1:0-12131 GCA_964465285.1 uncultured bacterium
TTTTGATTACCCCTTTAACTAGCAAAACGGCCACCTTACTGCCTGGTGAATTTGCCCTATCAGCCTGAGGCTCAGCAGGTCTCAATGTGCCAACAGCCCTTAAGCGGGGCATCTACACCATTTACAAAAGTCTGGTGATCAAAACCGTGGGTCAATTAGACAACACTGATGCCAACGCCCTCGCAGCGTCTTTGCGAAGCTGGCTAGATTTGTAACTTCTATCAGGCCAGCAACCTTACACCAAGAACGCTGCTCAGTCCTGATCGCTGCTGCGGTGAAAGGGAAGATAGATGTGCGGGGAGGTGCGATCGCCGGAGGGCGACGCCCCTGCTGCTCCCCTGGAGGCTGCCTATGGCTGATATGGCCTCCCCTTCTAACATTCAGCATCCCCCTGAATTTCGGGACATAATAGAGCCATGCTGATCGACACCCTACGAGCCAAACGCGATACCATTCTGGCGCTGAGCCAACAGTACGGCGCACGGCGCATTCGTGTCTTGGGTTCCGTTACCCGTGGCGAAGAGCAACCTAATAGCGATATTGATTTTTTAGTCGATGAAGACCAATGGCATCCCTCGAACAAATCCAACAAGACATTCAAACCCTGCCCCAAGAAGCTCTGGATCTGGTGGCACAGTTCATCCAGCTTCTCAAAAAAAGTAGCGCCGTCTCTGATGAGCAGAATGCACCTTCCCAAACGGACTCAGATCAGTCAGGAAGTGTTTACGAGCAATTTGAAGCATCAGGCTTGATTGGTTGCGTATCCGCCGAGGAAAACCTCTCCACCACCTATAAGCAAGTGCTGGCAGAGGAATGGGGCCGTAAGTATGATCATCGCTGATACAGGCTTCTGGGTCGCGCTGATTGATGACAAAGATAGTTACCATGCTATTGCTAAGCAGGCCCTCAAAAAATATAACGAGCCTCTCATCACTACCTGGCCTGTGATGACAGAGACGTGCTACCTACTGCTGAGAAATAAGGGGGCCAGCGTTGCTAGCAGCTTCATGGAAAACTATAGCCAAGGGCTATTCAGCGTATTCGATCTCCAGCAGAGCCACGGAGCACAAATCAGTCAATTAATGCAGCAGTATGCCAACTTGCCAATGGATCTGGCGGATGCATCACTGGTTATCCTAGCTGAACATCTAGGCCACGGACGCATCTTTTCGGTGGATCAGCGTGATTTCAACACTTATCGTTGGAAAAATACGCAACCCTTTCAGAATCTGCTGATAAATTAGGACTTAATGCAGGGATGTCTTGGAAATTTCTACCTAGACCTCGGGAACAATAAATACACATATAGCGTTCCTAAGTGATTTGTGAAATGAAATGTGAGAGGTGGGGCGGGCTCAGCCCGCCCCACCTCTCACATTTCATTTAGGATTGCTATAGGATTTGCTGAGCAAATACATCCGAGGTTTGCTGATCTGCAAATCTCACCTGCCCCTGGAGACCTTCGATGGCTGACAGTAAAGAACTCGCCTTTCAGCAAGACATCATCAATGCCCTACAAGCTCAGGGCTGGCTCGTGGGCACCTCGGCGGGCTATAACCCCACCACCGCTCTCTACACCGAAGACCTGCTCGCCTACGTTCAAACGGCTTGGCCTGACCGCTGGCAAAAGCTCTGCAAAACCAACCCCACCGATCCGGCTGGCATCCTCATTCAAAAGACCGTCCGTGCCCTGGAGAAAAACGGCACCCTCGATGTGCTGCGCCACGGCTACAAACTTCCTGGCGTCAAAGTCGAACTGTGCAGCTTCCAGCCCGACCACGGCATGAACCCCGACACCCTCGCCCGCTACCAGGCAAACCGCCTGCGGGTGGTGCCCGAAGTCTCCTACTCCCCCCATGCCCGCAAAGGCCCAGACCTAACCAATAACTACAACCCCCGCCTCGACCTGGTGCTGTTCGTCAACGGCATCCCCACTGCCACCCTGGAACTCAAAAGCGAATTCAAGCAATCCATTGAAAACGCCAAACGCCAGTATCGGGGCGATCGCCCCGTTAAAGACCCCCTCACCCGCAAAGCCGAACCGCTGCTGACCTTTAAGCGGGGTGCCCTGGTTCACTTTGCCGTCAGCCAGCAAGACGTCGCCATGACCACCAAGCTGGCAGGAAAAGATACCTTCTTCTTGCCCTTCAACCAGGGCACCACCGACGGGGGAGCCGGGAACCCTGACCCCGACAACGAAAATGACTATGCCACCCGCTATCTGTGGGAGCAGCTCTTTCAGCCCGATGCCTGGCTCAAGGTGCTGGGGCGCTTTCTGCATCTCCAAAAAAACGAAGAGAAACACTTTGACGGCAGCATCACCACAAAGGAAACCCTAATTTTCCCCCGTTATCACCAATGGCAAGTGGTCAACCAACTAATCGACGCCACCCGCCGCGAAGGCGTCGGCAAGCGGTATCTGATTCAGCACAGCGCCGGATCGGGCAAGTCCAACTCCATCGCCTGGACAGCCCACCAACTCGCCTCTCTCTATGCCGACCCCGACGACAACGCCGATAGCGACATTGGGCAAAAGCTGTTTAGCTCTATCATCGTCGTCACCGATCGCACCGTCCTCGATAGCCAACTGCAAGACACCATTTACCAATTCGAGCACGCCCAGGGCGTCGTTGTTCCCATTACCCGCGAGAGCACTAGCCAGAGCAAGTCTGAACAACTCGCCGACGCCCTCAGCGAGAAAACCCGCATCATCATCGTCACCATCCAGACCTTTCCTGCCCTGTTTGATGCCCTAGACAAATACCCCACCTTGGCTAGCGGTCGCTATGCCGTCATTGCCGATGAAGCCCACTCCTCCCAAACCGGCTCCTCCGCCAGCAAGCTCAAAGCCATTCTCGCCAGCGACCATCCTGACCAAGAAGAAATCAGCGCCGAAGACTTGATGGATGCTGCAGTGCAGTCTCGTGGCCCGAGCGATCGCATCAGCTACTACGCCTTCACCGCCACCCCAAAAGCCAAAACCCTGGAATTGTTTGGGCGTCCTCCCAACCCCAACCTGCCCCCCAGCACCGACAATAAGCCCGAACCCTTCCACATCTATTCCATGCGGCAGGCGATCGAAGAGGGCTTCATCCTCAATGTGCTGCTCAACTACACCACCTACGCCACCGCCTGGAAGATTGCCCACCCCAGCGGCGAAGATCAGGAAGTTGATTCCAAACAAGCTCGCACCAAGCTTGCCCGCTGGGTGCGCCTGCATCCTTACAACATCAGCCAGAAAGTCGAGGTAATTGTCGAGCACTTCCGCGACCAAGTACGCCATCTGCTCAACGGGCAGGCGAAAGCGATGGTGGTCACCGGCAGCCGCCCCGAAGCCGTGCGCTATCACCTCGCCCTCAAAGCCTACGTCAACGAGAAAGGCTATACCGATGTCCATTCCCTGGTGGCGTTTTCGGGCAAAGTACTGCCCGATGATGTCATTCCCGAAGAAGTCAGCGAAACCAGCAAACTGCTGAATCCTGACCTGAAGGGGCGCGACATGCGCGATGCCTTCGACACCACCGACTATAACGTTATGATCGTCGCCAACAAATTCCAGACCGGCTTCGATCAGCCCAAGCTCTGCGCCATGTATGTGGATAAGAAGCTGCACGGCGTGGACTGCGTACAAACCCTATCGCGCCTCAACCGCATCTTCCCCGGCAAAGAAACCTTCGTTCTCGACTTCTTCAACGACCCGGAGGACATCCTCGAAGCCTTTTTGCCCTACTACAACCGGGCTGAACTGGCGGATGTCTCTGACCCGCAGATCATCTACGACCTGCAAACCACCCTCGACGAAGAAGGCATTTACCACTGGAATGAAGTGGAAGCCTTTGCTCGCGCCTTCTTCGACCCAAAAGCCGCCAATGCCAAGCTCTCCTACCACTGCCAGCCAGCCGTCGATCGCTTCAAGCAACGCTACAAACAGGCAGAAACCGCCCGTCGTCAGGCATTAGAGCAAAAACGGGGTGCTGAAGGCTATGGCAATAGTGCCGCCCTCAAGCAAGCCGAGCATGAACTCAAGGCAGCAGGAGAACAGATTGACCAGCTCGACCTGTTCAAAAAGAACCTCAAAAGCTTTATTCGTCTATATGAATTCCTCTGCCAAATCATCGATTACGAAGACCGGGAGTTAGAACAACTCTGCGTCTATGCCAAGCACCTTTATCCCCTGCTGCGGCGCGATCGCCTGGATCAGGAAGACATCGACGTATCTGAGCTGTCGCTGACCCACTATCGACTCACGAAGCGCAAGGAGCAGCAACTCCGACTGGCCGACAATCAAGGGGAGTATCCTTTGAAGCCGGGAAGTGCGATCGGCACTGGCAAAGCTCATGACCCAGAGAAAAAGCGCCTCTCGGAAATCATTCAAGCATTAAACGACCTGTTTGGCGCAGAAGTCAGCGACGAAGACCAGGTGCAGTTCCTCAACACTATCGCCCAACGGATCAGCCGCCAGGATGACGTAATGGCCCAGGTCAAAAACCATAGTGTCGAACAGGTAATGCATGGCTTGTTTCCTCAGCGGGTGGTCGATACGGTTCTTGATGCGATGACAGATTACGAAAAGCTTTCCATGGAAGTGCTGGAAAACGGGGAGTCAGGGCGTCGCTTTGCATTGCTCGTGTTGCAGATGCTGATGACGATTAATGCCTCCAGGGGGACAGACAAGGGGACAGAGAGTACCGGCAATGATTTGAATGTGGGATAAACTTCCCTATTCCTTTGGACACTTGCAGCAAGTCCTTTTTTCGTAAACTTCTGCGGTTCTGAAGAATGTTGTTTATGGCTAAAAGGTCTGCGGATTGTTCCTCTAACTCGCGCTTTGGCGTTGCTGAATCACGATATGATTTGCGCTAACGAACCGTGAGCAAGACGCTCACACTCACGCCTCATTCATAATCAAGGTAGTGTGAGCATCTTGCTCACATTCCGATTTCATATATTCATGCAGCAACGCCCGCGCTTTCGTTGCTCCAATTCTTGTTCCAGTTGCTTCAGCTTGTCGGCTTCTTCGCTAAGAGGACAGATGTAGGATGCCCAATTGCTCTTCTCCTCTCCACACCTACTAAGTACACACATCTTGACCCTCACTCCCTCAGTCCCCCTCTCCCAAAAATCTAATCCTGTAGGGGTTTTAAACTCCGATCTTGAACCTACGCGGTTTCAGCGATCGATGGTGCAAATCACCGATTCTGAAAGTGCTATTGTAAGGGGTTTCGCAGAAACCCCTACAAGATTAGCCCAAAAATGGGCGAGGGGGAGGCCAGACAAAACTTTCCGGCTCCCCTTGTATATTGAGAGAAGGGGTTGGGGGATGAGGGTAAAGCTTGAACAGCAAGGAGTTCAGGACTTATGTGTACTGAGTAGCCTCCTCACACAGAGAAACGATAGTCCGTTAATCAAGGAGACTTGACGTATCGTGAGGGGCGCGATCGCCTAAGTCTCACGAAGATTAGATGAGGCGATCGCCTTTAAGTATCAGTAGCTGCTCTTGTCCATCGGGAGATGTGATACGAGGGCGCTACCCAGCGTAAGTTAGAAAGTCTGCGCCACCAGGTTCCCCTTAGACTAGAGAGCCTGTCCCAGCACTTTCATCTGACTCCCCTCAATTGTAGATATTTTATTGATTGCGATTGCCCCAGAACTGGATCCACGACTTGGCAACGTTCTCAAATTCACAACGCAAGAATAAGGGTTTGGAGCGCGCTCCAAACCCTTATTCTTGCGTGAAACTTGCCAAGTCGTATGGATCTCCGCTACGAACGGTTATAAAAGCATTACCTGCCTTCTCTGCGGCCTTCTATAGCAATCTATGTGATTTTCCTACGATTTCCGTAAAGATCTTTAAACCAGTGTAGTTTTAGATTGCCCCATTCCCCCAAACGAATCAGAGGCTACTGTGAACGATACTGGACATCCTAATGCTTTAACCGCTTTCCTAGACTATTGTCAGGTCTGTCAACCCTATACGTTTGAAAATATCCAACGCTTTTTTGAAGGGGTTGTTTGTTTTCCATATGATCAGGAACTTTTGCTCCAGGCCTACCTGTTTCTGAATATTAAGCAGATTTTTGCCCAATGCGATCGCCTCTTACTCTTCGAAAAACCTCCTTACGGCGGATATACAAACGTTGGCAAGTGCGACTTTGTCTATCTCACTCACGACAACCAGATTCTGCTGATTGAAACCAAGTACATCGATACAATAGCCAGCGGTGACACTGAACGGAAGCGCCGCAACAAGCACCGCAACAAAGTCATTAGCCAGGTTCAGTCTCTTACGGTGACATTTTGTGACCATTGGGGATTTGAGCCAGAGCAAATTGAGGGTGCTGTGTTTACGACCGATCCGACGATTGCGGAGCGCAGCCAGCGAGCCAATATTCTCAGCCAGTATATTGAAACTGACATTCTCATGGAATGGCAGCAACAGTTCACGTGCTAAGGCAGCCAAGCTTTTCCTCCGCATACAGTCTACAGTGATGATGACGGGCTGTAGGTGCGGCCTTTCCAGGCTCCGCCTTTGCCCTGCCAGTGGCGCAGGGCTGAGTCGAGGGTCATGAGCGTGTAGAGTAGGGCGATGATAGGCAACGCCAGGGCATAAAGCGGAGAGCACTGATAGAACCGAACGATAGGGAAATAGGCGATCGCCATCACCGTCCACGTTATCCCACCTAGGAGCGCAACCAGTGCCTGACCCGTGACAAGTCCTCCCAGGAGAGCCAGGGGTGCAGTCAAGTAGACCAGCACCATGCCCACGACAGTGCCCCCCAACAGCAGAGGCGAGTAGTTCAACTGAGTGTAGGCCGTCCGCGCCACCATGTTCCAGATAGATGCTAGGGTTTGGTAGGGGCGCAGGCTGCGGGTACAGGAACTCAGCCCCAGCCAGATGGGATAGTGCGGACTTCCAGGGTGGCCATCCTCCCCACATTTCACCCGTTGGGCCAGGGCACAGTCGTCAATCAGGGCGTCGCGGATGGCGGCAATGCCGCCAATGCGCTGTAGTGCTGAGGTGCGCAGGAGCACACATCCTCCGGCAGCGGCAGCAGTTCGGCGCGCAGAATTGTTCACCCACCGGAAGGGGTAGAGTTTTTCAAAAAAGAACACGAACGCAGGAATGAGCCATTGTTCAGGGATGCTTTCGCAGCGGAGTTTGACCATGACTGATGCCAGGTCAAGGGATTGAGTTTCAGCTTTGAGCACTAGCCGCCTAACATTTTGAACATCGTGCTCTATATCGGCATCCGAGAGCAGAATATAGTCGGGCTGGGAGGGGTCGCTGGGCAACGTGAGCGGCTCGCCTGAGGAGAACACGGATTGCTCTATGACCTGCTGAGTACCCTGCTCTAGTGCCCAGAGTTTGCCTGTCCACCCCGCAGGAAGGGGCTGAGCGGGGTAGATCTGGAACTGGTCGGCTTTGCCCAGGGCATTCACCACCTGGAGGGCAGCCTGGGTCGTGCCGTCTGTGCTGTGGTCGTCCACCAGCATCACCGACAGATTTCCTGGGTAGTTTTGATTCAGAAGCGACCGCAGGGTGGTGGGGATGACGTCAGCTTCGTCGCGAGCAGGAACGACAACGCAGATAGATGGGTAATGCTCTAGGTCGGGCAATGCCTCTATGGGATTGGCCTCTAAATGCTGATCGGTACGCCAAAATTGCCCCCGGAACAGGAGCAAATAGAGCCAGATGGCAAGGGACAGGGCTGAGAGGCTAAGGGCAATGGTGGTCATGGGGGGCTGGTTCTACTTTAGGTTGAAGATGGGGAGAGCGCCTGGCGGACTAGCTCTGCTAGCTGATCAGCACTGTCTCTGACTGCAAGTGATTTGGCGGCGATCGCCATCTGGTTGAGCCGCTCAGGGTCATGCAACATCTCAAGGACCGTCTGCTGGAGCATCTCAGCCGTCAGTTCGGCCTGCTGGTAGAGAAGGGCAGCCTGGCTCTCTACAAACACCTTGGCATTGTAGGTCTGGTGGTCTTCTGCGGCATAGGGATAGGGAATTAAAATGGCTGGAGTTCCCGTGATGGCAAGTTCTGTGAGGGTGCCTGCTCCGGCGCGGCTAACCACTAGATTTGCCCGCTGCAGCAGAGTCGCCATATTCCTATAGAAAGGCTTTGCCACGTACTGGGGATGCTGGAGGGATGCCACATCAGGGTCTCTTTCCCCGGTGAGATGTACGACCCAGGCCCCCGCTGCAAACCAGGCAGGGGAAGCCTTACGCACGAATTGATTGACGGCGACGGCTCCCTGGCTGCCACCTACGACAACAATCAGGGGCACCTCTGGAGGAATGTTTAAATCGGGCAAATCATTGAGCGGTTGGGAATTAGAGGATTCGGTTAAAAATTGGGAGCGCACGGGGGTTCCTACTGGAATGCAGCGGGCATGGGGCAGATAGGGAATTGCGTCCTCAAAACCGACGCCCACCACTGTACACCAGCGGCTAAGCAGTCGTGTAACCTTGCCAGGGATGGCGTTCGATTCGTGTAGGATGGAGGGTAATCCAAGGGTGCGGGCGGCAAGAATAGCTGGAGCTGCAATGTAGCCTCCGGTAGTTAACACGCCGCTGAAGCGCCCTGACTGTAGCAGGGTTCGTACTCGTATCGTTGAGCTAATAAAGCGGGCGAGGATTTTTATGGTGTTGACCCCCAGTCTGGACTGAACTCCCTCCACGGTTACAATGTGGAGCGGATAGGATTGGGGCACAAGTTGAGTTTCTAGCCGATTCGCAACACCCAGCCACTCAATCTGCATATCGTTTAGGGCTTCAGCCGTGGCGATCGCCGGAAAGAGGTGCCCTCCGGTTCCGCTGGCGGCCACAAGCAATTTTTTTAGTGCATCAACCACGGTGCTTTCCCCTTTATTACCGTTCATTACCCTATCACCCAGCATGTCAAACTCTTCACCTATGTCGCGCTTAATGCCTCTCGGTTCAACCCCCGTTTCAACACGCTGCTCCACAAGGATGGCGTTTAGGATGGCGTTTAGGATGGCGTTTCGGATGGCGTCTGGGTCTTCCTTTGTCTGGCTGACGTCCATCCTTTCCCGTAAGGGCATTGGTTCGTCGATGATACGTCGCGCAGGGCGGGCAGGGCTGATCGGGGTGGAACTTGGGCTAGCGGCGATCGCCCTGTCTTGGGCTGGGGTTGCCCGTGCAGAGTTGCAGCCTCCGGCCTCGGCTCCTGCGGAACTGGTGCAAACCCTGGACGCTATCGATGAGGCAGCTAGTAGCCAAGACTTAGACGGTGTTATGGACTACATCGACCCAGCCTTTACCCATGAAGACGGGCTGGATGCCGACGACTTGGAAGCCGCCCTTGAAGCATTATGGGAGCGATTCGACACTCTCAGCTACAGTACGGAGCTTCTGGGCTGGCATGGCGATGGGAGCGCCTGGATTGCAGAAACGCGCACAACCGTTATCGGCATGGCGCCCATTGGATCGCGCATGGGACGGCTTCGGTCAGTGATTGAATCCCGTCAAGAGTTCAGCGATTCTCAACTGATCAGCCAGTCTATTCTCCGAGAAGAAAGCGAATTGACGTTAGGGGATAATTCCCCAAATTTAGACATCAACTTGCCTGAAAAAGTCGGTGTTGGGCAATCCTTTAGCTTTGACGCGATTGTGCTGGAACCCTTGGGCGATCGCATTCTTCTGGGCTCTGCCTATGACGAAGCGGTGAACGTTGAAGGCTACACGACGCCTATCGTTATCGACCTGGATTTGCTGTCTGCGGGCGGGTTATTCAAAATCGGCCGTGCCTCAGCAGAGTTGGGCGATCGCTGGGTTTCAGCCATCATCGTGCGAGAGGACGGCATCACAGCCGTTACTCGGCGGCTTCAAGTTGTTCCTCCCGATGAAGCCCCTGAAGAATTTCAGGCAGAATAAAACCCTGGGTGTCGCTGAATCCTGGAATCATCTGGCACAGGGGCGCAGTCTCCCGTCCTCGATCCTCGGGAAATTCAGTCATGCCAATTCCCACACGACTTGGCAAGTTTCACGCAAAGATAGGGGTTTGGGGCGCGCGGCGCGCGCCCCAAACCCCTATCTTTGCGTTGTGAATTTGAGAACTTTGCCAAGTCATATTCCCATTTGGTGCGGCGATGGCGTGTCTCAGTCAGAGAGATTCATCCTCTACGTGGGCGATCGCCCTGTGGAAACGTACCGTCCTTTGGTAGTCTGAAGAGATGTTCTCCTCGCTCATTCTCTCTCTCACCCATTTGTTATGCGCGATCGCTACCTTGAACTGATTGACCAAATCATTACCGCGACGCTAAAAGGTCACATTCGATCTAAAGAGCAAGTGTATCGGATGCTGAAAGATGGTGTTACGCCTGGCACAGGGGAAATTTTCGAGCGATGCCTCCAGGAATGTGCTGACACTCTTCAACATCAGATCGACACCGTAACCGATGAGCTAAAGCAGGCCAAGGCAGGGCGTAAACAGCGAGCCCTGAAAACCATTGAGACAGAATGGCAGCGCTGGCAAAAAGAAAACCAGGGCAATGCTGTATTAGATGACTTGATCCAGTCTCTGCTCATTTCTGAGTCTGAAGATCGGTTGATTCAGGTGCTTCAGGCTCTCGACCCCAATCAAGCAGCTACCCTGAATCGTGACCAGATTATTCAGCTCGCCCATCGGCTCGATCACCTGGCAGCGGGGGCTGACGCTCCTGATGAGGCCATCTCAGATGTATCTTCTCTAGTTGACCTGTCAGCGGGGCTGAAACAGGGGCTAGTGGTGTGGGAACAACTCGAAGGAGATGTGGTGAGTTGGGTCTTTGACCAAAGCCAGCGTTCCATCGGATTTGGGGGCATCCCTGACCAGCATGGCCCCTGGAGCAGTTGGGCAAAGCGGATCAGCCACCCTAGCATCCAGAGCCTCTTTCACGACCTTGCCCTGCATCAAACGATAACCCCTGAGGGCATTGCTACACCGATGGGCCTGGCAGACTGGATAACGCTAGCTGTCGTGCTCCAGCGGCTGAACCTGGGCTTGATCAACTGGTTTGATCGGCAGCCTTATGACACGAAGGCTGGAAAGCGTCTGTCTATTGCCACCTATCTGACCTTCACCGTCGTCTGGAGTCAGTTGTCAAACCGATTTGATGAGCTAGACCAGGACACGCTTGCTGAGGGGTGCTTCCAGATGGCGCTGCAAGTCCTCTCGAAATTTGCTCAGCAAGAGTATTTTCCTCTGTACGGCGGACTCTTCGCAGCATTGTCTGACGAATCCTTACAGGTGGCGATTGAATACCTGGATCAACCCCTTCGCAACGCCCCCAATACCCAAACCAAAGCTCGCATCCTCACCCTCTTGGGCTACTCGCAGCGAGCATTGGGTGATGAGGAAATGGCCCTTGACTTTCATGAAGATGCTCTCGACATTGCAAGAGAAGCAGGCGATCGCCCTTGCGAAATTGCGAACCTCAATCACCTTAGCCGCACCTATGTCATGCTGGAAGACTATGAAGAAGCCATTGACACAGGGCAGCGGGCGCTGATCCTGGCACGGCAAGAGGGCGATCGCTTGGGTGAAGCAAATGCCCTGGCTAATATCGGTTTTAGCGAAGTCCTCATTGCTCAGGAAAATGACCAGCTTGATCCTGAACACTACGAACGCATCCTTGGCTACCTGAAGCGGGGATTGCTGATTTCAGAACAGGTGGGCGATCGCCCTAGTCAAGCCCTTTGTGCGAATAGCCTGGGGGTTGCTCAAGTCGTTTTGGGTCACTATCAAGATGCCATTCAGTCCCTCGAAACTGGCCTCCAGATTGCCGATGCCATTGGCGATCTGTTCTTCCAGGGGCTGAACTTCGCCTATTTAGCTGAAGCCTACTTGGGGTTAGACAAGTTGGAACAGGCTATTATCAATGGCTGCATCGGCATGTACTGGCTGCACCAAATTGACTCAGATCTATGGCGGCAACCTGCAGGGTTGGTCAGCATTTTGCAGGGACAGCTTGGAGACGATCCGTTTCGAGCCATGCTGCAAAATAACCGATCTCGGTTCCTTAGACAAATTGGTGTAGACGGCTTCGACTACTTGCCAGACCTACTTCAGGAATACCGAGAATCCCTTGATGAAGCTACTGATTAGTCGTTTTTGGTTCATGTATTTATTA
>CAYXJG010000136.1:0-12089 GCA_964465285.1 uncultured bacterium
GGATTGGCTACTAGGCCAGAAAATCTGAGGACTGGACTTCGGCAACACTCACGTTTTTGAGCTTTGCGATGCTTTCCAATTCATCGCCAGGGGCATTACCATTGGCGTCAATTTGAATGATAGTGGCATTTCCTCGTTGAGTCAGCCGGACAAAGTTTTGATACTTACTGAAGGGGGTCACAGCTTCAAAGGCGGGTGCATTGAAGATGTTGCGCAGATCAATCAAGTCCTTGCCTACCTTAAAATCAGTGATGACATCCATGCTCCCTGACAATTTCTTGAAGGTGAACACATCTTTACCTCCATTGCCTGTTAACTTGTCCCTATCATCACCGCCAATCAAAATATCATCGCCTCTCTGGCCAATGAGGCGATCGCGCCCGTCCTGTCCCTTGAGTAAATCACGACCGCCTCCCCCTTTTATCTTGTCGTTGTCATCACCACCAATGAGGCGATCGCTCCCTCCTTGTCCAGCTAGTTTATCGCGTCCATCGTTCCCCTTAACTTTGTCGTTGCCTCCTTTCGCTTTAATGACATCATTGTCACCTTTCCCAACCAGAGTATCATTTCGCCCCGTTCCAGTGAGTCTGTTGCGATCGCCATCTCCCTTAATTCGCTCACCTTTCTTACCTTTTCTAAAATTTGGTTTCTTAAGAGGCACACCTAGGAGACCCTCAGTGTCAGGTTCAGTTCCATTTTCATTTCCTCCAGAACTGTCATTAATTCCGTTTAAGTTTCCCGAATCAGTAGAACTGTCGGTATTGTCGCCAGAGCTATTAGAATTTCCGTCAGAATCATCCGGATCATCGCTGGAGTCAGGCTCCGTTGGGATCAGAATTGGTGTGAACTCAATGTAGTCGATGCGAATTTGTTCCCCGCCTGCATCAATTCCATTGGATATCCCTGTAATTTTAATGTCGTCGTCTTGAGTAATGGCCAGGTTCTTCGCTATTGTTTTGTGAACGAAGCTCTGGGGAGTCACATCGTCATTATTACCAAAATTGCCGTCTAGGGAAAAATTAGTAATTGACTGATTACCAATACTGACTTCAATGCTGCCCACTCCATCAGGTTCGTCAAAATACCCTATCGTGATATCGTAATGGCCTGTGGGCAAGGTAAGAGTTGTTGAAGCTGTGCCCGTAGCCGGGATGGTTTGCTGAAAGAGACTAATGACGTTAATAGCTGATGGAAGTTTGCTAGGCTGTTCCAGCGCGAAGTTCTCAAGCTGGCTAAAGGATTCTGCCTCCATGCGAATGGGGGTATTTCGTGCAACCGTTTCGGGCTGAAATTGATTGGGGGCAAGGGTTGGGAGCAAGGCGTTGTGCCAGGCAGTAGCCACTTTACTGTATGCAACTGACGTTAGATGAACACCGTCCTTGGAGAGGGCCTTCACGCCATCTAGAGTCGATGCGATATCCACAAACCGAACATCCGCAGGAAACTCTGCAGCGAGCTTAGGAAGGAGCGCGTTGAAGACATCAACCATCGCTGCTCGATTCTCTGTTGCACTTTTAAGGGCTTCAGGAGCACCTGGATCGATAGCAGGGATAGAAGAAAACAGAACTTGAGCACCTGCATCATGAATGGTTTGAATTAACTCTCTCAAATCATCGCGGGCACTTTCAGCGGCTTTTTGAACTGGTTTATTCTTATTTTCCTGCAAGATATCATTGGTTCCTGCCATCAATAGCACGATATCTGGCTTTTCCGCCTCAAGCCAATCATTAATATTGCCGAGAGATGTATTGTCGATTCCAAAGGTCGTTCCGCTGGTGCGCCCATTTAATAGCTGGTCAATCCGCCAGCCGCTGAATCCAGCATGGTGTTTGTCGATGCTCTCGATGTCACCCGCATTATTGGTTAGTGGCCCAACAAAATCGACACTAAATCCATCTGATTGCAGAGAATCCCACAGGAATGTGCGATAGCCACCAAGTTTACTGTTCTGTGGAGTCACTCTGTTGTTAACGACTCCATAGGTCAAGGAATCGCCTAAAGGCATGATTTTCATTGGTGAACCTGTTGCTATCTCTGTCTTATCTTCGCTATATATAAAGCGACCCTGTCTGAGTTCTGAATTTGCATATTTTCCTAAATAACAACCTGAAATAACAACCTGCAGGGGTGCTACTTCCGGTTCATATGGTAGATACAGTATATGTAGCTGTAGGAGTATTTACCGATAGCTTTTCTGGGGTACCCCTGGTTTTGGATACGTCCCCAGGAAAACGTGTAAACACTTTGCCCAACCACTAGCAAATAATTGTGGCGCAAGTTGCCGAGTCGGCTTGAGGCAATGGGTCTGCTATGCGGAAGTTTCACAAAAGCAGTCAAAAATATAAATAGATCATAAATTTAATCTCTAGATAAAACCACGTAATCCTTACACGACCTGGCAAAGTTCTCAAATTCACAACGCAAAAATAGGGGGTTGGGGCGCGCTCCGCGCGCCCCAACCCCCTATTTTTGCGTGAAACTTGCCAAGTCGTGTCTGCCTCAAAACTGGGACTAGCCCTCACCCTCAATCCCTTTTCCAGGCAGGGAGAGGGACTTTGAAAGGGTTCAGTTTCTCCTCTCCCAAGGTTGGCTACTAAGTACACACAAGTTATCTGACCTAGCCAATGCTGGGCTTGATCCTCCCTAACCCTCCTATGCCCTTCGGGCAGACTTCGCCAAGAAAAAGGAGGGAACCGGATCGGAAGTCCCCCTTTTTAAGGGGGATTGAGGGGGATCTCGCAGAGTTTTGGATCCGAGCCGAGATGTGTGTACACAGTAGCCCAAGGTTGGGAGTAGACCGGAGGGCGTGCGAAGCAGGGACTAGGGGATGAGGGCTGAGCTAAAAGGCTGAGTATTTACGCTGATTCTAATCTGCTCCGTAGTAAGCGGGTTCATTACCTGCCTTCCACTTGATGTTGCACCCAATGCTGGGCTTCTGGTCAGGGGCGATCGCCTCTCCTGCGAGAACCGCGTCAATGGCTGCCCTCAAATCTTTGCCAGTCAAAGGCTGGTCACCACCGGGGCGACTGTCGTCCAGTTGCCCCCGATAGACCAAGCGGCGATCGCCATCAAACAGGAAAAAATCGGGAGTGCAAGCAGCGGTGTAAGCTTTGGCGACTTCTTGGGTTTCGTCGTAGCAGAGGGGAAAGATGAATCCCAACTCGCTCACCATTTCCTTGAGGCTGCTAGGCGCATCATCAGGGTACTTGGCAGCGTCATTGGCGCTGATGGCAACAATGCCCAGGTTTGTGCCAGCGTAGTCTTTGCCAATGTTAGCTAATTCGGTCTGGACGTGTTTAACAAAGGGACAGTGGCGACAGATGAACATCACCAGCAGCGCCGATTTATCTGCAAAGGTGTTGAGAGAAATGGGTTTTCCAGTGACAACATCCGATAGTTCAAAGGCTGGAGCTTGCGTGCCTAGATCCAGCATAGTCGAAGCAGTACGTGCCATCGGTTCCTCCTAATATATCGTCTTAATGTATTGCCTTGAATGAAGGAGTAATGGTCGGGCGTGTTGATCACAACTGACCATTCAATCATCAACGCCAGTCACTACCGTAGGATATCGCACTGGCCGTGCTGGCGGAGCAGGTGATCGCACAGGACGAGCGCCATCATGGCTTCGACCATCGGCACGGCGCGGGGCAGCACGCAGGGGTCGTGACGGCCTTTAGCCGCAAGGATGGTTTCTTCCCCTTTCTGATTGACCGTTTTCTGCTCCTTGCGAATGGTAGCGGTGGGCTTAAATGCTGCGCGAATCACAACATTCTCACCATTGCTGATGCCCCCTTGGATACCGCCTGACCGATTGGTAACAGTGCGCGCGTTGCCCTGCTCATTGATATAGAACTCATCATTGTGCTGGCTTCCGGTGAGCAGCGTTCCTGCAAACCCTGACCCGATCTCAAAGCCTTTGCTAGCAGGCAGGGACATCACCCCTTTGGCCAGATCGGCTTCCAGCTTATCGAAAACAGGCATTCCCAGTCCTTTCGGGAGGTTGCGGGCCACACACTCAACCACCCCCCCAACCGAATCGCCCGATCGCCCGGTTTGCTCAATCAGTTCGATCATGCGTTCCGCGCATTCAGCATCGGGACAGCGGACGATGTTGCTTTCGACCTGCTCCAGCGTCACCATGTCAGCATCTACCACACCTTCCAGGTCTTTGATGCGCTTGACATAGCCGACGATGTCCACATCGGCTGCCTGCTTCAAAATTTTTTTGGCGATCGCCCCGGCAGCCACCCGACCAATAGTTTCCCGTGCAGAAGAACGGCCTCCCCCCTGGTAGTTGCGAATGCCATATTTTGCGTCATAGGTGGCGTCAGCGTGGGAGGGGCGGTATTTCTGCGCCATCTCATCATAGTCCTGGGGACGGGTGTCTTTGTTGCGCACCATGATGGCGATGGGGGTTCCTAGGGTTTGCCCCTGAAACACCCCGGAAATAATCTCGCAGGTATCGGTTTCCTTGCGGGGGGTGGTGATTTTGCTCTGACCAGGGCGGCGACGATCAAGTTCCATCTGAATGTCTTCCTGGGAAATGGGCAACCGGGGTGGACAGCCATCAATGACAACGCCAACGCCTCCGCCGTGGGATTCGCCAAAAGTGGTAATGCGAAACATGTGCCCAAATATGTTGCCCATAGTGATATCCAGGTGATGATGAAGTTAATGAATAGTGGTGATGATAACGCTACACCTACATTAACGTAGCAGGCGATCACCCCTCTATGTAATTAGGGATCTGCGGCTAAAAAAGATACCGGAAGATAAAGAGCAGCGGGCGCAGCCCGCTGCTCTTTTCCGGGTACTTTATTTTCTGGCAAGTCCCCAAGCTGGGAGAGGGGCTTTGAAAGCCTTGTCGCTTTCTTGCTCCCCGTATCCCCTTGTGGGAGATACGACTTGGCAAAGTTCTCAAATTCACAACGCAAGAATAGGGATTTGGCGCGCGCTCAGCGCGCGCCAAATCCCTATTCTTGCGTGAAACTTGCCAAGTCGTGTGGGAGAAGGGGGTTGGGGCACGACTTGGTAAAGTTCTCAAATTCACAACGAAAAAATAAGAGTTTGGGGATAAGGGGGTTGGGGGATAAGGGGGAGGGGAAAAGTTGTGTCAGTCAACCAGCTGCTACCCCTTTTATAGACCTCCAAATGCTGCTTATGCCTCAGCTATTATGCTCCAGAACAATACGATAGCGAGGTTTGCCGTTTTCGAGCTTATCCAGGGCTTCATTCACCCGGTCGAAGGAGAACATTTCAGTAATCGGTTCCACCTGATAGCGCGCCGCAAACTCGATCATCTTTTGCGTGGTGATGGGACTCCCCACAGGGGATGATGACAGGGACTTTTGCCCCACCAGCATGGGAAATAAGGAGGTCGAGATAGGGGTAAGCACGGCTCCGAGCAAGTGCAGTCGCCCTTTGGGCCGGAGGGCAGCAATATAGGCATCCCAGTCCAAATCTACATTCACCGTGGATAAGATCGCATCGAAGGAATTTGCAACAGCGGCGATCGCCTCTGGATCACGGGAATTTACAAAATGGGATGCGCCCAATTCCCGTGCCTCTGCTTCCTTATCTGGGCTACTGGAAAATGCCGTGACCTCACAACCCCATGCCTTGAGGAACCGCAGCGCCATGTGCCCCAGCCCGCCAATGCCAATCACACCGACTTGATCCGTAGGCTGAATACCTAGTTGAATAATCGGATTGAATACCGTAATGCCGCCACAGAAGAGGGGGCCAGAGGTCGCAGGATTCACCCTATCGGGCAAAGGAAAGACCCAGGCTTGCTTGGCACGGACTTTGTCAGCAAACCCACCGTGCCGTCCGATGATAGTCCCTTCTCCATCCAGACAGAGATTGTGGTCGCCCGACAGACACCACTCGCACTGCATACAGGAACCAGAAAACCAGCCCAGTCCTACGGGTTGACCAATCTCCAGGCCAGTCACAGCACTTCCAACCGCCCCCACTGTTCCCACGACCTCATGACCAGGAACAAATGGATAGTCCGTCATTCCCCACTCGTTGTTCAACATGCTAAGGTCGCTGTGGCAAATGCCACAGTACTGCACATTGATTTCGACCTCATCGATACCCAGCTCCCCCGGATCATACTCAAAGGGTTCTAACTTACCTCCAGGTTCATGGGCTGCATAAGCTTTAATCATGATGGCTATTCTGGTTCTCAACAGTTAGGACGATTGCCTCTACTTCCCAGGCAGAGCGTGGGAAACAAGAAGGGAGGCTCTGCTTCCCAGATGCTGAAGGCTCTGCCTCCAGTGGGCTTTTCCAGCGTCTCGTTGGGAAACAGTCATAGTTCACAGGAACGCTAACTTTGCGCACGTAAAATCAAGCTCTTTAAAGGGTTTTTGACCATGCTCTAGAACATGGTCAAGATGTAGATCAGAGTGAATAGCACAATCCAGATGATGTCTACGAAGTGCCAGTAGATCTCAGCCATCTCGACGCCCACGTGTTTGGCAGCGTTGTAGTGGCCTTCACGGCGCGATCGCCACAGCACTCCCAAAATCAGCAGCAGTCCCACAAACACGTGCAGTCCATGAAAACCAGTGAGCAGGTAGAAACAGTTGGAAAAGATATTATTCGTCAGGCCATACCCCAGAGTCAGATACTCATACACCTGGCCACCCAAGAAGATTGCGCCCATGACAAACGTCGCAATGTACCAGAGCCTCATGCCATTTACGTTGTTGTTCTTGATGGCGGTATCGCCCTTGTGAATGACAAAGCTACTGGATACCAGAATGATGGTGTTGATAGCGGGCACCAGCAGTTCCACCTCTGTCCCCTCTGGAGGCCAGGCCGCTGTGATGCCCCGGTAGAATAGGTAAGCCGCAAAAAAGCCGCCAAACATGAGCGACTCCGATGCAAGGAAAGTCACCAGTCCCCACACGCGCAGATCTTGATGTTCTTCGTGGGTACCTGCACTGCTTTGAACTTCTCCGGCAGTAACCCCCATCCCCGTTTGAGCCGTATCAACCATATTCAAACCCCTTGTAAACGTCATTCCTGTAAATTGTGATAGGTTGGGCTTCGCTTAGCGAAACCCAACCTACGTCTAAACCTTATGCGGTGCCTGCTTCCGCTTTGGGAACATTGGGGACTTCCTTACCCATACCGTAGTCGTATGGCCCAGTCTTCACCGTGGGCAACACATGCCAGTTTTCGATGACAGGGGGTGAATCCGTTGTCCACTCTAGGGTGAAAGCGTGCCAGGGATTGCCCTCTGCTTTCGGCCCCTTGACCCAACTCCAGATGGCGTTGATCAAGAAGGGGACGACAGACAAGCCCAGCACAAATGCTCCAAAGGTACACAACTGGTTAATGGCGGTGAACTGGGGGTCGTACATGGCGACCCGTCGGGGCATGCCGTGGAGTCCCAAGGTGTGCATGGGCAAGAAGGTGAGATTCGTGCCCACAAAGGTAAGAACAAAGTGGAGGATACCCAGCTTCTCGTTCATCATGCGTCCCGTCATTTTGGGGAACCAGTGATAGACCCCAGCGTAGATGCCAAAGACAGACCCACCAAACAGCACGTAATGGAAATGCGCCACCACGTAGTAGGTATCGTGGACGTGAATGTCTACGGGAGCCGTTCCCAAGGTGACTCCACTAAGGCCACCCAATACAAACATGGCGAGGAGGCCGATAGCGAACAGCATGGCGCTGTTGAGTCGAATCTTACCGCCCCAGAGGGTCGCCACCCAGCTAAAGATTTTGACCCCCGTGGGCACCGCTACAATCAGTGTCGAGATGGTGAAAAACAGGCGCATCCAGGGGGGGGTACCGCTGGTGAACATGTGGTGCACCCAGACGAACAAACCGACTACGCAGATAGCGAGACTGGAGTAGGCGATCGCCTTGTACCCAAAAATCGGCTTCCGCGCATGGACGGGAATAACCTCCGACATGATGCCAAAGATGGGCAAAATCATCAAGTACACTGCCGGGTGAGAGTAGAACCAGAACAGGTGCTGGTAAATCACCACGTTGCCGCCTGAATCGGGATTAAAGAAGGAGGTGCCGAAGTTGATATCAAACAGGAGTAACACTAACCCTGCCGCTAGTACCGGCGTAGAGAACAGCGCCAGCGCTGAAGTTGCCAGCATCGCCCAGCAAAACAGCGGTAGCCTGTCCCAATCCATGCTAGGAACCCGCATGTTAATTAGCGTGACAATAAAGTTCACTGCACCGAGGATGGAGGAGGTTCCTACCAGCACAATCGCCAGAATCCACATGGACTGAGCCGTGGGAGCGGTAATGGTGCTGAGGGGGGGATAGGATGTCCACCCGGCCTGGGCGCCGCCAAAGAAAAAGCTGCCCAGCAGCAGCAGTCCAGCGGGGGGATTTAGCCAGAAAGCAAGGGCGTTTAGCTTGGGAAACGCCATGTCTCGCGCCCCAATCATCAGAGGAATGAGATAGTTGCCAAAGCCTCCAATCGCAGCGGGAACGATCCACAAGAAGATCATGATCGTCCCGTGGTTCGTCAGGAAAGCGTTATACAAACTCGGATCAATAAAGTCAGGATCAGGGGTCGCCAGCTCGGTTCGCATGGCAACGGCCATGAGTCCCCCAATCAGATAGAAAATAAAGGATGTGACCAGGTACTGGATGCCAATAACCTTATGGTCAACGTTAAAGGTGAAGTATTCGTACCAGCGCCACGACTCGCGTCCCTCGTGGCTGGGAATTAAAGAAAAGCCTGGCTTCTCAATGGGAGCTTGTGCTTGAGCCATATCGCTTGATGTTATCTATCCGTGTAATATCAACATTTTGGGACATACCTGATTCCCAGCGAGATGCTGGGAAGATCTGCTGGAGGCTCTGCCTCCCGTAAGCCGGAGGCAGAGCCTCCGTTCTGGATTCCCTGGCTTTGCCAGGGAACCAGGGGGTGGGGCAATGATGTTAATTCATCGCGGCGTGGAGGGGTTCTAGCATGTCGGAGGTAACACCCATTTCATGACCATAGGGGCCTAGAAACTCGGAATCTGTCATCTCCGTGGGGGCTTTGGGCATGGACGCCTGGGCGATCGCCCCTTGCCCCTGCCCGGCATCCGCTACCCGACGGTTATCCGCGAGCCACTGGTCATATTCCTCTTCGGGATGAACAATCACCTGAGAACGCATCCCCCCGTGATAGCTGCCGCAGAGTTCCGCACACACCACCGGGTATGTGCCGGGACGCGTTGCTACAAACCGTAGTTCTGTCTGCTCTCCGGGAATAGCATCTTGCTTCAAGCGAAACTGGGGAACCCAGAAGGAATGGATCACATCCTTGGCAGAGATATTCAATTGTATGTCTCGATTGGCGGGAATATGGAGTTCTCCAGCCACAATGCCATCACCGGGGTAGTTAAACAGCCATGCGTATTGCATGCCTGTAACATCCACCACCACCTCAGCAGAGCGATCGCCCAGCCGTGGATTTGCTCCAAAGCCATAAACCCGTTCTGCTTTAGCAGAAGCATCCATGCTTTCGCCATCAGCAAGCAGCGGTGCAACGTCCCCAGCGACTTCTATGACCTGGGGGACTTGAGCTATCTTTGTCACTTCATGGTGGTGAGCCATCGCTGGATTCGGAGACCCGCCGGGACTAAACCCGCCCATCTCCTGAAAGACATCGACGCTGTAGAGGCCGAGGCCAATGACGATAATGGCAGGGATCGCCGTCCAAAACGCTTCCAGGGGGAGGTTTCCTTCGAGGGGAATTCCATCGTCGTTATCCCCAGCGCGGCGGCGATAGCGAACGACAAAGTAGACAATAGCCCCTTCAACAACGATGAATAGGGCAGTGCCAATGGTCATCATGACGTTGAAGAGCCCATCGACTAGGGGAGCCTGAGCCGACGCCTGTTCAGGCAGCAATCCGTGGTTTTGCCCCACCCACAGGCTGATCAGCGTGATCACAATACCCGCTGTTAGGGTCAGGAGAGGAGCCGGAATCTGTTTCATTACAATTTCCTCAGCTCTAACTGAGAGCAGTTTAACAAAGAGTCAAAAGGGGATTAGAAGGTCGAAATATTGATCCGTACCTTGCCAGGGCATAAACTCAGTTGCAAAAGCACAAACTCAGCTTTTGAATTGGGAAAATCCTGCGCGTAGCAAGGGATCTTCTAAGTTCAAAAATTGAAATGTAGCCTGCGACAGTACATCAGTGTACGGCAGTATATAGAGACCATTCAAGCCCAACTATCGGTGATTCTAGGGGGCGGATCTAAAAGCGTAGGCAATTCTTTCCATTTGCTTCAGATATGAATGTGACATTTCGTAATATTTTGCGAGGCAATGAGTAAAGATACTTAGGGGACTGCGGTTAAATATAAAGATACCGGAGGAGAGGGGTGGCGGGTGCAGCCTGTCACCCTCATGAAAGATGTCCCTCATAAACACGACTTGGCAAAGTTCTCAAACTCACAAGGAAAAAATAGGGGTTTGGGGCGCGCGCCAAACTCCTATTTTTTCGTGAAACTTACCAAGAAGAACAAGACAAGCCGCAAAAGGCAAATGCCAGAAATGATAAGGGCAGCTTCAACAGCACAGCATCAATCACTAAGGAACGAGGATTAAATAATTTGAACCAAACTTTAAATTGCAATGGAGCGGCGCGGCATCGCCGCACCGCTCCATTGCAATTGAATTTTATTTAATCCTTGATTCTAAGTAGGTAAGCACAATTAATTATAAAACTCGTAAAACCCTGCGCTGCCTGCTGTAAGCTCGGCGCGAGGTGCTGTATCTGGTGTTAATTATGCCAGGAAACTTACATAACATTTTGCACAGGATTTCATCGTCTCTACGCTGACAGAGAAAATCGTAAGCAAGAGGAACTATTGCAGAATTTATTCGAAATCTTGCTGAAAGCTTTAGATGAAAGGCCAACGTAGTGTTCTTAATGCCTGAGAAAATAGTACCAAGCTTCATTGGATGATCAAAGTATAGGAATCATAATTTGATTTCTGAAAAATTTATGAATGTGGGGGCGGGCGCAGCCCGCCCCCACATTCATAAATCAAATAGGATCGCTATCGATGATCAAAGTTCCTTTGAACGCCCAGATCAGACAATACTATACAGGTTTGATTTAGAACTATTCTCTTGCAAGTTGTTTGCTATTTCTGTGAATAGGCTGAAAGATAAAAAGTGTTAATTATTACGCCATTTAGGGTATTATAAATTTGATTGTATTGCTAGACTACACATAGTTCAATTTTGCTAAGCTGTACTTAGTTTCAAACTGTGCTCAGTTTTATAGAGTTAAGAACTTTATAGAGTTGAAGGCAACGAAGCTGAAGGCAACGAAGCTGAAGACAACGAAGCTGAAGACATCTTAGTATCAAGCTTTTGCCTGTTGTTGATTATAGAATCAAAACCTGAATTAGAATCAAGACCTGAATTAGATGAGCAAGAAGAAGAAGACAGAACCCTTAACCGGTGAAGAACTCCTTGAAAAGGTTAAAACTCTAGGAAATTTAACAAAAGAGGAGAAGGCGAAAGAATGCGGCTATTACACCCTTACAAGTGGTGGGATTGAACGTGTCAATATGATGAAGTTCTTAAATGCCTTAATTGACGCAGAAGGCATTGAGTTGGATGGGCGACAAAGCAAAAATGGTCGCGGAGGTCGCAGTGCAAGCTACCGCATTACGGTTCAGTCAAACGGCAACCTTTTAATCGGCTCTGCCTATACTAAGCAGATGGATTTGAAGCCTGGAGACGAGTTTGAAATTTCCCTGGGGCGCAAGCATATTCATCTTAAACAAGTTAGTGATGATGAGTCGGATGACGATTAGGATTTCTCTCTGCAAGTGTTGAACGTATCGAAGTCATCTTTCCTGCGACATCATTCTCTCATTGGAAGAGTATCGCTTGCTTGAAAAGTCACGTTTTAGGTCTCCATAACTATTTCAATTAAAATTTATTGGGTCAACTATAGCGATTCTATTTAATTTCTAAAGGTGGTGGCGGACTGCACCCGCCACCACCTTTAGAAATATGTTCAGGAGTCAAATAGGATTCCTACAAGTTAGTGAGTACAGTTAATTACAAAACCCGTAAAACCCTGC
>CAYXJG010000137.1:0-11936 GCA_964465285.1 uncultured bacterium
GGGGATCAGTATTGTTCCAGCGTGTTATCAAATACTTTTCAAACATTCTCTTACGCTAAATACACAAGATACTTATGGGATTCTACTCGAATGTAATCTTTCCGCGACTATTGGACTGGACAATGGCAAATCCTGCCATGGCTCGGTATCGGGAACAGGTGCTGAAAGATGTGAAGGGAAATGTCTTGGAAATTGGGTTTGGAACGGGGCTGAATCTGGCATATTATCCCGCTACCGTTGAAAAACTCACGACGATTGATGTGAATCCCGGCATGACCTCTCTGGCTCAAAGGCGCATCGCGATGTCTGATCTCAACGTTAATAGCCAAACTCTCGACGGCGAACATCTGCCGCTGGATGACAATGCCTTTGATAGCGTCGTCAGCACCTGGACGTTGTGCAGCATCATCCATGTGGAACAAGCCCTGTGCGAAATCTACCGGGTTTTAAAGCCAGGGGGTGTGTTTTATTTTATTGAGCATGGCCTCAGTGACGACCCTAGTGTTCAGGTTTGGCAAAATCGCCTGAATCCCATTCAGAAGGTCATTGCAGACGGCTGTAACTTGAACCGCAATATTCAGGCGTTGGTTGAGCAGCAATTTCAAGAGGTGACACTAGAACGGTTTGATATTGAGAAATTTCCAAAAATTGGGGCGCACACCTACAGAGGCATGGCTATAAAAGCAGTGTAAAAAAAGCGGTGAAAAAAAGCGTTGTAAAAGGCTATTTGAACATTGATATTGCGCGGGCGAAGACTGACAAACTTTAGTGTTGCGGTGTGCAAATTGGTTAAGCACACCCAAATTTGTTGAGTGGCGGCGCAGAGCGCCGCCACTCAACAAACCGTACCTAATGCGCTTACACAGTGCTATAAGTCCAAGGAGTTTTGCAGCGCAGAGTAGCACTCAGCAGCACTCAATGGTTTGCCGAAACCGTTCAAGAAACGTTACACAACCCCGTGAAGAACAACGAACTGTAACAGTTCCTCACAAACTCATAATCATGGGTTTGGCGCGGTGATAATATTCCATCAAAACTTGTTCTAGAGAAGCCTATATGACAGAAACTCTTACTGGAAAAACTCCTAAATTCGGAGGCAGCACAGGCGGTCTCTTGACTAAAGCCGAGGTCGAAGAAAAGTACGCTATTACCTGGACAAGCTCTAAGGAGCAAGTCTTCGAAATGCCTACAGGCGGTGCTGCAATCATGAATGAAGGTGAAAACCTTCTTTACTTATCCCGCAAAGAGCAATGTCTAGCGCTGGGTACCCAGCTTCGGACAAAGTTCAAGCCAAAAATTGAGGATTATAAAATTTATCGGATTTTCCCTAATGGCGAGATCCAGTACCTTCATCCTAAGGATGGCGTTTTCCCTGAGAAGGTGAATGAAGGTCGTCCCTACGAAGGCAAAATCGATCGTAAGATTGGGGATAATCCTGAACCTGCATCTGTGAAATTCACGGGTCGCAGCACTTTTGAGCCTTAAGTATTGCGTCTATTAGATGCATGCTTGTTTCTGAGTGCTGTGCCGCTTGAGAATGGGATGTTTTAGTAAGTAGCTCGGCATAAAAAACAGATGTAAGACCCTTCGTCGCCTGCTGCGCGGGCGGCGAAGGGTCTTACAGGTTTTATAATTCTGCTTGCTTACTTAGAGAATATTTCAGTCTTCTATGAGGCAAGGTTGATTGGGTAGGGTAGTTTCTGATTATCTTGCCCAACTCTTGATAGACGTGCCTATGTATGATCCGTCTCTTCCAGATTCTCTAAAGCATTTAAGCTCTGAGGAATGGCATGAGTGGCAGCTTCGCGTTCAGGCGGCTAATCAGAACAATCTTCTGCACCACTGCCGCGTATGCGATCGCCAATGGGTTGCCTCGACTAATGAATGCTGCGTTTGCGGCAGCCGTAACATTGAGCGCATTGCCTGCTGGCAGTTTCCTGATGGATGATGTGAGCAATGAACCCGCTCTAGACGGGCAAGTTCCCCCGCTTAAGCTGTTCTCGCTCCATTGCTTCGAACAGGGCTTGAAAGTTGCCTTCGCCGAATCCTTCTGCCTGGTGATAATGAGTTCCGGCGCGATACTGATAGCGCTGAATGACCTCGAAAAAAAAGGTCGGCTCTTCAAAGATGGGCTGTGTGAATGCCTGTAAGAGCAAGGCTTCGGGATTATCCTCCTGCCAGTCTACTAGCACCCCTTGACGGGCGATCGCCCCCCAGTCGAGGCAGGTTTCCAGGCTGGAGGCTCGAAAACCTGGGCGAGAGGGAATGTGCTCATAATAATTGGTTGGGACGCTGAGAAAATTTAGTCCGTTCTGACGGAGCTGTGCCATTGCCTGCACAATGTCATCCGTTGTCAAGGCAATGTGCTGAATGCCTGATCCCCGGTTCACCTCTAAAAATTCCTGAATTTGAGAATGGGCGGAGGCCGGTTCGTTGATGGGCAAGGTCGCCGTTCCGTGGGGATGGGTCAATACCATGCTCCGCAGAGCCGACCGAGGCGTCTGGATTGAAAAGGTCTGCTGACACTCAAACCCGAAGGCATCGGTATACCAGGTAACGGCCCGTTCCATATCGCCCACGGGAACATTCAACACGGCATGGTCGATTGCTCGGAAAGGGGGCTGAGCTGGAGTGTTTTGAGTTCGGATATCAGGATCGGCGGTTGAAGAGAGGAGAGCCTCTGAAGCAGCGCAATATTCGACCAGGGTGTGGTGAATATCTCCCCAACCGGACACTGTGGCTCGCTTGAGCATGCCTAATTCCGTGTCGAAGGGCATAGGCGGTTGAATGGGAGATGCCCCTGCTCCCAGGGCTCGCTGATAAGCCGTGTCTACATCATTAACTCGGAACGCTAAATCCCCGATTCCGGCGGGGTGGCGGCTAAGATATTGCTTCGCTGCATTAGAATCTTCTGGATTTGACATGGATGCTGGCGCGGCAAGATGGACGCAAATGTTCTGACTGTAGACCGTTGCTGTGAGGGACGGCGAGGCAGGCGGCAAGGGCGGTGAGGGCGATCGCCCAAGGACTCCAGAGAGGGTGGAACTGTGGGGCTGGAATCTGGTTGCAAACCCTAGAACATCGGTAAACCAATGTTGCCAGCGGTAAACGTCATCAAGGAAGAAGGTAACAGAGTCAAAATCCATGCGGTGTCAAGCGTTCAGGTTACGCAGCCTGTATCCGCCTTGATTTTAGTGTATTCTTCTCTAAAACGTCTTAGCAGAGAAAGCACCGAACTAGCGGGACTTGAGCTTGATGACCACTCGCTGGGTGCTTTTAGCGGTGTACTGATCGGCAGAGTATTGGTCTACATGCCGCACAATGGCAATGGGGGGTTTAACACGGCAGGTAAAAAACTCAAGAGCTACCCTTCCATCGGGAAGATGGTTGAGTTTGGGTTGCAGGTTTTTTGGACGGTCATTTCCCCAGTACGGCTTGATAGCCTTGGGCACGGCATCAACAAAGCGGTGATGTGTCCATGTCTGAGCAACTCCCGCCGCGCCAAATTCGAGCAGTTCTCGCCGCAAAACAGACGCAATAAAAAACGAGTTAGATGAGCGATCGCCTTCAATGGCTTCCATGAAATCGGGTAGTGCTGCAGCGGGCTGTGGTGGATGATCAATGCCCTGGGCAAAGGCTAGCGCCTCTTCAAGATAATCTGTCGTGCAATAATCTTCTGGCAATGCCCAGACAATGCCTTTGCCGTCTGTTTTCCCTCGAAACACAAAACCCACGAGATGTAGCGTTGTTTTCAGGCTCAGTCCAGGGAGTTTATACAGCACGTCGCCGGGATTGACAACGCTGATAGCCCAAGAACCATCAGCGTGCTCCCCTCCGTCAGGCTGAAAGTCTGACAGCCCCCCCATGTTAAAAACACCGCCCAGGGCATCTAAGGAGTCAGGCTCAGGAATCTCCTCATACATATCCAATTCATTGAGTCGAGGCGAAAATGATTCCACATCAGGCAGAGACAGACTCTGTTTGACATACTGCCTAACCTTTTGAAGAGATTCGATGGAAATGGTTTGAATTGTCATGACCCCTTAGAGGACACACCAGAATGTGGACATTAGCACAGTGGAGTTGTGCCACAAGTAAACGCATGGAATAACGCTGGAAGTTCGCTAATGGAGCTACTGCAGATAAGCGCCGGGCGCTGAGGCTTCAGGGTTCATCTACCAGCCAGTGACGGTCGGGATGGCGGGCGGATGGGTTGGAAAACATGGAGGGTTGACGGGGCGATCGCCGACTGTCAGGCGTCTCCTCGTCCAGTTCTGTAATGCTAGAACCAGACTCTACAAGAACGACACCGTTTGCAGTCGTGCTCTCAGGCTGGACTTCATGGGGAGGCCGGACGAGCCTTGCCCCTGCACGCACTGTGTTCTCCCTGCTCCTATGACCCCGAACGGCCCCATCATTCATCTCGTCATCATTCGCGGTTATGTTGCCTGCTGGATGGACGCGATCGCCGGGTGCATCCAGCAAGGGGGCATCAGGAGCGCTGCCATTGCTGCTACGACTGTCGATATCCTCAATAATAAAGTCACTGGGTGCTATATCATCGGGCATGGATCTGTCAGGCGTCGAGCCATTAGGCATGGGAGCACCAGAAGCGGTGTCTGTCGTGCCCGCAGTAGACTGCTCAGGCTCGATAAAGATAATGTGGGCTTGCCCCGCTTCAACGCGATGGCTCCGCTGTCGCATAATCGCCTTTGTTTGCTGGGGATCAAAGTATTGGCTAAATTCTTCGCGTACGCCCCTAACCCGCTCTTGGGTCTCCGCGACTTCAGCATCCAGAATGTCAACGGTTTCTTGTTGAGCAATGTTATGAGACACCAAGCGAACCAAGGCAACCGTCGCAGCGATCGCCAAAACCAAGTTTACAGCAATCATAATCGTCGATTCTGCTGCGAATAACCGTTGCTTTTTCTGATATTGTTCTCGCGATGAACTCATGGGATTTGCCCCCATCGCTGGCATCCTCATTCTTTGATGCCATTATCCTAGCCTAGAACGGAAATGAGCGTGTCTGTTCGCAATAAGGATCACGGATTAAATAAAATTGGGTTCAAATTATTTAACTCTTGTTCCTGAGATGTCAATGTCGCTATGGGCGCTCGTAGGAATACACGTCGCCGGGCTGTTCAAATAGGATGTCCGATTGTTGGGTAAGCCAGTGAACATCGTCTGGCTCCAGGTTCCATCCCAGGGCTTCAACATTTTTAATGATGTTCTCACGGCGGAGTGTTAGTCCAGAAATCACGGCGGTTACGCCTGGTTGCTGCTTGACCCAGTTGAGAGCGACCTGGGCAATGGTTTTGTCATATTTTTGGGCGATCGCCCCCAGCTTTTCTAATAAGTGTTTAACGGGTTCCCACCCCCCGTGGGCGCGAATCATGTTGCTGTAGTAAAACGAACGGGCATGATCTCGCTCGGCAACAATAGCATTGACCTCTGAAAATTTAGCCGATAGATAGCCTCCTGCCAGGGTTCCGTAGGGAAAAATAGCAACATTGTGAGCCTGGCACAGCTGCTTCATTGATCGCTCAAGGCGACGGTCAATCAAGCTGTACTGCACCTGATGGGATGAGATGGGAGCATGGGCGATCGCCCGTTCCAGCATCGGTGTGCTAAAGTTCGTGACGCCAAGCCGCCGGATCTTGCCTTCCTCTATGAGACCTGTGAATACATCAAAGGCATCAGCAAAGTCGAGTTCAGGGAGATGCCAGTGGACATGAAGGCAGTCCAATATCTCCCGCTTCAGGTTTTGGAGAGAATTTTCAACTTTGTTGCGAATTTGAGCAGGGGAGGGGGTATTACCAAAAAAAACGGCCTTAGTGAAGATCTGACAATCTCGCCCCTTGAGAGCTTTGCCGAGCAATGACTCACTGCGACCATAGATATCAGCGGTATCGAAGGTGATAGCTCCCATCGCCAGATAGGTGTCAATAGCTCGGTAGATATCTGCTTCGGCGTGCGATCGCCAACTCCGGTCATCAAGCTGCCAGCATCCCACAATGAACGAATGCGGAATCACAAATGGAGAATTCGTCATAGTGGAGGATAGCGTTGCAAAAATACAAGAGTGGGCTTCCGATCTATACTACCTGAGAGCCGTCATCCCAAACGCACTGAAAAGTTGATAGACCGATAGTTGAGGCGGGATAGCGATGCTCATAATCCTTGTTCCTTACGCCCACTTAGGACTATATTTGCCCTTGACTGCTATCTCTTGGAACCCCACGGACGTTCACCCCTCCCCCTTAGATGAAATTCATGGCATCCTGGACTCCTTCAGCCATTTTGGTGTCGATCTCAGCCTGGATCGCATCCAGACCCTGCTGAGTGCCCTGGGAAATCCCCATCACTCCTTCCCTATCATCCACGTGGCGGGCACAAACGGTAAAGGGTCTGTCTGTGCTTACTTGTCGTCCGTTCTAGCGACAGCGGGCTATCGGGTTGGACGCTATACCTCGCCTCATCTCGTGGCCTGGACGGAGCGCATCTGCATCAACAACCAGCCCATTGCGTCCCATGCCCTGTTGGCAACGCTGCACAGGGTGACAGAAGTGATTGATCCCCGTAGTCCCTCCCCGACACAGTTTGAGGTGATTACGGCGGCTGCATGGCATTACTTTGCCCAGCAAGCCGTTGATGTAGCCGTCATCGAAGTAGGACTGGGTGGACGACTGGATGCAACCAATGTGTGCGATCGCCCCCTGGTCAGCGTGATTACCTCCATCAGCCGCGACCACTGGCAGCGTCTTGGCCCTACGCTTTCGGATATTGCCGGGGAAAAAGCTGGCATTCTTAAGCCCCAGTGCCCTGCCGTCATTGGCCAGTTGCCGCCTGGGGCAGAAGTCGTTGTGAGGGAACGGATCAAAGCGTTGGACTGCTCTGCCCGCTGGGTGGAACCCGCCCAGGAAGTTGCTCCAGGACGTGTCCAGGCCCTATCGATTACCTATCCATTACCCCTTGCGGGCCATCACCAGTTGATGAACTCGGCGCTGGCGATCGCCGCCATACAGGAACTTAGACAGCAGGGGTGGACGATTAGTGATGAAGCGATTCATCAGGGCATGAAGCATACTCGCTGGTTGGGGCGGATTCAGTGGGTTGCGTGGAACGGGTATCCGTTGCTTATTGATGGGGCACACAATGACGCGGCGGCTGCCATGCTAAGGGAATATGTGGATCGGTGCGATCGCCTCCAAAAACCGATTCATTGGGTGATGGGAATGTTGTCTACCAAAGACCATGCTGAGGTCTTCAAGGCGCTTCTGCGGGGGGGCGATCGCCTCTCCTTGGTGCCTATCTCTGACCATAGTTCGGCAGACCCCGCTGAGCTACGGGCGATCGCTCAGCGCATCTGCCCGGCCCTTGACAGGTGTTCCATCTTTCCTGACCTGGCTGATGCTTTGAGCCATGCTTTTGCTAGCGAGGACAGTGGCTCAACATTACCCCCACCACTACCGCATCCATCTGAACGATTCTCCCTAGAGGAAACATCATCAAATGTTGTCCTCTGCGGTTCTCTTTACCTCATTGGACATTTCCTGAACCATCTAGTACAGCGCCAGAATTAAAAATTAGGGTAAATCCCTCTGGCATTTACCCTAATTTCAAGAAATGATACCAAACCCTCATCTGTATACCTCCGAAACCAAAACCGAACACGATTTGGCAAAGTTCTCAAATTCACAACGAAAAATTAAGAGTTTGGGGCGCGCTGAGCGCGACGCCTAACGCATTCCGCCCCGACCGGGGCGCAGTAATCCACGGGTAGTGAAAAAGCCTCGAGCGACATTCCCTGTCCGAAAACCCTCCCATCAGGGGAGCGGAACCGTTTGACCGTAACTTAATTTCTCAGTACGAATGCCGACCTGAATCTTATCCGAACAGTGTTGGGGATTGTCCATCTAACGGGGGATTGTCCATCTAACGGGGGATTGTCCATCTAACACGGTTTGGGGTGGAAAGAGACATGGATTCAGCCTGAGTGTCCTTAGCCTAGTATCGGAAGGCAGAAGTCAGAAGGATAAAGGCAGAATGGGGATTCTTTATGTACCAGGAGTTCTGCCTATCAAAAACAGTGGGGCTATTTACGCCGTCGAGTCCTAGTAGTGTCCTTAGCCCATAGTGTCCTTAGCCCATAGTGTCCTTAGCCCATAGTGTCCTTAGCCTAGTTATATTCTCGTTAAAACCATATCTTCAATTTTAACGGCATATAGCGGTGTGCAAGTTGATTCAGCACATGTGAGGGGCGGCGCGAAGCGCCATCCCTCGCATGTGCTGTGCTTGATGTGCTTGCAAAGCGCCATATATTCTCGTCTCTAGTCTGCATTAAACAGGTAGAATACCTTGGGTTTTAGTCTCACCGAAGACCAATGATCAGAATCCATTGTCTCACGCCCCACCCACCCTCGAACTCCCTATGCCCATTGCCCATCTCCGAGCCTTCCTTGCGGCTCCCGTAACCCATAACCGGGACGTGCGCGTTGTGGTCTGGTTCAGTCTCAGCATTTTGTTTGCGCTGATTTACAGCCTTATGGGGGCGCACGAAGCCTTCAGTAGCCCCTGGGTGATCCATGATGATGTGCGATCGCACGTGTTTTGGATGTGGCGGTTTACCGACCCCGATGTGTTTCCCAATGACCTGATTGCAGACTATTTCCAATCCGTGGCTCCCTGGGGATACACCGCCTTGTATCGGGGGGCGATCGCCCTTGGCCTAGACCCCATCACCTTCAACAAACTGTTGCCGCTGCCGTTAATCCTCATTACCACGGCCTACTGCTTCTGGATTGGAATGATGATTTTCCCGGTGCCTGCCTCCAGCTTTATCGCCACGCTGCTGCTAAACCAGACCACCTGGAACACCCACGACATTCCCTCGGCAACACCCCGAGCCTTTATCTATCCACTGTTTTTGGCATTCCTGTACTACCTGATGCGGCGATCGCTCCTCCCCTGTCTTGTCACGATTGTGCTACAAGGGCTGTTCTATCCCCAAACTCTGTTCCTCTCGTCGGGGATTATGGTGCTGCGGTTGGTGCGCGTGCAGAAGGGGCGGCTGCGGCTGTCCTCCGATCAGCGGGACTACGTCTTTTGTGGAGCAGGACTGGGGCTGGTGCTTGTGTTGCTGCTCCCCTACGCGCTCAAAATTTCGGACTATGGCCCTGTGTTGACGACGGCAGAGGCACGGACGTTACCCACCCTGGAGGGAGATGGGCGCAAGAACTTCTTTTTTGACAGTCCCCTCAAGTTTTGGCTTTGCGGGGAACGGTCGGGGATGTTTCCCTACAACTGGTGCAAGTATGAGCGTCCCCCGCAGTTGTGGGCGGCGATCGCCCTGCCTATTCTGCTCTGGTTCCCCCGACGGTTTCCCCTGTCATCGAAGATTACAGAACACGCCGCCATCCTGCTCCAAATCTTACTATCATCCCTGGGAATGTTTTTTCTGGCGCATCTGCTTCTATTTCGCCTGCATTTACCCAGCCGCTACACCAAGCACAGCATCAGGATTCTGGTTGCCCTGGCGGCAGGCATTGCCCTGATTCTGCTGATTGAGGCGGGACTGCGATGGGCTCAAGGGCGATCGCCCACCTCCCCCGGCGGCAAGACCTTACCTGCGGTCGGATTCACCACCCTGCTCTGCATCTATATTTTTGGCTATCCCTTCCTCATGGATCGGTATCCCAACCCGGATTACGTTCACGCTCCAGCCCCAGAAGTCTACGAGTTTCTTGCAGAACAGCCGAAAGATAGTATGGTGGCGTCTCTGTCAGAAATCGCCAATAACATTCCCTCTCTGGCAAAGCGCTCGATCTTGACCGGATCAGAGATTGCCAATCCCTATCACATGGGCTATTACAACCAAATCCAGCAGCGCACATACGATCTGATGGCGGCACAATATAGTTTGGACAAGCAAGAGGTGCGATCATTTTTGGAAACCTACGGCGTTGACTTTTGGCTGGTGGATGCCAATGCGTATAAGGCTGATTACATCCTCAACAATTCCTGGCTGCGGCAAATTGAACCCACAGCAATGGCGGCGATGGAGAATCTGCAAGCCGGACGGAAACCTGTGGTGGAGCGGCTGATGCGACCATGTGCAGTGCTGCGGTCAGAGGGGCGTATTGTCCTGGATTCTCAGTGTTTGTTGGAGAATGTGCCGTAGCTGTCAGTTCCCTTTTCAAGGGTCTGGATTGAGCTGCACTTGAGTGAGTTGCAAGGGTCGCTTTTAGCCGCTTCAGCCTGCTGTTGGAGCGATCGCCCCTCTGCGTTACGCTAAGACCTAAATGGTTTTGGTTCTGATGCATGACATCATCATCTCGTGATTCCTATCCCCGCAACTTAATCGGCTATGGACAGCATCCCCCCCATCCCCAGTGGCCCAATGGCGCGCGCATTGCAGTACAGTTTGTGATCAACTATGAGGAAGGAGGTGAGAACTGTATTCTCCACGGTGATGCAGCGTCAGAGGCGTTCTTATCAGAATCTATTGGGGCAGAGCCTTTATTGGGGGTTCGCAACCTAAGTATGGAATCGTTCTATGAATATGGCAGTCGTGCTGGGTTTTGGCGGCTGTATCGGCTGTTTACCCAACGTCAAATTCCCGTGACGGTGTATGCGGTGGCAATGGCAATGGAGCGAAATCCAGGGGCGATCGCTGCTATGGTCGAAGCGGGCTGGGAGATTGCCAGCCACGGCTACCGCTGGATTGACTATCAATATATTGGGGAAGAGACGGAGCGGGAGCACATCCGCAAGGCCGTTGAGATTCATACTCGCGTGGCAGGAAGTCGGCCCCTTGGGTTTTACCAGGGAAGGCTCAGCCCCAATACGCGCCGATTAGTAGTGGAAGAAGGCGGTTTCCTCTATGATGCCGATAGCTACGCCGATGATTTACCCTATTGGGACGACGATTACGGCAAGCCCCATCTCGTTGTCCCCTATACCCTGGACAACAACGACATGCGGTTTGCAACGGTTCAGGGGTTCAATTCAGGAGACCAGTTTTTCACATACCTGAGGGATGCCTTTGATGTTCTCTATGTTGAAGGCGCAGATCAGCCTAAAATGATGAGTGTCGGCCTCCACTGCCGCCTGGTAGGTCGTCCGGGGCGGGCTGCGGCTCTTGCCCGCTTTTTGGATTATGTTCAGGAGCACGATCAGGTCTGGATCTGTCGGCGAGTTGACATTGCGCGACACTGGCATAAGCATCACCCTCCGCAAATGCCCGGCTAAAGCGCTATAGTAAGCAAGATGTTGATGCGCAGGAGTTTGAGAGCATGGTTGCAGTTCTCTTTTTTGTGGCTGCCTTTGTGTTCGCTAGTTTTGTTGAGTATTGGATGCATCGGTTGATGCACGCTTCTCCCCGCGTCGGTAAGCGTCACCGGGATCACCATCGCCGCAACGAGGGTCAGGGGGTTGTTTGGGAATTCTTCGACTATGTGAAGGGCAGTGCGATCGCCATGTTTATTCCCTTTATTTTTTCCGTGGAGGCAGGGCTTGGCTGGGTCGCCGGAGCATTAGCCTACGCTGCCTTTTCTGCCTATGCCCATCAGCTCCAACATGAAAACCCAACTCGCTGCTTCTGGATGAAGATGCCTGTACATTACGTCCACCACAAGTACAACATGTGGCACCACAATTTCGGCCTAGGCGTAGACTGGTGGGATCATGTTTTTGGAACCTACAAAGAAGTAGAGTGGCTTACCGAAGAAGAGCAAATCCTGGCTGATAAGGGCTACCTACAGCTTCGTTGGTGGTAATGGCGACTTTGGACTTTAGGGACTTGCAAGAAAATAAAGTACCTGGAAAAGAGCAGCGGGCGCAGCCCGCTGCTCTTTTCTTCCGGTATCTTTTTTAGCCGCAGATCCCTTAAATGGATTGACGATGTTCCATTGGCAAAAAGTTTGAGCTAATGC
>CAYXJG010000138.1:0-11936 GCA_964465285.1 uncultured bacterium
CCCCCTCCCCACTCACTCACCCCAAATGGGACGGCATCCCCGACATCCCCTCTGCCTTCTACGGACGTACTGACGAACTCGCTGCCCTTCAGGACTTCATTACTCACCATGGACGGTTGATGACGGTTCACGGGCAGCATGGCATCGGTAAAACATCCCTGGTCACTCTTTTTATTCATCGAATAGTCGATTCGATAGAACCGCTTTTTGACCGGGTAATTTGGCGATCGCTCTCACCCACGCCCTCCTTAACCGACTTACTGACAGAACTACTCGACACCCTCTCCGATGGTCATTCTGAGTCAGAGGGTCATGCTGACTCCCTACACCATCAGCTTCTTCAGCTTGAGCGATTACTAACCCGCCATCGTTGTTTACTCATCTTCGATGATGCAGATACAATGCTGGAAGATGCCTCTGAACTGCGCCGCTATCAACCAGGCTTTGAAGAGTATCGGTACCTGGTACGGCGGTTGGCAGCAGCAAATCACAAAAGCTACATTGTACTGATCGCATGGGAACCCCTGGATGATTTGGAACGGTTGGAGAGCAGTAGGGGGAGCGTGCGATCGCTTAAAATTCGAGGGCTAGATGATATAGCCGCCCAAATGTTGTTGGCCAATTATCTCCTAGCGGGTCAAGAACGCTGGTCAGACTTGATTCGGCTCTATCGCGGAAATCCCCTGGCGTTGAAAGTGGTTGCAGCTCACATTCACGACATGTTTGACGGGGATGTATGCGACTTCTGGAGTGAGGACACCACCTATCTGGGCGAGATCAAAAACCTGCTGCACGCGGCATTTAGACGTTTATCTGACCTGGAGATTTCCATCGCGCGCCAGTTAGCCAGCCAGGAGGGAGAATCCGTCAGCCGAAAAGAACTCCAGCAGGCATTTGCATCTACCCATACTCGGTCAGAGGTCAATCAGGCAATTCAGGCATTAAAACGGCGATCGCTCATTGAACAGGTTAAGAAAAACGGAAAAATGAGCTACCACGTTCCTCCTGTTGTGCTGAAATACGTACAGAGTCAGAGGCGCAACCATGCTACGACCGGGCACTGTACTTAATGGACGATATCGCATCCTCAAGCCTCTGGGGGCTGGGGGAATGGGACAGGTCTTTGCTGTGTGCGATGAGGGGACGCAATCGGCAACGCCTAAAGTCCTCAAGATATCCCGTGAACTCTATGCCGATATCGCAAATTATGTTCAGCGAGAGGCCCAAATCTTACAGCAGAGCTACCATCCCGGCATTCCCCGTATGGCAGCGGACGATGGCTACTTCTGTGAATACCTCAAAGATAAGGGGGAGTGGGTTCACTGCCTGGTGATGGAAAAGATTCCAGGAACGAATCTGCTGGAGTGGCTGTTTCATGATGACCATTGGGTCACAGAAGAACAGGCAATCAACTGGTTGAAGCAACTGGTAGATATTCTGGCCTATCTCCACCAGCGCAGCATTTTCCATCGGGACATCAAACCCTCCAACATCATGCTGCGCCCCGACGGGCAACTGGTGCTCATTGACTTCGGCATTGCCCGCACCCTCAACACCACCTTTCACGCTAAGCAAAAGCGCGATCGCACGGGAACCCGCATGGGCAGCGATGGCTACGCACCGCCAGAACAGGCCGATGGACGCGCCGTGCCCCAATCTGACTTTTTTGCCCTGGGGCGGACGATGATGCATCTCCTCACCAAAACTCATCCTACCGACCTCCCCCCTGGATCATGCCGAGAGCAACTGGAAGCGTGCGATCGCCCCACTCCTATCTCCTCCAATTGCATCCAACTGCTCGATACCCTGACGAAACTCTCTCCTGGCGATCGCCCCCAAACTCCCCAGGCGATTTTTCGGGCGATCGCCCGGCTTGAGCGCGATCGCCATCCTACTCACCGCTGGCAGGAACTCCCCTGGATTGTGCTGTGGAGTATGGGCGTCACGGCATTTTGCATCCTCCTCCGATCGCTGGGCTGGCTCCAGCCTGCGGAACTGGCGGCTTTCGATCTGCTAATGCGCCTGCGTCCCCCCGAGCCCCCCGATCCTCGCATCTTACTCATTACTATTGACGCCCAGGATAAAGATTGGCAATGGGAGCAAGGTATGGATATTCAAGCCGATGGCCAATCGTTGTCAGATGCGGCGCTCGATCAGCTGTTTGCCAAACTAGAGCGCTATGAACCTCGCGTGATTGGTCTGGATTTATACCGGGATTTTGCTGTCAGTCCTGAATACGCTCACCTAGTAGATACATTAGGCAGCGATCGCATCATCACTATTTGCAAGGCAGGAAGCCAGCAAGAACAGCCTAGCATTCCTCCCCCCGACGGAGCAAGATGGGTTGGGTTTTCTGATTTTTCAGCGGATATGGATGCTGTTTTGCGGCGACAAATTCTAGCCATAAAAGCCCCATCCGGTTCCACCTGCCCTGAGGCAAGCTTAGCCTTGAGTGCCCATCTGGTCTTTCGGTATCTGTATGATGATGGCATTATTGCAACCTTTGACGAGCAAGGATTGATGGTGGGCGATCGCCTGTTTTCTTATCTAAAAGTTCCATTCGGAGGATATCAACGGCTGAATGATGGCGGCGAACAGCTAATGCTGAACTATCGAGCGAGCCGCTCTCCCCTTGATGTTGCCCATCATATCTCCCTGCGTGACTTCCTAACAACGGACGTTGACCCATCGCTCATTCAAGACGCTATTGTACTGGTGGGTCGGATTGGGAGCGATTCGGGCGATCGCCATCAAACGCCCCTCGGCACAATGCCCGGCGTGGTGATTCACGCGCATCACACCAGCCAAGTCATCAGTGCTGTATTTGATCAACGTCCAGTTATATGGGTCTGGAGGCTACCATTTGAGAAGGGATGGATTATTCTTTGGGCTTTCTTAAGCGGTACCAGTGTCTGGATAATATCTAAGATTCGTTTTCTCATTCTTGCAGAAATAATTATCATCAGTTTTATAATAAGCTGTTGCTTTGCGTTCATGATGGCGGGTGGATGGATTCCTCTCATTCCCCCCTTACTTACCAGCCTAGGGTCAGTGATTGGGATTGCCACAGGTCGGTATGTATTGATTCGCGTTGTAACCGCTCAAACCGTCGTATCACCACCCAAAGATTCACTCATACATACACGGAGATGTCTATGACCATCATTCATCTTGCACTGGCCAGTGCCATCAGTATGACAATGACGGACGGCAATTTTCTCGCTATTCGTCAGATCGACGTGGCGGCGACGGCTGATGTACCGTCGATCCTTACAGAGAATATGTCCAAGAACTATAGGCCACCAGAAACGAACTCTGAGAATCATCCAGATCTAACAAATGGGGGGGCTACGCGAGGTGAGTGTGATGAGACGGAGTTTCCGTTAACAGCGATCGTGCCGACTAATGTACCCGATGGTGGCTACACGGCGGCTGAGGCTCCAACCACGTGGGTGTATGTCCCCTATGCGCTTGTTGACAACAACCCAGCAACACTGCTCCTAGAAGATAGCAGCGGTACCAGAGTATATGAATCACCCGTAATTACTGAGCTAGGGGAACCCGGCGTTATGGGGGTCGAACTACCAACTCTTGACCTGGGCGAAACATATGTCTGGACATTTGAGGTCTATTGCGGCGATCCTGACCGCCTCGATGTTCCAGAAGAGGTACAGGGATGGATCGAGCGGGTTGAACCTGAAGCCTTCCCTATCGAACAACGCTGGTATGACGTACTCACTGAAGCTGCCACCCAACGGCGCATCAGCGCCGATGACACCACATGGCGCGGTCTAATGGAGTTTGTCGAACAGGACGGCATGGATACCGTACCCATGACATCCTGCTGCACCTTACCCTCTGAGGTGAACTGAAGATAAGCGTTGATACAGGCTGACGCACAGGGGCAGGTGGTGCCTGCTCCCATCACTTTTTCAGGCATTAGCCGCCATTTTCAGCCACGCTAGATACCAGCGACATAATGGCGAGCGTGAGGGCTTGCAACACGGGTGCCAAAACGACGACTGGGGCAGCGGCGATCACGATGGTTGTAGCGAGCCGAGTCACCTGGTCTGAGGCGTTCTGATGGGTGTCAAATTTAAAGTCCAGTTTTTCTGCGTCTGTTTCTAATGCGCCCAGGCGAGGCTCAACCCCGTCCAGGCAAGATTCAACGCTGGATAGACGCTGATTAATTTGGCCCAGGGTATCAAGCACCTGGGTTTGAAAGTCGTTGGGGAGATTCACTTGCTTGCATACTGTACACCGTTTGGTATGAGATCTGTCCGGGGATTAAGGTGGCGTGCCCGCTGAGCGGGCACGCCACCCTAATCCCCGGACAAGTCTATATGAGTCGTCACTTCAGATCATGATTTCTGAGCATATGGATTTCTCTCCATGTAACCACTTCCCCCCTTCATCTCAACCCTTTTGAAGAACAGCCGTTCATTAATCTCTATATTTTGCTATTATTGGCAATATTTCTTGAGAAATCGCAACAGAAAACTGAATTTTTCCTTATTAGAGGAATCCGTCATCTGACCTGAGACTATCATTGAAGCGCAGGCGTTTACTAACTCGACCGACAATCAGGGGAATGAGGATACGCCAATGCCGATGAGACGATCCGGGCCTACCGCAAACCGATGCGTCGCCATCAACCGATGCGCGACGAGCCTGTTGGGGGCGATCGCCCCCCTCTCCATTCTAACGCTACCGCTCTATCCATTTCTTACTTTATCAGCTCTAGCACAAACCATTACACCAGCAGGCGATCGTACTAATACCATCATCACCCGCGATGGGGAGCGCATCGATATTTCCGGGGGAATGCGGTCAGGGGATGAAACAAACTTATTTCACCAGTTCGAGCAGTTTAACCTTAGCCGTGAACAGATTGTCACCTTCCTCTCAAATCCCGATATTCGCAACATTCTTGCAGGCGTCCAGGGGGGTGAGGAATCCCTGATTGATGGGCTGCTGCGGGTTAGTGGGGGCGACTCCAACCTGTTTCTACTAAATCCAGCGGGAATTATCTTTGGCCCCAATGCGCGACTGGACGTACCCGCTGACTTTACGGCAAGTACCGCTAATGGAGTTCAATTTGGCGATCGCTGGCTTGACCTGTTTGGCTCTCCCGACTATGCCACGTTGGTAGGCGACCCCACGGGCTTTGTGTTCTCATCGTCTATGCCAGGTACCCTCATCAACGCGAGCACCTTATCGGTGACAGAGAACCGCCATCTTATTTTACTCGGCGGCACGGTCATCAACACCGGAACCTTAGAGGCACCGGGCGGCACCATCACGGTCGCCGCCGTCCCTGGTGAAAGTCAGGTGCGCCTCACTCAAGAAGGTATGATTCTCAGTCTGGAACTTCCCACCGAAGACCTGACAGACTTACCCAGCAATCCACTTAGCCTCCCTAAGCTACTAACCGGAGGCTCCTTACCCGACATGGGGCTGGCAATCGCCCCCGACGGCACCGTCCATCTCACCACTTCCACCCCCCCCATCCCAAATACCTCCATCTCCACTGCTCCCGGCACCACCATCATCTCCGGCACCGTCAGCACCACCCATCCGCCCATCCACCCATCCACCCCCTCACCTCCTCCCCAAATCGACATCCTGGGCGATCGCATCGCTATCCTCAGCGCCACCCTCGACGCATCTGCCCCTGGCAACGGCGGCATTATCCGCATCGGCGGCGACTACCAGGGCAATGGCGTGATTCCTAACGCCAGCGTTACCTATGTTAGTCCCGACGCTTCCATCCATGCGGATGCCCTCGGTACAGGCAATGGGGGACGTATTCTTATCTGGGCGGATGATACGACCGTATTCCACGGCAACTTGACCGCCACAGGGGGTGAACTCAGGGGTGATGGCGGGTTTGCCGAAGTCTCAGGGCACGAATCATTACAGTTTACAGGTAATGTGGATTTAGGTTCAGTCCATGGAAGCCATGGAACACTCTTACTTGATCCTGAAAACATCATTATCTCCTCTGGTGCAGATGCCACAGTTGCTGAGAGTGTTCTAGAAACATGGGATGGTAATACGAACCTAACCTTCAGGGCAGATAATAATATTGAAATTCGCAATGTCAGTGATAATCAACTCGAAATCCCCCGTGGCAGCGGGAATGTAACGTTCATGGCAAATGCTGATCAGCTGGGTGGAGGA
Source organism: uncultured bacterium (assembly GCA_964465285.1). Lineage (GTDB taxonomy): Bacteria > Cyanobacteriota > Cyanobacteriia > CAKZMO01 > CAKZMO01 > JBCCWF01. The sequence goes on from CAYXJG010000138.1 coordinate 6,184, forward strand.
AACTTTGAGATAGAAGAAACAGCAGTCCTGATTGCTAGAAATGAGACTGATACCAATACACAAGTAAGAACCGTCACCATTTCTGGAGTCGATGTCACAACAGGACTAATCAGCACACGAGGTGGAATTACTTCCCGTGGAGCAAACGTCATTATCCAGGCTACCGGGAATGTCAATACAGGCAGTATTACCACATTTGCTGATTCTGATTTGACCGACGACACACCGACGCCTAATCCATTTGATGCCGGAAGTATTACGATTGAGGGAATTGGCGAGGACTTACCAGACTCGATTAATACCAGTCGAGGTATTTTATCCGCTGGAGCATCGGAAGGGAGCGGGGCTGATATTCGGCTCGAAGCCGAAGGTAATATAACGACAGCGACTGTCTCGACGTCATCGGTTGCGGGGGGCGATCGCGCAGGAAACATCACCATTATTAGTCGTTCTGGTGTGGTCGATGTTAGCCGTGCCGCTCAAGACACCGCTAATGAGGCATTTATTAGTGGCCTTCAGGCTGCGAATATAACTGATCAGCCTGATGCCGCCGCAGGAACGATTATCTTGGAATCTCCAATTCAGGTCATTACTGGAGTCATCAGTACGGGAACAGGCGTCAATGGAGGCACCATTCAAATCACAAGCCCAAGAATCTCTATCGGTGGTGATATTAGCACTTCAGAAATTATCGGTCTCGTTGATGGCGTTCATAGAACGATTGGAACTGCAAATTCGAGCAGTGGAAATATTGAACTTAACGGTCCTGTGAATCTAGCTGACGATGTCAGGATTACAACCAATACGCTAGGGGGAAGCAATGCAGGAGTGCTGACCATTGCAGGTAATATTAACTCAGAATCTAATATACCTTATTCGTTAGCAATCAATACCGGAGACAACAGAATAGATGTTAGTAGAAGTATTGGCCGTACACGTCCTCTCAGCAGAGTCTCTATCGAAGGCTCACGATTGAACCTGGGAGGCGATCTAGTAACAGATAATGGGAATATTACTCTGGATGCTCCAGTCACGCTCAGAAATACAGGAGCGGTAGAGATGCGTTCCGGCACGGCGAATATCTTAATCAATGAACCAGTGGATGCTGGCAACACTGATTTGACCCTGACCGCAGATGATGTGGAGATAGGGAATGCAGTGACTGGATCAGGAACATTGCGTTTACAGCCTTCGACGGCAGACCGGGCGATCGCCCTTGGCACCACCCGAGACACAGAGGCTCTTGATTTGAGCGCTGATGAGATTTCGAACCTGAGCAACTTTAACGAAATCACCCTTGGTTCTCCCGACAATACGGGAGGCATCACGGTCGAAAATGCCGTTACGTTCAATGATCCAGTGGTCTTAGAAGCGGGACAGGGTCTGATTCGCATTGGTGCAGATATCAATGCCACGGGAACGGATATTACTCTGGGAAATACTGTATTAGTCACCGATGCAACATTGCAGTCTGGGGGTGGCAACATCAATTTTCTGGGAACGGTCGATGGCACCTATGATTTAACAGCCAATGCAGAAAGTGGCGATATTACCTTTGCTGATGCAGTAGGCGCAGATCAATCACTAGTTAACCTGTCGATTGACACCACAGGCATTCTCACTATCGAAGAGGGGATGTCCCTCGAAGGAACCCTGGAGCAAACGGCTCGTCGGCTCAACTTAGGCGGCGATGTTCAAGTGGGTAGCGGTGATATCGAGATTGATACACCCACAACTCTCATTAGTCCAGCCTCAATCACGGCTCTCTCCGGGGCGATCACCATTAATGCCCTCGTTAATAGTCCCGATGGCGCAAATGGATTCCAGTTGTTCGCTGACGGGGACATCACAACTGGAGCGATCGCCACGAATGGCGACAGAATTCGCCTACGGAGCAACCAGGGAAATCTCCAAGCAGGTAACCTGGATGCCTCATCGGCAACGACGGGCAGTGACATTATCTTACTCAGCCCTAACGGGAGCATCACTAGTGGTGATCTGATCGCAACGGGAGTAAATGGCGGCGGCGATGTGAGGGTGGAGACCCCGGTCAGCATTACCACGGGAGTAATTAACACCAGCACAGAAGATGGAGCGGCGGGGAATATTATCCTCGATCCCGAAGGCGATATCGAAGTAGTGTCTATCAATACTGAAAGCGCCAATGGCACCGGAGGCAGTATTGATGCCACAACTGAACAGTTTTTTCGGGCAACGGGAGCGTTTACAGCAGCTGATGGCAGCATCGCCAGCATTTCTGCCATCGGTGGCACAGAGGGCGGATCCATCACCATTCGTCATTTTGGGGGGTTGCTGGTGACACCCTTTAATGTCGCGAGTTTGGAGAACAATGGCACCGATGGAGCGATCGTCACGGGCACACCAGGAGCACTCAACTTAATTACTCCATTCGCATCGTTTCCAGGAACCTTCGAACAGTTTGGGATATCGGGCAACATTCGCATCCTGACTCAAGATTTTCCAGCAGAACCTAATTGGCAGAGTCCGATCGAGCAGTTAGATCAGGGTGATCGGGAAATCGGTGAGGTAGCAGTTAACACAGATGTATTTCCCCTCGAAGCATATTTTACTCAGCAGACGGAAGACTACCTCGGCCTCTCAGACACGCCGATTCTGACCTTAGATGGTATTCGCAGTACCCTCGATCGCATTGGAAGACAGACAGGCATACGTCCTGCCCTGATCTACGCTTTCTTCTATCCCCGGACATTGAATTACATTGAGGATGTGGTGTTCTTTGGCGTAGAGGAGGTTGAGCAGACGAATGATATCCTCCATGTGCTACTAGTCACCGCAGAGGGAGAGCCTGTTCTTGCCCGAGTCACTGATGGCGGTACCCGCGAGGCGGTCACACAGACCTTTCAAACTCTGACGCGGGAGGTGATTCGTAGCGGACGCGCTAGTCACCGCGATTCTGGAAGTAGCGATCGCATGAATGAAGAATACTTACCTGTTTCTCAGACCCTATACCGCTGGCTCATCCAGCCCTTAGAAGATGCGTTGGAGGCACGAGGCATTGACAACCTCAGCTTCATTATGGAACCAGAACTTCGTTCCACTCCGCTTGCCGCCTTACACAATGGCAATGACTTTATTATCCGCCGCTACAGCGTTGGGTTGATGCCCAGTCTTAGCCTGACGGATACAATCTATGAAGATATCAAAACATCCGAGGTGTTGGCGGGGGGAGCATCTGACTTCTCTGGATTTTCTGACTTAGAACCCTTACCAGGTGCCCGCCAGGAAGTATTGAGTATCGTACAACAGCTTTGGCGCGATGCCCTGCTGCTGAATGAGACGTTTACTCGGGAAAACTTGGTGACGGCTCAAGAACAAACACCTCATGGCATCGTGCATCTGGCAACCCATGCCTCCTTTAGATCAGGAGATCCTGGTGATTCCTACATTCAGCTTTTTGGTGAGCAGTTGCCCTTGGGCGAGGTATCAGAGATGGGCTGGGATGACGTAAAGCTTCTGGTGTTGAGTGCGTGCGAGACTGCGAGGGGGGATGAAGAAGCCGAATTAGGATTCGGGGGAGCAGCGGTGCAAACAGGCACAGAATCCGTATTGGCAAGCCTTTGGAAAGCAAGCGATTTAGGTACATTAGGGCTGATGGCGACATTTTATCAGCAACTGAATGCCACGGAGGTGACGATTAAGGCTGAAGCACTCCGTCGCGCCCAACTAGCGTTGTTAGATGGGGACGTTCGCTTTGAGAACAATATCTTACTGGGCACAGATGCCACTATCGCCGCGCCTCTCGCATTACAAGATCCGGAGCATCCGCCATTGATTCATCCCTATGTTTGGTCAGGGTTTACGCTCATTGGTAGTCCCTGGTAACTATCCGGAGGTTCATGAGACAGTAATCATAATCGTAACTCGCTAACTTGGATTATTCATGAAAAGTGCAAGAGGGATAGAAAAAAGAGCCTGAAACGTAATAAAGTCAGATATTTGGAGAAAAAAGCTGTCCCCATTGTGCCATGACAGAGTGGGAAACGGCACTGCCGTTAGATTTTTATCACCTTCGTCAGCTTCAGGTTGAGTTTTCAGACCTGGAATTGAGTTCGGATGCTGGCCTGCTTTTGGTCCGCTAGGCCGGCGAGCAACTAGGCGTTTGTTCAAGATTGGCAGAGGCCATCGAGGAGTGGCGAGAGCCGGACAAGATCATACACAGTTTAGAGCAACTGGTTTGACAACGGGTGTAGCAATACGACTTGGCAAAGTTCTCAAATTCACAACACAAAGATAGGGGGTTGGGGGGACGCTCCGCGTCCCCCCAACCCCTGTTTTTTCTTGAAACTTACCAAGTCGTGTACCAACTCATCGGCGGCTATGAAGATGCCAATAATAGTAGCGTGTTGCGGCATGACCCGATTTACAAACTGGCTTGTGACCGATTACCCGAAGCGGGGGAGCATCTCTGGGAATACGAGCGGCCGTTGTATCGGCGTCCCGCCTGCGGGTGGCAGGGCTATCAGGACTTGTCGCTAGGATGCCTGGAAGGATTTAGCATTCGCAGCTATATTTCAACCCTCAATAAGCAAGGACTCAATGTTTTGGATGCCCTCAAGCAAGTCTTCCTGGGCAATCCAACTATACCGACTATGATTCAGCCTGAGTAGTGCCCCCTCAAGAGCATTGGGATATCAAAAACTCTGACGAGTTTTTGGATAGGCTCTCAAGGAGTGGGAAAAACTTCTGAAGAAATCACTTCCATTGTCATAAATATGGAATCGGCCATAGCCCAGAAACTGGCCATAGGTGACATCACCCTCTGGATAAGCGGTAACGCCAAATAGATAAACACCTGCTCGTCGGGGATTGCGCTCCGCATTGAGTCGCACCGTTAAATCTGTGCCAGGAGGAACAGGCGGGTTGAATGTCAGTGTAATCCTCTGAATATCTTCGTCAAATTGAACCGATTCAATACTGATGTCATCTCCACGACGGCGATGACCGATATGCGCTGTACTTTCTTCTGCTTCAAATTCCACTTCTCGTGTGAACAGGTCGCCGTGCTGCTGGGCAATTTCAACACGCTGGAGCGCTTCGCCTGCGTCCTCTGGCACCGTGAGATGGAAGTAGTATTTGACATTACTGTCGGCAACAGACCGTTCTAAGATAGATGAATCAATGAGCCGAGGTGGATTTTCAAAGTAAACAGTTCCATCAGCAAGTTGAATGGCTTGGGCCGCGACACTGAAGGCGATCGCCCCGAGTGCTGCTGCTGAAGCTGTGATCACATGATTTAAGTGCCGCATTGCATCTTGTCCTCCATGCTATTGCCCTAGGGAACGAAGATTAAATAAAATCCCTTTTTATTAGAGCGGCGCGGCGATGCCGCGCCGCTCTAATAAAGATTTGGTTCGCGTTATTTAATCCTCGATCCTATAGCGCTGTGCAAGCGCATTAAGTACAGCTTGTTGAGTGGCGGCACTCTGCGCTGCCACTCAACATATTTGGATGTGCTGAACCAATTGCACACCGCCATAATACTAGACTAGCGAACCTGACTGGGAATGGGCTGAGGGTTTTGCAAAGAAAATCCTCGATCGGGGGGGCAATTGTAGCCGGAATTTAGAGGATTGGTGTAGCCCTACAGGCTTAGGTTCAAGAGTGTATCCCTCGCTGCGCGGGGGATACACTCTCCTCCAATGTCCCAACCCAAGTGCGTATTGCGATATTACTGGAGTGTGAACAAATTTCTTTACTCAAACCGTGAAACC
>CAYXJG010000139.1:0-11854 GCA_964465285.1 uncultured bacterium
TCAGCCGTTGCTCTTCCATGGTCAGCCCCTGACTCGATTGCTCTATCCTCTCGGCGGGTACTCAAAACTGTCAAATTCCGAATTTACAATTGCTGCAGTAGCTTGAAATAGCTTGACACAATTAAAACCGGATATAAGACCCTGCGCCCCCCGTTGCGCGGGCGGCGCAGGGTTTTATAGATTCTATAATTAATTCTGCTCCCCTACTTAACCGTGTCTCTAGTGAGACGCCCTATGAGTGAATCAGAGTAATAATATTCAGTGATTGAGAAGGATCAGAAAATCGGATAAAGCATGACAAATTTAGGCCACTCCAACTTTTTTGATATTTTTCATCCTGCCGAGCGAGAGCAGACATTGGCCGCTTTGCAACAGGCCATACACAATCGGCGTTCCTTTCAAGCTGACGTGAGACTCCGGTTAGCTGATGGCACCTATTCCTGGTGTACCCTACACGTCACTTTTCTTCCCTTGGATGATAGACCTTCAGACAGGGCGCACTCTGATGAAAGGCGTTCTAGTGATACAGGCTCGAATAGGGATGCCCATTATCATGCGCCTGGAGTTGCTTCTGCTAAACCCGAAAGCCCCAGGCAGGAACCCCCTCAACAACAGACGCCCTATGAATGGGGCGACATTTTCAGCCACGCCCAGCTCCAGGTGAATACTCAAACGTCCCTACTATCGGAGCAAAAATTCTTGAATGCCATCCTGGAAAATTTATCAGACGGTATTGTTGCCTGTAATTCAGACGGGCATTTAACCTTTTTTAACCGTGCTACCCAGGAGTTCCACCAGCTTCCTGCAGAGGCCATTCCGCCCGATCAATGGTCAAACTACTACGATTTGTATCTGGCAGACGGTGTAACACCTATGCCAATGGAAGACGTTCCTCTCTATCGTGCCTTGCATGGAGAATCTATTCGTGATGTTGAGATGATGATTGTGCCGAAAAATGGGCATCCTCGAATAGTCCTTGCGAGCGGCGACCCCATCAATAGCCCAGAGGGTCAGCGATTAGGTGCAGTTGTTGCCATGAAGGATATTTCGCGGCGCAAAAAGGCAGAGGCCGCGTTGCAGGCATTGAACGCTGATTTGGAATCCCGCGTTGCTGAACGTACGCGAGAGCTGAAACAATCCCATGCGGAGTTGGAGCGAGAAATTGAAACCCGAAAGCAAGCAGAGCAGCGGTTGATTGAGCAAAACCAACTTTTAGTCAGCCAAAACCAAGAGTTGGAGAGCCAGCGATTCAGAATTCAACAGCAAAACATTCAGCTTACCGAAGCGTCGCTGATGAAGTCTCGCTTTCTAGCGACCATCTCTCACGAACTGCGAACTCCCATGAATGCAATTATTGGATTCTCACAACTACTATTGCGCCAGCGCAAAACACCCCTATCGCCTCAAAAGGAAGAGATGGTACGGCGGATTTTGAACAATGGCAAAAAGCTGTTGACGATGGTGAATGAGCTGCTAGATTCATCCAAGGCGGAAGCCGGAAAGCTGGACATCAAGCCGCAGCCGTGCAACTTGAATGTTGTGGTTACAACGATGGCGGACGAACTGCGATCGCTCGCTATCGAAAAACGTTTAGATTTCCAGCTTAGCCTTAATTTAGGTAATCCCTATGTAGTCAATGACCCGGTGCGCTTTCGGCAGGTGTTGATTAATCTGGTGTCCAACGCCATTAAATTTACGGAAGAGGGATACGTGCGGGTGACGGTTAGTGAGGGGCATACCGAGGGCGATCGCATCATCGTCAGAGTCGAAGACACCGGCATTGGCATGGACAGGGAAACCATCAAAACCATCTTTGAACCTTTTCATCAGTGGGATCAGAGCACCACACGCCGCTATGAAGGAACTGGCCTGGGACTGGCGATCGTTAAGTCGCTAGTGTCCATCATGGGGGGAACGATCACAGTCACCAGCAAACTCGGCAAAGGGTCAGAATTTTGTTTGGATATCCCCCGCAACATTAGTGAGCTTCAGAATGAAGACCTCTAGTATCGGAAGGCAGAAGTCAGAAGGATAAAGGCAGAATGGAGATTCTTTATGTGTCAGGAGTTCTGCCTATCAAACACGACTTGGCAAAGTTCTCAAATTCACAACGAAAAAATAAGAGTTTGGGGCGCGCGGAGCGCTCCCCAAACTCTTATTTTTTCGTGAAACTTGCCAGGTCGTGTATCAAAAACAGTGGGGCTATTTACGCCGTCGAGTACTAGTAGTTTACCCAATAGCTTTTGCCTCATGGGTGGGGGCGGATCGGTATCGAGACTTATGCAGCCGAATACTAGTTCTATAGTTTCTTGTTGAATTTTGTTTTGAGGGCATCTAAGGATGGAGCAGATTGGTGGTCTGCAACCTGCTTCTTGGCAGGCATTTCCGTCTTCTTAGAGCGCTGGGGTTTCTTCCCCCGCCGATTGGCTTCAGTCGGTGTATCGCCCGACCGCATAGACAAGCTGATCCGCTTTAGCTTTTCATTCACCTCTAGTACCTTGACCTTGACCACCTGGCCCACTTTCACGATGTCTTTCGGGTCAGACACAAACCGATCGGCTAACTGAGAGATATGAACCAGGCCATCCTGGTGAACACCGATATCTACGAACGCACCAAAGTTCGCTACGTTGGTTACAACCCCTTCCAACTCCATCCCGGCTTCGAGATCAGCAATGTCGTTAATCCCCTCTTTGAATTCGGCATATGTAAACACATCACGGGGGTCGCGTCCAGGTTTCTCTAGCTCTTGCAGGATGTCGTGGAGGGTGGGGAGGCCAACGGTATCGGTGACGTATTTCTCCAGATTAGTTGTCTTGAGCTGAGCCGCGATCTGAGTAGGCCGATCAAGGGAAATACCTACGTCATGGGCGATCGCCTCTACCACCCCATAGCTCTCTGGGTGAACGGCGGTATTATCCAGGGGATTCTTACCGTCCCGAATGCGCAGAAATCCGGCGCACTGTTCAAAGGCTTTTGGGCCGAGCTTACTAACCTTGAGAAGCTGTTTGCGATCGCCAAACACCCCATTCTGGTTCCGGTATGTCACGATATTATTCGCCACAGTTGAGGACAGTCCTGATACAAAGGTCAGCAACTTCTTCGATGCCGTATTCAGGTCAACGCCCACATAGTTTACGCAGCTCTCAACAGTTTCCTCCAGCTTTTTCTTCAGCAATTTCTGATCCACATCATGTTGATATTGCCCGACACCGATGGATTTTGGGTCAATTTTAACCAGTTCTGCCAGGGGGTCTTGCAGGCGGCGACCAATGCTGATAGCCCCGCGCACAGTCACATCTAGATTCGGGAACTCCTCTAGAGCGACGTGACTCGCCGAATAGACAGAGGCTCCTGACTCATTCACCATAACCTTCGTAGGCTTCTGCTCCAAATCTTGCAGAACCTCACTGACAAAGGCATCTGTTTCGCGGCCAGCCGTCCCGTTGCCAATGGCAATCAGCCCAACGCTGTATTCTTGGATTAGGTGTTTGAGCGTGCGAGCGGCGTCTTCCCGTTTTGCAACTCCCGTATGGGGAAAAATCGCTTGATATTCGAGAAACTGACCCGTTTCACCGAGTACGGCTACCTTACAGCCTGTGCGGAAGCCAGGATCAATGCCAAGGGTGGGCTTCATGCCCGCAGGACTTGCCAACAGGAGGTTTCGCAAATTTACCTCAAAGGTACGGATAGACTCAATATCGGCTGCTTGCTTCTTAAGGCTGAGGATTTCGCTAGTAACAGAGTTTTTAATCAAGCGATCAAATGAATCCGCCAGCATCGCCTGGTAAAACTCTCTTACTTCTGAAATCTTGCTGTGGAGTTCTCGTCCCTCCAGGTATCTCAACACATCCTCCAGGTCAAAGGCAATCTCAACGTTCAGCACGCCGTCTGCTTCTCCACGAAAGAGGGCAAGTAAGTTATGGGGAGCGATCGCCTTAACCGGGTTCTCATATTCCCGATACATCTCATACTTCGTTGTGCCTTCTGGGAAATCTTTTTTTACCTGAGATTTAAATACTCCCCTCTTCAGCAGATAGTCCCGGAACCAAGCACGGATTTCTGCCGTATCTGCCACTTCTTCTGCCAGGATATCCGACGCACCTTTGAGCGCATCCACAGGATTCTTAACACCCTTGGCCTCATCCACGTATTTCACCGCCTCTGCCGCAAGCGACTGTGCCTTAGCATGGCGAGTATTTAGCGACTTAACGAATGCTGCCAGAGGCTCCAGCCCCCGTTCCCGCGCCATGGTTGCACGGGTGCGACGTTTTGGCCGGAAGGGCAAATACAGATCCTCTAGTTCGTTCTTTTGAAGAGTTTGCTCAATGTTCTGGCGTAGCTCGTCAGTAAGCTTACCCTGCTCCTCAATAGACTTGAGAATCACCTGCCTACGCTCTTCCAGATCCGTCAGATAGGTGTGGCGATCGCTTAATTCCCGCAGTTGCACTTCGTTCAGTTCCCCGGTTCGTTCTTTTCGGTAGCGGGCGATGAAAGGAATCGTTGCTCCCTCAGCGAACAGCTCTAGGGCATTCTGTACCTGAAACGGCTTGAGAGACAGCTCGTCGGCAAGCCGTTGAGGAATATTAAGCTTAGCCATAGTACTCGTCTTCAAAGCAATGAATGGAACCGACTGCTAGTCTAGCGCGAGGGGGTCAGAGCAGGGGAAATTCACTCATCTCAGCGGGAGTAGACCTGGGCGGGAATGCCCTGGCTGTTGAGCTCTTGCACGAGGCTCTGTGCTCGCTCTGGCGTACTGAAAGCCCCGAGCTGTACCTGCGCTCCCTGGGGAAAGTTCCGAACATAGGCACCTGATACTGCGGCTTGCGCCTGTTCCAGACTGCGATCGCCCGTGTAGGGAGTCACGACATACACATAGTTTTCCTGGGATGGAGGGGCTGTAGTAGCCACAGCGACTGAAGAGGATGAAGGGGATGGAGGAGTGGGCGCAGATGGCAGTGAAGCCGTTGTGGATGGAGAGGTCGGCGAAGGAGAAGGTTGTGAAGGAATAGTGGCGGCAGATGCAGGGAGGGAAGGAGGCTGAGATTCAGTAGCCTGGGGGTTGGAAAACGGCACTGGAGCCGGAGATGGAACCGCAGGGGGAGCAGCCATCGTATCGCTAGGGGATACAGGCTCCACCTGAGACGGTTCTAGGGCTGCATTCTCTGGTGTCTCATCATTAACGCCCTCTGTGCCCTCCGGAGAGGAATTTGAGAGCGATGGCCGCTGCTGTGCTGGAAGAGAACTAAGGGAATGCAGGTCGATTTCGGAAAACTCGCTCGCTGATAGATCCGGAGAAATACCCGTGCGGTCGGACGTGGCATCGTCAAACACAGTTGAATGAGCTGAATCGTCCCCGGCTCCACGGGACAGCAGGGTTGGATTAATCAAGACATAGCCGAGGGTTGCACTAGACATGACCAGTAAGACTAGCGAACCGATGCCTAGCGGCGTCATAAGGCTAGTGAACAAACCAGTATCAGCCGCGCCACTTCCTGATTCGTCCGGGGAACTGACCGATAGCGGATGCTCTGAGGGGTTGGATTCGTGCAGGCTACGCAACAATGCTTCTGAGGAGGCGAGGTAGCCATCTGGGGCAGATTCTTCAAGGGCGTCTGAGGTGGCCTTTGGGAATGGGGTAGAACGGGGGGCGATCGCCAACGTCTGAGTTTCACGTGACCCTGAGGAATGCCATCGCGCAGCATCATCTGTCCCAGCCCCCTGCCGACCCTGCCGCTTTGCAACCATATGGCGGCGATACCGATCGAGTTCCTGGTTCAGATCAACATCCAAACTCTCCATGGCAGTCCGCAATGTAGGAGGCAACGTGGCGGTCGCATTGTTACTATCTCTGAGTTGAGATGCTGCCACGGTCTGCTCATCTTGCGGCCCGATCTTCTGTAGTGAGGTTTGAGATTCGACCTGAAGGCGTTGACCCATTACTCTACTCCTAACGTCACAGCAAGCTTGGTGAATTGTATCGCATCCACTGCCACACATTATACGAGTGTCTGCCGAAAACCGTATATTCTCGGTAGAGTAACGTTGCTTGATAGCCCTATCCCTTCCGATTTAATCCTCGACTCCTTGAGATTTAGATGGAACTATTTCCAGGAATTGTTTAGAGAGTCTATCCATTGCTTCCTGCACGTGTTCATTAAAGGCGTCAGGGGCAAACTGCCGCCACGCGAATACCCCGGCAGCTCCAGTGATAAACATCACAACAGACAGCCCCACGGCGACGGCAAAGATGTTCCAGCTTGGCTCATCGTCCCCTGGTCGCTCAGTTTCCTCCATGTCGGCACGGTGTGCTTCAGATTCAAGTAGCGTCTTTGCCAACTGTTCCAATTCATCAGACGAATCAGAAGGGCGATCGGGTAAATGCGCATGTTCCGCAGACGACTTGGGCTTAGCTGACCGATTGGAGGAGGGGGCAGGACTGAAATCTGCGTTAACATGACGAAACTCTACAGTAGACAGGACATCTGAATCAGATTTCGCAGAGGGAGATGGCGGCATCGCCGCCGGTTGGGGAGGAGGCGTCTTTGCTGATGCTGCCTTCCTCTGACGGGGAGCCGCAGCGGTGGGTGACACAGGGGAATGGGATGGGGAACGTTTGGCTTTCCCACCTGCCTTCTCTGTGTTGCTCCTTTCGGACTTTTGAGCAGGTTGCTTTTGGATTGATCGTTGACGGGTAGGCTGCGCTGGAGTGAGTGGGTCAAAGAGGTCAAGGGACGTCCGGGACACGCGACACCGCATGAGAACCACAGAGGCATTGTCCTTGCCGTGATGCTGCTCCGCCAGCTTTAGCCAGATGCCGACGGCCTTGTTGAGGGGGAGCTTGCCGTGCAAGACATGATTGGCCATCGACTGCCAGTGACGTTCAATCATCTGGCTATCGCTGAGACCATCCGAACAGAGTAACATCACCCCATCTTCCTCAACGATGAACCGCTGGAGCTTTAAGTGCAAGTATTCTCCGCTGCGAGTGCCCAGGGCTTGGGTCAGGGCGATCGTATCTGCCCGTCGGGCTGCTTCTCGGGGCAGGCTCCGGCCCGCTATGATTTCGCGGGTCTTGACATCATCATCCACAGTCAAGCATTGGCAATAGGTGGGGGTCAGCCAGTAGGCTCGGCTGTCGCCCACCTGGGCGATATAGATTTCATGGGTGTTAGCTGTACCTGATGGCGTTTCAATCTGGTGAGGAATCTGGATCGCCATTACTAGTGTTGTGCCCATGCGCTGCCGGGCTTCGCGTCCTTGCTCATTGTTCTGGAAAGCAACCAGGTTATTGACGACCCGGATGGCAGCCTCAATTTGCCGCATCACAATATCGGGAGGCAACGGCGCATTTTCCAATGCCAAATCTTCAAACAGGGCTCTGAGCTGAAGCTTCAGGGTGCGGATTGCCAGATGGCTAGCCACTTCGCCCCCAGCATGGCCGCCGATGCCATCGCAAACAATGGCCACTCGGGGACTCAAGCCATCTGATTCATCCACCGGGCTACCATTCACGCTCAGGGTAACGGGATAGCACGCATCTTCATTGGGAGATGGGCTGGACGATGTTTCCGCGCCGGGGGATGTGCCTCCCGCGATGTCGAGCTTAAACGGCATCTGTGCCGCGTGGCGCAGCAGCATGGTGTTGAGCGCAGGCGCGATTTCATTCCAGGTTATCTCTGGCTGCTGTAATGCCTGGGCGATCGCCCGAATTCCGTCCCGAATGCTGGGGTGCGCTGTCTCTGACCAGGTCATCCAGAGGTGCCCCAGGCTTTTGAGGGAGAGTGTTCTGAGGGACGATGATGGCACACCAAGCACAGGTTGGGTAGGCGGTTCAGATGACGTGGGCGCACCATCAAACCACAGCTCTCTCAGCCGGATGCGCCATCCCTCCACCCGAATATTTTCAGGAACCAGCAGGCTTGCAGCCACTCCCTCGGTGTCCAGCATTGACCACAGGTGTCCCATTTGCCAAAGCCAGTTGAGCTGCCTTGTCGGGTGAGCCGCTTCCCATGCAGTGGCAATAGACGGCAACTGATTTCCCGCCGAGTCCACAGGAACATTGGCCAGCAGCAGCAGCATACTATCGCCCAATCGTTCAGGCTGGAGTACACCGTAAACCTCTGGGATATGAAGCCGATGGGAATAGAGCTTGAGGTAGGGGGTCACTTGAAATGGCATAGCCATGTCTCGCTCCAGAGGACTATCGGGCTGTGTGTCTTTCCACACATGGGGCGCAATGACCTTGAAGCGATCGCCCACCAGGGTTCCCGTTGGCAACTGGGCGATCGCCTGTCCATGCACGAAGTGCCCGATGATCCACAGGTAGGGATGACGAAGGCTAGAGGGAGAAGAGGTTAGCTGAGGAGAAACACTCATGTGAGATGCCCTAGAAATACGCTTGACGATTTAGTTTCCAAAAGGATACTCGCGTTTTGCGAAATCGCGTGAAGATACATTGAATCCTGTAACAAATTTCGTCAACCGTAGGCTAGATTAGGGCTGTGAGTCCTTCTGGAAATAAGTATTCAATCAGATTCGCACCATGTATGGGTGCGGCGTGGCAAAACCGCGCTGCGCTTATGCACGGGAATTTCAATTGAGCTTTGTTCCTTCGCCTCATCCCGACAGTGCTCGTGCATCTCCTGCTAGCCAAGGCAGAAGCCAACCACGGAGGGACAATTTCTGCATACAATCCATCACCTATGTTTGCAAATACAACGGTTCTTCTTTGGCTGATTGCTGGTGTTGTCCTCTGCATTCTAGAGTTCACAGTGCCGACAACATTTGTTGAATTCATTATGGGCATAAGCGCCATCATCGTCGCCTTTGTGGCAATGGTCGAGCCTCGCTTCAGCATCCAGGTTGCCCTCTGGCTATTTTTGTCGGCGGTGATGATTATTGTTTCTCGTCGGTTCATTCCTGTGAATCAGCCATCGATGGTAAAAAATGCTGAGGTAGCCAGAACCCTGACTGAGATTCCTCCAGATGAAGTAGGCCGCATTTTGTATGAGGGATGTTCCTGGCAAGCAAAATGCGGGAATCCTAACGAGGCGATCGCCCCTGACGTAAAGGTTCACATCGTCGGACGTGACGGTAATACCCTACTTGTTGTCCCTCAAGAGGGATTCAAGCGTGACAGAGAACGAGAATAAATTCATTCCAAAAGTCAATCAGGACTAATACACCAGTACACCAAGCACATGTTTTTTATCACGACTTGGCAAGTTTCACACAAGGATAGGGGTTTGGCGCGCGCGGAGCACGCGCCAAACCCCTATCCTTGTGTTGTGAATTTGAGAACTTTGCCAAGTCGTGTTTTATCCTAATGGTTGTTGATGGAGGTTTGAAATGGGTGGAATTGTCAGTTTTTTTATTTTCATAGTCTTTGGCGGCTCGATCGTAATGGGTTCCGTGCGCATTGTGCGAGAGGGCAACCAGGCACTAGTCGAACGCCTGGGAAAATATTCAGGTCGAAAGCTGGATCCAGGACTCAACTTCACCGTGCCCTTTCTCGATAGCGTCGTCTACGAGCGAACCGTTCGAGAACAGGTGCTCGACATTCCTCCCCAAAAGTGCATCACCCGCGACAATGTTTCCATTTCCGTCGATGCCGTTGTGTACTGGCGAATCATGGATCTGGAACGGGCTAGCTATAAAGTCGCCGATCTGCGGGATGCAATGGTGAACTTAGTTCTGACCCAAATTCGCGCCGAAATGGGCAAGCTGGAACTGGACGAAACGTTTACGGCACGGGCAGAAATCAACGAAGTGCTACTCAAGGAGCTGGACATCTCTACCGATCCCTGGGGTGTTAAAGTCACACGGGTTGAGCTGCGAGACATTGTTCCGTCTAAAGAAGTTCAGGACTCCATGGAACTGCAAATGGCTGCTGAACGCCGGAAACGAGCTGCCATCTTGACCTCTGAAGGAGAGCGGGAATCTGCCATCAACAGCGCAAAGGGCAAGGCAGAATCTCAAGTCCTCCAGGCCGAAGCGCAGAAGAAAGCTGTTGTGCTGGAAGCAGAAGCCGACCAAAAAGCCATCGTGCTGAGGGCGCAAGCAGAACGCCAGGAACAGGTCTTGAAAGCCCAGGCCACATCAGAAGCTCTCCGCATCATCGCTGAAACCATGCGGAACGACCCTCAGGCCCGGGAGGCTCTCCAGTATCTTATGGCTCAGCAATACATCGACATGGGTGCAGAAATTGGGAGCAGCCCCAGCAGCAAAGTCATGTTCATGGATCCCAACAGCATCCCCGCTACTGTCGAAGGTATGAAGTCAATCATTGACGCGACGTAGCTTAGGTAGGGACTTACTTCTGTTTACTTAAGAAGGGGGTGAATTGCCCCCGCTGAATCATAAAAAGGCACTAGATATGAAGGACCCGCGTAATACCAATTCTTGAAAGTAGAACTACAGATAGCTAACCTGTAACCTGTGCCAACTATAGGTTTGCCAATCCAAAATCGAAAATCCAAAATCGAGAATTGGCATAAGTCCCATTAGTTCGTCATGCTGTCAGTTTAGGTGTTCGCGCCAATGACTGCTGCCGATGGCGATCGCACTCCTACAAAACAAGCGCCCTAAGATACCCCCGCCTTAGACACCTCCGCCCTTGCAAAACCTAATAATTGCGCAACATCCCAATTCATGTGCTTGAATAGAGCAAAACCCACATTTTCGCCAATGTGAGTTTTGCGGAGAAATATCCTCAGCTCAAGGGGATATATTTTCGGGAGACTCTGCAAGGGACATCTGCCCTTTGGCATTCCCTGAGGGCTGGCGAGTTCCTAACCAGCCGGGCCTTTATACTTCAACCTTTGGATGCCGTTTCCTCATGGATGACCGCTACAGCTCCCGCGAGCTTACTGAATCTGCCACAATTCGTAATGCGCCTTTTTTTCAAGGGTTGCCGGGGGATGCGGTTGAACGAGCGACATCCCACGTCGTAACTCGTAAGCATCCGGTTAACCAGGTTATTTTGTTGGAAAACGATTGGGGAAATTCAGTCTACTTCATCATGGAAGGCTGGGTAAAAATCCGCACATACAACCTGGATGGGAAAGAAGTCACCCTCAACATTCTTGGAAAAGGGGAACTGTTTGGGGAGATGGCTCCCCTTGACGAGGTGCCGCGTTCTACAGACGTAATAACCCTCGCTCCGACGATCATCAGTAATTTGCCCTCTCAGGATTTCGTACAGCTTATTCATACTGAGCCTCTGGCCGGTATTCGTTTAGCCCAGCTCATGGCACGCCGCCTCCGACAGGTTAATCGCCGCCTCCGTCTGCGGGAATCTGACAGCACTTCGCGGGTAGTCGATATTTTGCTGTTTTTAGCTGATGGCCAGGGACGGCCTGGAGAGCGGGGCATCGACATCCCTAATCTGCCTCACCGAGAACTCAGTAGCCTGAGTGGTTTAGCCCGTGAAACGGTGACCCGGGTTCTGAGCAAACTCGAGAAGAAAGGATTTATTACGCGAGACCGCGATAAGCTTTCGATTCTCAACATTGATGCGCTAGAGCGAATGCTAGTCTAGATGCGCTAGAGCGAATGCTAGTCTAGATGCGCTAGAGCGAATGCTAGTCTAGATGCGCTAGAGCGAATGCTGGTCTAGATGCGCTAGAGCGAATGGCTGGTCTAGGGGATAGGCGTTTAGGACACGACTTGGCAAAGTTCTCAAATTCACAACGCAAAAATAGGGGGTTGTTTCAAACGCCTGGCGATATGTTGCAGCCCTGCAAAGATATATGGCGGTGTGCAAGTTGATTAAGCACAGGTGAGGGGCGGCGCTCTGCGCCGCCCCTCACCTGTGCTGTACTTAATGCGCTTGCAAAGCACTATACCTTGG
>CAYXJG010000140.1:0-11834 GCA_964465285.1 uncultured bacterium
AAGTACTAGTCCTCGACGGCGTAAATAGCCCCACTGTTTTTGATAGGCAGAACTCTTGGCACATAAAAAATCTCCATTCTGCCTTCCGATACTCAAAGAGGGGCGGCGGGCTGCGCCCCTCTCCTGCTGCGCCCCTCTCCTCCGGATCTTCACAGCAATTCTCATTTTGGGAAACTTCGCGCCCTATAGGTGCTCACTTGTCTATGTTTAAGGGGCAGTTTAAGGGGCAGTTTAAGGGGTAAAAAGGTCGCCTAAGGCGACCTTTTTACCCCATTGAATTCCATACTGAGAATTGCTGGTATCTTCATTTAGCCGCAGCTTCCTAAGGGCTTTTGTGATACAGTAACCGATGAAATTTAAGGATAGCGATTAATGATGTCGTTCGCTCAACGTTTTGAAGATGATGCAGCGGCGATCGCCGCTGCCCAGTCAGGTGTTGCCCTCTACGATCGTTCCCACTGGGGGCGCATTGAGGTATCTGATGAGGATCGCCTCCAGTTTCTCCACAACCAGAGCACCAACGACTTCATGGCTCTGTCCCCAGGGCAGGGATGCGATACGGTGTTTGTCACCTCTACTGCCCGCACCATTGATCTGGTGAGTGCCTACGTACTGGAGGATCGGGTGCTGTTGCTGACGTCGCCGGAGTGTGGCGATCGCCTCATGAAATGGATGGATCGGTTTATTTTCTTTGCCGACAAAGTGACGCTCACCAACGTGACAGACACCACTGCTGCCTTTAGCCTGATCGGCCCCCATAGCTCTGCCGTGCTTTCAGAATTAGGCATAGCAGGCTGGGACAGCAAACCCGATGGAAGCCATGCCGAATACGATCTCCAGGGCATCCCTGCTCGCATCGCTGTAGGCAGTGGCCTCGCCACTGAAGGGTTTACCCTCATCACCGCTGCGAGTCATGCCGCTGACCTATGGACTATGTTAGCCGGACCCAACGCCGTTCCAATGAGTGATGCGGCTTGGCAAAAACTCCGTATTGCCGAGGGCCGACCCATGCCCGAGCAAGAATTAACGGAAGACTATAATCCCCTGGAGGCGGGTCTATGGAGAGCCGTGTCTTTCGAGAAGGGGTGCTATATTGGGCAGGAAACCATCGCTCGCCTCGATACCTATAAGGGTGTGAAGCAGCAACTTTGGGGAATTCAGCTCAGCGGAGCCGTCGAACCAGGCACCGTGATCACACATGGAGACACCAAAGTTGGCAAGTTAACCAGCGTGATGCAGATGGACAGTGGCCCTCTTGGACTTGGCTATATTCGCACCAAAGCAGGGGGAGTAGGAATGACGGTTAACGTCGGGAATGTTGAAGGCAAGGTGGTCGATGTGCCCTTTTTACGGCGATCGCGCCAAGATGCTCCCGACTGATGCCCCTACGCTTCCCCTCCGTCTAACTCAGATGGTGCAATTGGATTAACAGGAAGACGGATAGTAAACGTGCTTCCTTTGTCAGGCTGAGACCTGACGTCAATCTGCCCGCCGTGGGCCTCGATGATGCGATGGGCAAGATGCAGCCCCAAGCCACTGCCGGCCCGTTTATTTTTTCCCTGGCGAAATCGCTTGAAAATTTCAGTCTGATCATCCGAGGAAATTCCCGCACCAGAGTCGGTGACAGCCACAATAACCCACCAAGTCTGCTGCTTTGGAGAGGGGCGATCGCCAGTTTCGTCTCGGGAAGAGCCATGCTGATCCCTGTCATCATTCGCAGGTTGAGCATCAGGCTCAAACCGGACATCAATATTGACAAATCCCTGGTCGGTAAACTTGATGGCATTGCCGACCACATTTGTCACCACTCGCCGCAGCTCCAGGCGATCGCCCATAATGCGAAACGTTCGACGACTCAGATCCGCACTACTGACAGCATTTTCAGCATCAGTGCTCTGGTTATGGAGTTTTTGAGGATCGGCTGGCGCGACATCAGAGTATCTCACTTCATTATTTTCGGTTTTTTCGTCTCCCGTCATGGAGGGCAATAGGCACTTTATATTCAAGTCAACATGCTTTTCTTCGGCCAGAGGAGCCAGTTCTTGCACTACTTCGTGTACCATTTTGCAGATGTTAAACCGAGAGACAGTCAACGACTTACTGCCCGCGTCGTATCGATATACCTCTAGCAGTGTGTTAACCATTGCCAGCAGGTTCTCATTGTTTGCAATGACTGTATTAATAGACTCTTCAATGGCGTCAGGCACTTTGCCGAATGCTCCCTGGTTAACCATGGTTAACATTCGCACCGCCGCGATTAATGGTGTGCGCAGATCGTGCGTCAGGCGCGATACAAAGTCCTCTCGCTGCCGAGCAATGTGATCCCGTTCATCGATGGTGTGCTTTAGCCGCAGGAGCGATCGCACTCGAGCAAGCAGCTCGTCAACTTCGACAATGGGTTTACGGATAAAGTCATCAGCTCCCGCATCTAGCCCGTCTACTACACAGGGGCGATCGTGGGCTGTGACCAACAAAATTGGAATGTAGGGCAAATCGAGCTTCTGCCGCATCCAGCGGGTAACCTCATACCCATCCATGTCAGGCATCATGACATCCAGCAAAACCAGACTGGGCGGATTCGAGGAAATCGTATCGAGTGCTTCCCTACCGTTTTCAGCACAAACGACTTGGTAGCCTTCTTCTGTAAGAATACTTTCGGTTAGAAATAAGTTATCGGGGGAGTCATCAACGACCAGAATGTAGTCTGTCTGATTTAACAGTTTGGCCTGGGAGGTGTCAGCCATGTTTTGAAAACTAACTTGGTGATCCATCTGATATTTTTCTACTTGATTATTCATTCCTTGACGATGTATCGTCGAGCGATAAACCATGATCTTTATAAACTGCGCTTTTTGTTTTTAGGGAGCTGCGGCTAAATTAAGGGTACTGGAGAGCAGGGTGGCGAGCGCAGCCCGACACCCTACTCTGGTACTTTATTTTTTTGCAAGTCCTTTAGTTTTGTATCAATCATCTTCAATGATTTCAGATGTGTAGCATAAATCACCTCTGCCATAGGAAAGACTTTCGAGAATGAATACTCATCAGATCTCCCCAATTTAAGAATTAAAGGGGTCGCCCATGGCAGTGCAGTTCATCGTTAGAGGTGGCAGAGTCAGCCTCTCACTCATCTCAATACACGACTTGGCAAAGTTCTCAAATTCACAACGAAGAAACAGGGGTTTGGGGCGCGCGGAGCGCGCCCCAAACCCCTGTTTCTTCGTGAAACTTGCCAAGTCGTGCCTACATCACAGGTGCCAATGCCTCCGGGCGATCGCCAGAAGCAGGTGAACTATCCACTCCAACGTCAACCGTCGTGAGGTTGTTCTCTAGGACGGTAATGCCCAGAAGCTGGTCATAAGCGTCGGAAACCTGGTGAGCCTGGTTGAGAACGACATCATCCAGACCATTGAGCCGCTGCACTTCTGTGTCGCGATCGATTTCGCAGGACTCTTTTTGCTTCACTAGTTCGCTGAGCTCCATTTTACGGGCAGCGATATCTTCGTTCATACGCTTGACCACATCTTGCTGGTAGGTCTCGAAGCACTCTTTAACCACTTGATAGACGACAAAAGATTGCTCCTGCGCCACCTGGGGCAACAAATGACTGAGTTCAGTTTTCATCGTAGTCAGCACTTTGCGCCGAGCCTGCTCAGTCGTCCAACTGCCAAGGCCAAGACCAGCCAGAGCCATTCCAATGGGGCCGAGGACAATGTCCGTGAGTAAGGTGAAAACTACCGTGATAGCAGTAGCGCCAACCAGATTCATGAGCACCTGCCGCCAGTTAAATAGCCCTGTCCCTGCCATGGCGATCGCCCCCACGTCGCCGGTGGTGAGGGCATAGAGGCCGACTGCCCACCGTGCCCAGCCCGGAGACGCGTCTTCTTGGCTGAGATGGGCACGGTTGACCATGCGATGCCCCGTTAATTTTTCATTGATTTGATCGGTGAGATGACTGTAAGACTCGCCATGCTTGAAGGCACTGTGGGCAAGTTCGATAAATGCCTGATCAATGTCCCGCTGGGCGTCCTTACTCCAGGCCGCGACCTTGTCAGTCAAATATTGCTCAAAGGACTGTTTCAGAGCGCATTCAAACTCTTGCCGCTTTTGCCTTCTCAAAAAGTCTAAAAACTTGAGTTCCGGCTGATACCGAACAAAGTCCTCCTCAAACGTATCATCCAGATGGGCAATGTGTTCTCGGAATGAATCGGTAATTTCGCCCGCTTTCCGTTCCCCGATGACGCGAATTTCATCCTTAAACTGGTCACGGATATCGACTAACTGCTCGAATTCTGGCTGCACTGACCAGATCTTCTCTCGGAGTTCGTCAATATCATGGCTGAGCAGGGGAATGCGCCGCTCAATGGCGTCATGGGTGGTGCGATAGGCGTACCGTGCCAGTATCTTAGCTTGACGGAGTTCGGCGATCGCCCGTTCTTGGGTTAGAAAACTGGTAAGCGCTGGGAGGAACGCATCAAACCCGGTCCCCTCTAGCGTTCCGTCTTCTCCTTTGAGTTGCTGACGGAGGGCATTCAGAGAAGATATCTCGAAGACGCGCTGCCCCTCTAGGGCTGAAGCTTGCCCACCGTCACCACACCCATCTTCTCCGTCCATCTGGCAATAGGGTTCTAGGTTCGTGTGGAATACCTGACGTACCCGTTCTTCAGCCTCTTTCAGCTCTTTCTCGTCGTCGGGATTGACCAGGCGATTCTTAATTTCGTCCCAGGCGTTGATAAGGAAGAAAACCGTCAACCCCCTATCCTTAATATAGTTGTCCAGGTATCGCTGCTCGCCCAGAGTAAATTGCTGTGTCGCACTAAGGACAAACAAAATGGCATGGCAACGATTTACGTAGCTCAGAGTTAGCTGGTTGCGGGCCTCGGTGTCGTTTAAACCCGGACTATCCACAATTTCAACGCCCTTCTCCAGGATTGGCAAGGGATATTCCACAATCGCATAGTCCACAGAAGGAAAGGCGAGTGTACCTTCGTCTTCCAGTTTCTTGGCATGGTCAGGTCGAATCGTATAGTGTCGCTTGAATGCTTCGAAGGATAAGATTTCTGGCTCTTTTCCGTCATTAAAATGCACGGTGACCCGCTTCTCGGGGCCGTAGCGCAGGATGGTGAGGACAGCCGTGCAGGGGTTGACGTCTGTTGGCAAGAGGTTTTCACCCATCAGCGCATTCAGGAAGGTGCTTTTGCCCCGCTTCATGTCACCTAGGACGAGTAGCCGAAAGACCTCAGACGATAGGTTTTGGCTAGCAGTGTTGAGGTCAGCAATCACGGGACTCAACCCCAGTTTTCCAGAGGTACTGCCCTGGTTTTCTGACTCCTCGAGGGCTGTAGCCATCGTAGCCAGGTAATCCGCAAACTCGTGACGTACTTTGGCTACCTTATCTAAATCATGGATAAAGCTATCCGCTTTGTAACTCATATTTTTGTTGTTTCTCCAAACACAGCAGTAGAATTAGCAGTTTTCCAGGTGAATGTTGCATAGGGGATTAGTTGTTGTCGCATGCAATGCACGCCACAATAACCGGGTAATATTGATTTGCTAGTCCACTTGCATTAGCAACTTCATCTTCAGCGTAGAAATTTGCTTTAGGAGCCGTGGTGCTGAGGTGTGCCAAATGATGGAGTTGTCTACTGATGTCGATAGGCTTTGATGATAGGCCAATGGTATTTGGCAATCCATCAGATATAGCCCTACGGGCTTAGGTTCAAGAGTGTATCCCCCGCTGCGCGGGGGATACACTCTCTTCCAATGTCCTAACCTAAGTGCGTATTGCTATATTCCTTAGATAAGGTTAAAGACCTGCAAACGTCGATACTAACTCGTGAGGTTCGGGCAGCTTAGCGGCGAACAAGGGCCACAGAGGGCGATCGCCCTCTGGATGCCAATCGGTCAACTGTCCTCAAATCTAGCGATCAGCTCATTTCTGAACCAGGCAACACTAGCTGCGTAGGAGCGCAGGTAGGTGCACTGAACCTGTACCTTGGACGATCTCCTGTAAGACGAGTTATTTCGACTCAAGAAAGGGGCGATCGCCTGGCGGCATTTTGTGCTTAGTGAACAGACTGTCCCCTATATTTGATTTGTCCCCTATATTTGATTTGTCCCCTATATTTGATTTGTACTGTCTCATATCACACCTGGCAAAGTTCTCAAATCCTTATTCTTGCGTGAAATTTGCCAAGTCGTGTAAGGAGAGAGAAGTTGGCTAAACATTGTCATAATCGATCAAGAGAGAAAGGGCGATCGCCGTTTTCTCAGTACAGATTGAAAAGATTTGCTTATTTTTTGGCAAACGAAGAGTTGGACACGACTTGGCAAGTTTCACGCAAAGCTAGGGGGTTGGGGCGCGCTGAGCGCGCCCCAACCCCCTAGCTTTGCGTTGTGAATTTGAGAACTTTGCCAAGTCGTAAGTTGGACTCTTTGCAGGCCAGGGCTTGTGGTTTAAGGTGGAATACTGGAGCGCGGAGCGCTCCAATATCCTGCTAAGTCATTCCCGGCTTAAGCTATGGGCTCCGGTCATTAAGAAATCAAAGAGTTGATGGGCAAGGCCGAGTTTGGTGCTAGGGGGAATGTCCTGGCGATCGCCTTCTTTACTGAGGATGACAGCCTGATTCATATCGCTCCCAAACCCGCTATCGGGCTGATCAATGGGATTTGCAACAATTACGTCTAAGTTTTTGTGGATTAACTTTTTCAAGGCTGGGGGTACAATATCACCGCTTTGAGCAGCAAAACCAATCAGCCTCTGATAGGGCTGTTTTTTCGTACCTAGCTCTGCCAGAATATCGGGAACGGGAGCCAGGGCAAGCGTCGAGGGGAGCGATTGCTTTGGTATCTTCTGGTCGTGGTGCTCTGCAGGCTTCACATCGGCAACTGCCGCCGCCATCACAATCCAGTCTGCATGAGAAGCATGGCTGATTATTGCATCTCGCATCTCCTCGCCAGAGGTCACGCCAATCGCTACATCAGCATCGAGAGTAGCCAGCAACGACGGCTCGATCGGGCCATGAACCAGAGTCACCGCTGCTCCCCGATGAGCCGCAGCCTGAGCCAGGGCTATCCCCATCTTACCTGTGGATGGATTGCCGATGAACCGCACCGGATCTAGAAATTCGCGGGTGCTTCCGGTGCTGATGAGGATACGCTTACCAGCCAGATCCCAGCGCCCCCCTGTGTAAAGGAGCGATCGCACATAGGGCAGCATGTGTTGCGGTTCTGCCATGCGTCCCGTGCCAACGCGATCGCACGCCAAAACGCCCGCACCGGGACCTATACCACGATATCGAGGATTCGACAGAATCATCCGCCAGTTTTGCTGCACCGAAAGCTGCTCCCACATATCCGTATTCATAGCAGGAGCTAAAAGCACCGGGCAGGACGATGCCAGAATAGTATTTGTCAGCAAATTATCAGCCATGCCGTGGGCCAGCTTTGCCAGGGTATTCGCTGTTAGCGGCGCAATGAGCATGACGTCAGCCCATTCACCCAGCTCAATGTGGAGGGGACGGGGCTGGGTAGCATCCCAGAAATCATCATTACCATAGGCTTGATGGCGAGAAAGGCAGGCAAAGGTAAGCGGCGTAACAAATTGCTCGGCCCGGTCGGTCATGACAACCCGTACCTCAATGGACGCCTTTGCCAGGGTAGACACAACCTCGCAGACCTTATAGGCTGCAATGCCTCCACCTACCCCAACTAACACGCGCTTACGCTGCAATGTTGACACCATTCTTTCCCTGCATGTTTGGTCAGGAGGCTTGGCTCACCATCAGGTTTTCCTCCCACTTTCGAGGAGTGCTTGCCCGGCGGATATTTCGCCAAATCTGAGTTGCTGCTAGTGTCCCATCAGCTACGGCAACAGAAACCTGATTCAACCCCTG
Source organism: uncultured bacterium (assembly GCA_964465285.1). Taxonomy (GTDB): domain Bacteria; phylum Cyanobacteriota; class Cyanobacteriia; order CAKZMO01; family CAKZMO01; genus JBCCWF01. The sequence goes on from CAYXJG010000140.1 coordinate 7,893, forward strand.
CTTTAAATCTCCCAAAGCAAAAACGCGCTCATGACTGGTTTGAGCCATGTCGTTTGTCACCAGATTTTCCCCATTCCACTCTAGTCCTTCAATGCCTTTCAGATATTTGTTGTGATACACCGATCCCATATTGACCAGGCCGGTGGTGGCGTCAACCACTGTGCCGTCCACAAGTTCAATGCCACTCAGGTGATGATTTTCTCCGAGGAACTGCTTGATGGGAGTCTCATAAAGCGGGTAGCCATGATCGGCGAGTTTCTGCTTCATCTCATCGCCAACGGAAAAGAGCCCGTGGGTGAGCACCGAAATGTATGGGGTGTACCAGTTCAATACAAAGGCAGCGTTGATCTGGGATTCAGACCCAGCAATCAAAACGGACTTCTGATCCCACATATCAAACCCATCACAAATCATGCAGACGTGCAGGGTATAGCCAGCGTAGTCATAGACGTTCTGCATATTGTCAAGCTGCGGCAAAACATCGATAACCCCTGACGCCGCGATGATGTATTTACTGCGAAAGACGGGATACATACTGTCCGTTCTGCCGACTTTCACTCGCACAGCCATCTGGTCGCCTTCGTCGATGACGTCTTCCACATAGCCTCGCAGATAGTCAGCACCCCAGGCGATCGCCTGCTGAGTGGAGTGGGCAAGCACATCACGACCCGGCGTGCTTGGGTCTAAGCCAACATAGTTCCGCAGATCCTGCATCCAGAGCGATCGCCCCCGACCTTTCTCAATAACGAGACACTTCAACCCGTAGCGGGCCAGGTAAATCGCTGCAGACAAGCCCCCCATGCCCCCGCCAACAACGATGGCATCATATAGGGTGTCCAAGCGTGTATCGAGATTTTTGCTGGAAAGTTTCATGACGTTTGACGTTGACTGAGATATGTAATTGGCCTTTCATGCATTAAAACCTGAAGGGGCAGTTCCCCTCCAGGTGTCTACCAAAGATGTAACAAACGCTTAGCCAACGAATTCGAGACGAGGCTCAGAGACCCCAGCAGGCTCGGTACCCTTCAGATATGCCAGCATGGTGTCTGCATCGGAAACTTCAAAGGGGTCTGTCGGGCAGTTGTCACCGAAATCAGGCTCGATGAACATCTTTTCGATTGTGCCATCGTTAACGAACATGGAATAGCGCCAGGAACGCATTCCAAAGCCCAGGTTCGCCTTTTCCACTAACATGCCCATCTTGCGAGTAAACTCGCCGTTGCCATCGGGAAGCAAGAAAACCTTATCTGCACCAATCTTTTGGCCCCACTGGAACATAACGAAGGCGTCATTAACAGACACACAGATGATTTCATCAACGCCCAGAGCCTTGAACTCATCATAGAGCTCCTCATAGCGAGGCAGATGGTTAGACGAACATGTAGGAGTGAACGCACCAGGCAGGGAGAATACAATAACCTTTTTGCCACCGAAAATTTGCTGGGTTGTCTGGTCTTCCCAGCGATAGGGGTTGGACCCACCGACGGACTCATCGCGAACACGAGTCTTAAATACTACGTCAGGCACACGTTCAATAATAGCCATGATTACCTCTTTGGATACCTCTTCAGATGTACTTGACCTACACACGTCCCCATTGCCCAGTGGACTGATGTGAGCAGTGATGGAATGAATTCGCCGCCGCTCATATTAATGCGTAAGTCTCAATTGATTCAAAGCAATATGCTTGGAGCAACTTAAAATTTTGCTTTCAAACCGTCTTAAGTTAGAATAATTCTGAGTTAGGAAGAAGTCAATAGTTGGATTCATTTATTTTTTAGACTCGCTTATTTTTTATGAGCGTTCCGTGTAATTGTTAAGTAGCCTACGATATTCCTGAGCAGGTGAGTTACGCTCGTAAAAAGGAGACCTTGGCTAAAAAGCCACGCTGTCAACACTCATTTTAGACATCATCGCCCTGTAGACTCCATACTGCCAGGCATGTTGCGGCGATCGCCCGTTAAACGAGACCATGCAAAAGCAAGCCGATCAGATTGTTCAAACGCTGAAGTCCAAGAAGCTGAGGGTCACCCCCCAGAGATTTGCCGTGTATGCGAATTTGATGACGCGCACTGACCATCCGACGGCAGAGCAAATTCTAAACGACCTTAACCAGGATGCGCCTAAAACCTCTCAGGCAACGGTTTACAGTTCCCTCCAGGCGTTGCAGGATGTAGGGCTGGTGCGAGAAGTGCTATTGGAAGAAGGGATCTGCCGCTACGATGCCAATGTGGCACCCCATCACCATTTCCGGTGTCGATGCTGTGGGGTAATCGAGGATATTCCCTGGGAACAGTTGCAAGGTGTTGACCTTAGTCATGTGCGCTCCGGGCTGAGGGTCGAGGGCTATGAGGTCACTGTACATGGTGTGTGCGATCGCTGCACATCAGCCTAAGATCGGGTGCCCATGAAGTATGAATCACAAACAGCTTTCCTGGGAGGACATCCCTTCGGAAGGCGTCCTCAAGAAAATGCATGAGCTGCCACAGGTTAAAACGGCAATGCGCTAGCCTACCTTTTGGCATTTCTGGAACCATTGGCGGCTGCCCTACGAACTTAGGTTCAGGGGTGTATCCCCCGCTGCGCGGGGGATACACTCTCCTCCAATGTCCTAAGGGACTTGCAAGAAAAAAAGGTACCTAGAAAAGAGCAGCGGGCTGCGCCCGCTGCTCTTTTCTTCCGGTATCTTTTTTAGCCGCAGATCCCTAACCTACGTGCGTATTGCTGTAGTATTTGCCAGGGAATTCATTATGATAGTGTGTGCTCTATACAATGCTTTTTGCCATCATGCATTCTGCTGCACATCCTTTGCCTGAGATGCCGTACCGCATTGTCACATTCTATAAGTTTGTTCCTCTATCGCCACTCGAAGCGATGCGCGATGACTTGCTGGCGGTTTGTGAGTGTCAAGCTATTCGCGGCACTATCCTGCTGGCCGCAGAGGGCATTAACGCGACTCTAGCCGGAACCCATGAGGCGCTGGGCGTCGTGGTGAACTACCTGAGAGCCAAACCGGAGTTTTATGATTTAGAGTGTAAAGAATCTACAGCCGAATCTATCCCCTTTGGCCGAATGAAGGTAAAACTCAAGCGCGAACTGATCCCACTGGGAATTGAGGATGTTGACCCTCATCGGCAGGTAGGCGCCTATGTAGAACCCAGTCAGTGGAATGCGCTGATTTCTGATCCATCGGTGATGGTGATCGACACTCGCAATGAATACGAAGTGGCGATCGGGACATTCCAGCGGGCAGAGAATCCCAATATTCATGCCTTCCGTCAGTTTCCTGACTATGCCAAGGCAACTCTTGATCCAGACCGGCATCCGAAGGTTGCCATGTTCTGCACAGGAGGCATTCGTTGTGAAAAGGCAACGGCGTATTTGCTGGAGCGTGGCTTTCACGAAGTGTACCACCTCAAGGGCGGCATTCTGAAGTATCTGGAAGAAATTCCAGCGGAAGAGAGCCTTTGGCATGGGGAATGTTTTGTGTTTGATGAACGGGTGGCCGTCGGACATGGGCTAGAACCGGGGCATTATAAACTGTGCCCGACCTGTGGGCATCCCATTTCAGAGCGCGACCAGGCAACGGATGCCTGCGAACCTGGAGTGTCTTGTCCATATTGCACAGAACCCAGATAGGCAGGACCCAGAAACGTCAGCGCACCCTCGCACAGACTTGAGAAAATCTAGATCAACCCCTCTACAACGTTTCTATGAGCGATGGTAAAGCGTAGCGCTGGACTGCTGATGTATCGGCAAATTGATGGTGAACTCGAGGTGCTGTTAGTGCATCCGGGAGGGCCGTTCTTTGCTAAGAAGGATGCTGGCACTTGGACGATTCCAAAGGGAGAGTACCGCGAGGATGAAGATACATTTTCGGCAGCCTGCCGAGAGTTTATCGAGGAAACGGGGCTTCAGCCCATCGAACCATTTATTGAATTG
>CAYXJG010000141.1:0-11802 GCA_964465285.1 uncultured bacterium
TCCACCCTCCACCCTCCACCCTCCACCTGCACCTAATACGCTCTTCATTGGCTTCACCTCCGGCACAACAGGGATACCCAAAGGCGTAATTCGCTCCCATCCCTCCTGGATTAAGAGTATTCAGGCTGGACGGGTCGAATTTCCCTGGGGCGATGATGAGCAGGTCTTGGTACCCGGAGCCTTTGTCCACAGCCTTTCCCTTTATTCCGCAGTGGAAGCCCTCGCCAACGGTGCAACGCTGCACGGACTATCCTGCTTCACGCCAAAAGCAGCGATTCAGCGCTGTTTAGATGTTTCCATTACCCGGCTGATTGCCGTACCAACGCTGTTGGGGGCGATCGCCCGTACCGCATCTCGTTCCTCGATGACGTTCCCCAGGGTTCGCTCAGTGATTTCTGGCGGCTCTAAGCTCAGCCCGCTGTTGCGATCGCACCTCCATACCACCTTTCCAAATGCCCGCATTCTCGAATACTACGGAGCATCAGAACTCAGCTTCATCACCCTGGCAGCTTCGGATGAGCCTATTCCCCCTGAGTCGGTCGGTCGCCCCTTTCACAATGTCGAAGTTTCTGTCCGTCGGGATGAGGGTACGGCGGCCCCGCCGGGAGAAGTCGGCTGGATTGGCATTCGCAGTGAGATGATTTGCTCTGGGTATCTAGCGTCTTCGTTAGAGTCCCGCGATGACTTGCCCAATGCAGGGACAGATAGAACTGGATTTCGTATAGAGCGGGGTTGGGCGACAGTAGGCGATCGCGGCTGGTTTGACGCCAAGGGCTACTTGTATCTGGCAGGTCGTGAAGGCGACATGCTTATCTGCAACGGCATCAATGTTTACCCCGCTGAAATTGAGGCGGTGTTAGTTGCCCATCCCGCCATTGAAGAAGCAGTGGTGCTGGGACTCCCAGACGACTGTCGGGGCGATCGCCTCTGCGCCATCGTCAAACTCCATTCCCCCCCTACGGTTTTCCCTCCCTCCTTGCCGGTTTCTCTGCTCACCCGCCAAGCCCTTCTTACCTACCTCTTCAAGCATCTTGAGCCTTCAAAATGCCCCCGTCAATTTTTGAACGTTGACGCTTTCCCCCTAAATTCCAGTGGAAAAATCAATCGCTTGGCCCTCAAGCACCAAATCCTGAACAATAGTCTGGTGGATAAACAACGGGGCAACGTTCTCACGATAAGCACACTACTATAGCTCTTGCTCCCTAGGGTATAACGAGTTCAGCGTTGTTCGCGTGGTACATGGCATCGGCTCGATGCTTGATCAGGGTTGCGCTGGGTAATGGCCCTTGAATGTGGCTCCAGGGAAGGACGCAGTCCAGAGGCCAGGCAGTGTGGACGTAGTACTCCAATTCAGGGAGGCTACCACGCAAATCCTTGAAGGCGCGACGGTAGCTTCCTAGGGAATCGCCATAGTGGCGGACTCGTTCGAGTAGGGTAGAGAGGCGGCGATCGCCCCGTGAGATGAGTGCCTGAATCACTGACCACTTGTAGCTTTCAGGACGGAAATCAATGCCCTGAGGGCGGAGGCGCTTTTGCAGGAGTTTGAGCCGTTTTTCGGCATCTCGATTCACCCCATGCCACTGAAACGGTGTGTGAGCCTTGGGCACGAAGGTGCTGCATCCTAAGGTAAGCCGCAGTCCCGGAGCTACTTTATGAATGGACTGCATCATCCCTATGGTCTGCTCCAAATCCTCCAGTTCTTCGCCTGGGATGCCGACCATGCCGTAGAGCTTCATGTGGCTTAGTCCGCCGGCTTTGGCGTTAATCGCCGCCTGTTCGATTTCGGGAGTTTCTAGTTTTTTATTGATGATGCGCCGTATCCGATCGGAGCCACTTTCCACTGCAATGGTAATGGAGCGGGTATGGTGTTTCACCAAAGTTTGCGCCAGCTTGGGGGTGACTGTGTTGGTGCGTACTGAGGCGATGCTTACCCGCACGTCATCGAACTGGCGGTGATCCAGGTAATCCAGCAGGTTTTCAAATTCCGGGTGTTGGGTGACAGAGGCTCCCAGGAGTCCGATGCGGTCAGTCACCTGAAGTCCGCGTTCGATGGCAGGAATGAGCGATCGCTCCAGGCTGGCAGTGCGGAAGGGTAGGGTGAGGTAGCTGGCAAGGCAAAAGCGGCACATTTCCGGGCAGCTCCGCACCACCTCTACCATAAAGATGTTTTCCCACGCGGCTTTCTCCGTCACCACGGTGGAGGCAGACAGGGTATTGCCTCGGTAGGTCTGCTTTACCACCTGGGCAGGAATGGAAGAATCCAGCGGTTCGATTGACTGGAGTGGGCCATCGGCAGCGGTGTAGGTCACGGTGTAGAGGCTGGGAACGTATACGCCAGGAATAGCGGCGAGATGGCGCAACTGTTGGGGGCGATCGCCCAGCCGCCGCATTCGCTGATAAGCATTAATAAATTCGTCGAGCACCGTTTCCCCATCTCCAAGGAGAATGACATCAAAGAAGTCAGCAAACGGCTCTGGGTTTGCGGTCAGCACAGGGCCACCCCCAAACACAAGGGGATGGGCATCTGTCCGCTCCGATGCCCGCAGGGGAATGTCCAGAGATTCCAGCATGGCAAGCACATTGGCATAGTCCAGCTCCCAGGACAGAGAAAATCCCAACAGTTCTGGAGCCTTGGGCAGTGGTTCGGCGATGTCGGTGAATAGGCGACTTACGGCAAGGTCGGGGCGCATAGCAAAGGTTGCCCACACAATCTGATAGCCCAGACTGGTGATGCCCACCGTATATTCGTTGGGAAAAGCAAAAATGAGAGGAATAGCGTCATCCCGAGGGACGGCTGGCGAAAAGAGCAGCTGCTCCGAGGAAAATGGGGAGTCCACGGCGTAAAGGCTTACGGATGTGCTGTTTCAGCCTAGCACGTTCACTTCATTCACGACTTGACAACGTTCTCAAATTCACAAGGCAAAAACAGGGGTTTGGGGCGCGCTCAGCGCACCCCAAACCCCTGTTTTTGCATGAAACTTGCTAGGTCGTGTTCATTACCAGACGAGTGGAAAGCGTGGGGAACTGCGATGTGGATGCGATATTTGAGGGTCACGAATGACCTGTCGTTCGGTATTCTTCGGGCGATCGCTAGAGGGATGGATTGTAGCGTAAGATGGTCGGTACAAGCTGATGTGTTTGAGCAAGCATCAACATCGGTCACGATTCACGAATTTAATGGCACCGCTGCGATGAAAAAGTTGATTAAAGGTCTGCACCAGTTTCAATCCAACTACTTCACCTATCACCACGAGATCTTCGAGCAACTTGCCCATGGGCAAAATCCACGAGTTCTCTTCATTACCTGCTCAGATTCGCGGGTCGATCCAAACCTGATTACCCAGTCTCAAGTGGGCGATATCTTCGTCATTCGCAATGCAGGCAATATTATTCCCCCCTTTGGTGCAGCAAATGGGGGGGAGGGTGCTGCCGTTGAGTATGCCATTTATGCCTTAGATATTGAGCATATCGTTGTATGTGGCCATTCAAACTGCGGTGCCATGAAAGGGTTGCTGAAACGGGACAAAATCCGGGACGAAATGCCCCTGGTGTATGAATGGCTTGAACATGCGGAAGCAACTCGGCGGCTAATTATAGAAAACTATGGCGATCGCACGGGGGATGACCTGATTGAAACCACCGTTGCTGAGAATGTGCTGACTCAGCTTGAGAACCTAAAAACCTACCCCATCATTCACTCACGGCTATTTAGTGGCAAGCTTAACCTACACGGATGGGTTTACCACATCGAAACGGGCGATGTTCATGCCTATGACCCCATCAGCCATTCCTACCTGCCGCCCCAAAGCCTGCTGACCAATTATGAGCCAGGGGACACGGATCAGCCTCCTTTCCACTTTCCTGGCGCGCGCTGGTTGCCGCCAGAGCAGTCTGAACGCATCTATCGAGGCACGTCTACCACAAAAATGAAATGATTGGACGTATCTGAACATGAGGAGGAGCGTCCGCAACGGTGCCATGCCGCCCCACTGCAGCATACGGCGCTGTCGGCTGATGACGGGGCAGCGGGTGAACGGTGGCGAACTGCTGCCGAATTGCTTAATGCTTAATTCCCATAGCAACCAAAGGGTTGGTTAGGCCAGAACCATTTGAGGGAGCCCGCGCTCAGCGCAGGTTCCCTCAAATGGTTCTGGTTTCACGAACTCTTTCGCTGCTATATCTACACGACTTGGCAAGTTTCACGCAAAAATAGGAGTCTGGGGCGCGCGGAGCGCGCCCCAGACTCCTATTTTTGCGTTGTGAATTTGAGAACTTTGCCAGGTCGTGTATCTGAAAGTTCTGGCGAGGCACCTATGACAGCCGATGATCTTTCGGGTGTCTGTATCGATGGCCAGCCAGACCCACTGCTTGTTGCCTTTGTGGTCAACGAAGGACCAGAGCTTATCCATTTGTACTCTCAGCTTGCCTTTGGCCTTGGGGACGACTTCTGCCGTTTTGGGCACTGCCTCATAGTAGGCATTCACATGGCTTTGCAGCCAACTCTCAGAGACCCCTGTGGCCTGGGCAATGCCTGCTAAGGCAATTTTCCCTAACAGCAGCAGCTTGACCAAAGCCCGAGTGTCTTTATCTTTTGGCTGCCACTGGGGTCTTCTACGAATTGACGGTTACAGTCTCGGCATTTGTAGTTTTGCTTGCCGCGCCTGATGGTGCCGTTCTTGGAGATGCCGTGTTGGCAGAATGCTTACGGAGTCGTTGCATCTTCACCAACATCCGTAATGGGATCAAAGTTGGGATAGAATCTAGGAATGCGGTAGTCAGATGCAACGCAGGCGGTCAATAGGTCTGATGCAGAGAGGTCGGTGGCATTGTAGATGCCCACCACACAGTCAGAATAATCGTCGGGCAGTAGGCTACGAGTGCATTGTTCCATTGCGTCCAGGGGAACCACCGATTCAACTGCATTGTCAATCTGGGTGACACAGGATGCCATATCTCGCGGGCGTCGAACCTGTATACAAGAATCCAGGGCTTCATCTGCTGAAACCTCTGTCCCGCCAATGATTCGATCCACACAAGCCGAAACGTCCCTTGGCTCTAGTGCCGAGGCACAGGCACGAGAAGCCACGTTAACAGAGATGCCATCATCGATCAATCCGCTGGTGCAGGCTTCATAGTCATTAGAGCGAAAAAGATTAGCGGATGCAGCGAAGGGCATGAGTCCAACCGAGCAACCTGCGATAGCACAGGCTGCAGCCCCTCGACGAAGGGCTAGACTGATGCTGTGTTGACGAACGCTATTGTTAGCCATAGTTGAATATCTTGATAAGGTCAGTAAAAGCTAGGGGATTGTATTAGATATTTAATTCTATTCCTACGATGATAGATTCGGTATGGCAACCTAAAATCGCAACCTAAAATAAATTCTTATCACGACTTGGCAAGTTTTACGAAGAAACAGGGGTTTGGCGCGCGCCACGCGCGCCCCAAACCCCTGTTTTTGCGTTGTGAATTTGAGCACTTTGCCCAGTCGGATGACTAAGTCACCCAACAGAGATAACCTCAAAATCCAAAACCTAGGGCGCTCTCCCGGTTTCTAGGTTGAGGTTATTAATACCGACCTACTTAGCGACTATCCTATGTATGGCTTGCATTTGCCTGCGCGAATCAACCCTACGCGGCGGGCGATCGCCTCTCCTTCTGACAAAAACGGCCCCCAGACTTTTCGTGCATCATCGGCATGTTCCTTCTGATTTGCTGCCGATCGCCCGTCATCACTCACTGCTTCACCTGGGCAAATCTCACAATGCCCGGTGTCTTGCTGGACAATGTACCAGGAGCGTTCATCTCTAGGCATATTCTTCAGACCGCTGAGCTGTTGACTCGTCCGTATCCTGACTGTTGCCGTTTCCAGTTCCATTAACGGTCATTGTAAATCCAGGAGATTCTAGCTTGCTCTTATGGCTGTTAATCAAGCTGATGGCACGGGCAACGCTTTCGGGAAGGATGACCACCAGAGAGCCTTCTGGTGCGTCACTCAGGGCTACATTCACGGCCTCTGTCTCATTCAGGATAGGCGTAAAATTGGCATTCGCATTTGTATGCTTAATACCTTCTACGATTAATTCCGCTGCGTCACCCCGAGGTCGTCCTCGGGTATCATCATCCTCTTTAATAATGATGCGGTCAAACATGGTGGCAGAGAGCCTGCCCAGAGTAACAAAATCTTCGTTCCGGCGATCGCCCGGCCCACCCACAACGCCGATACACTCACCGGGCCAGTTTTTCACAAAGCCTCCCAGAGCCTCGTAGCTGGCAGGGTTGTGGGCGTAATCAACCAGGGCGTGAAATGTGCCCAAGTCAATGAGATTCATGCGGCCTGGAGTCTGGCTGACTGATGCCTCAAATGTGGTGAGAGCCTTCTGGATCAGCTCTAAATCAACCCCCTGGAGATAGGCAGCAAGGCTGGCAGCGAGAGCGTTGGCAATCTGAAAGGGGGCGCGGCCTCCCATGGTTAGAGGAATATTTTCAGCCCGCTCAATACGAATAATCCACTCGCCTTTCAGGATGGAGAGAAAGCCGTTTTCATACACCGCTGCGATGCCGCCTTCGTGGAGGTGCGATCGCACGATGGGATTGTCCCGATTCATGGAAAAGTAAGCGATATTTGAATTCACCCGATCTGCCATAGCCACGACCAGCGGATCATCCGCATTCAGCACCGCATAGCCCTGGGGATGAACAGTCTCAACAACCACACTCTTCAAGTGGGCAAGGTCTTCCACGGTTTCGATATCACCGATGCCAAGGTGGTCTGCTGCCACATTAAGCACTATTCCCACATCGCACTGGGAAAACCCCAGCCCTGACCGGAGGATGCCGCCCCGTGCAGTTTCAAGCACCGCCACCTCAGTCATGGGATCCTGCAAAATCACCTGGGCACTCTGAGGCCCGGTCGTATCCCCCTGCTCCACCAAATAATCGCCAATATAAATACCGTCCGTCGTGGTGTAGCCCACAACCTGCTGGGTTTGTTTGAAAATGTGCGCCGTTAATCGAGTTGTGGTAGTTTTACCGTTCGTTCCTGTCAGAGAAATAATGGGGATTCTAGACGGTGTTCCAGGGGGGAACAGCATTTCCAAAATAGGTTCAGCGACGTTGCGGGGAATTCCCTCACTGGGACATAAGTGCATTCTCAGCCCAGGAGCCGCATTAACTTCAACGATGACGCCATCCACCTCTCGAAGGGGTTGCGAAATGTCTTCAGTCACGATGTCGATCCCGGCAATGTCCAGACCGACGACACGAGAGACCCGCTCAGCCAGCCAGACATTGAGTGGATGAATGTCATCAGTACGATCGATAGCAATGCCCCCGGTGCTGAGGTTTGCCGTAGCGCGCAAGTAGCACATTTCCCCGTCGTCAAGAACGGAGTCTAGGGTAACGCCCTGGCGGTCCAGCAATTCCCAGGATGTACGATCCACCTCAATGCGGGTCAATACATTATCGTGCCCTGCCCCCCGACGGGAGTCACGGTTCGTTTCTTCAATCAGTTCAGAAATGGTGGACTTGCCATCGCCAACCACGTGGGCAGGTACTCGCTCAGCCACGGCAATCACCTTATGGTTAATGACGAGTACTCGATGATCCCGGCCCTTGTAGAAGCGCTCGACAATCACGCCCTTCGATACTTCCTTGGCAGCATCGTAGGCGGCTTCGGCCTGTGCCCAGGTTTCAATATTGATGGTGATGCCCCGACCGTGGTTGCCGTCCAGAGGTTTAATAACAATCGGGAATCCGCCTACGCTATCAATAGCCGACTGCAATTCGTCAAAGAAATAGATAACCTCGCCCTTGGGCACAGGAGCACCAGCGTTGCGCAAAATTCTCTTGGTACTTTCCTTGTCGCAGGCAAGTTCTACCCCCAAAATGCCTGTTTGGCTGCTCAGAGTCGCCTGGATGCGTTTCTGGTGAATGCCATAACCAAACTGGATCATGGCGCGAGCGTCCAGCTCCATCCAGGGGATGCCCTGGGCGTCGGCCTCCTTCACAATGGCCTCGGTGCTTGGCCCTGGAGCACACTGTTCGCGGATTTCATTTAAATCCCGCAGGTCTTGCTCTCGTTCCTCAACAGGATAGCAGCCTGTCCGGACAATGCTTTCGCAAAGGCGAAAGGCGGCACGGGCAGCGTAGCGACCTGCCTGCTCATATTGGCACTGAAAGACCACTTGATAGACGCCAGGAGTCACCGTTTCTCGGGTGCGCCCAAAGCCTACAGGCATTCCAGCAAGGGTCTGGAGTTCAAGGGCAACGTGCTCCATGATATGTCCCATCATGGTGCCCTCTCGAATGCGACTGAGAAATCCACCCCGATGCCCTGGGGAGCAGAAATGCTCTACTAGGCTGGGCAGTGCTTCCACAATGCCGTCGTAAAATCCTGGAATCTCGTGGGATGGGCGTTCAGCCAACTCTTCAAGATCGAGCCGAACAATGATGAGTTTGTGGTGGCGGATACTCCAGTAGTTCGGCCCACGTAGCGTCTGAGTTTTAAGAATGTGCATAACAGTCCAAGCTCGTTAAGCAGAATGGTAGAGTTGACTTCCAGTTGTCTAGTCTCAAACTTGATAGAACTTTTCAACTGTTCAAAATGAACATTTTGAATGAACATTTTGAATGGATGCTTTGAAGCTGCTTCATCTGAGTATGAATTGGTGTGTGGGAGGCGCGCACCGCGCGCCTCCCACACACCAATTCATACCTAAAAACAGCAACGCCAATAGTTTGAACACACGACCTGGCAAAGTTCTCAAATTCACAACGCAAAAATAGGAGCGCGCCCCAAACTCCTATTCTTGCGTAAACCTTGCCAAGTCGTGTTGAACAGTGCAGTGTATTCCCGTAAGTGGAGTTAACGATCGCCGTCAAGGGGTTAAGGGCTCCAGCAGGGTAGCACCATTCGCTTGCTGAAGTTGTAGCGATCGCCATGATGCAGCACATGAACTCGCAGGTTGTGGATGCCTAGAGGATCGTTTAGCTCCGCATCGGGATAGGTGGTGTGAGTCATGTCTCCTGGATCGACAACCGTAACAGTACCTTTGCCGATGACCTGGAACACCGCATTGTCCTCGAACATGGCGCAGGTATCCTCATCAATACCAATGCCCAGCTTATCAGGATAGGCGGCGATCGCACTCATTAGCCGAGCCATGCGGTTGCGGTTGTGGAAGTGCTGGTCAACCAGAATTTCAGGAATGATGTTTAGCCCATCGGCGAGATCCACCAGGGAACGGTTGGGAGATTCCCCGCTGCCGCCTCCGGCAATCATGTGCTCACCCATGACAGCGGCTCCGGCACTGGTGCCCGCCAGAGCCATGTCCCCTAACTGTGCTCGCATCCGCACCTTTTCCATGATGGAGGTGTCTGCCATGAGGCCACTGAGTCGGAGCTGATCGCCGCCCGTCATAAAGACTCCTGTGCAGACATCAAGAAATTCATGCCAGCGGGGGTCGTTGCTTTCATCGCGCTCTCGGATGTCGAGAACCTCAATGTGCTTCGCCCCCATTTGCTGGAAAATTGTGTAGTAGCGATCGCCAATGATGGCAGGTTCTCGCGAAGCGCAGGGGATAATAGCAATCTGGGCATTTTCAGCTCCGGATCGCTGAAAAAAGGTCTGGAGGATGAGCCGCCCATGCACCTTGTCTTCAGCGCCTCCGATCACAAGGATTGTAGACTTCTGGGTTTGGGGCATGCTGTCTTGCGTCGATTGGGATTCCAATTGCAGCATGAAGTTACTCCTGGGAATAAACCGAGTTAATTGCCCCAGAACCTGACCGATACCAGTACGACGTTTTCTCAGACCCTCTTCCAACCGCTGAAACCCTCTTCAATACTTCTGCCAAGACAAACCCTATTGTAGGGTAGCTTGACACGAAAATGAGGCATCTCTCGTCCATTCAGAATCCTGTGTCTGTTTGAATCCTACGGCTGTCCAAGGATAACTCAGGAGAGAAACCGTACAGTTAAGAGGCCGTACATTAGAGTGCGCAGCACATTGAATGTACAGAAAGTTGTTAGAAATGTGCAGCGTGGATAATCACCGTTCGGCAGCGTTAAGCTCTGGAGGTGTTGCATCAAACAATAATGCCAAATCTTAACCAGAAATTAAGCATTCGTAAAATTCTAATACCCAGGGCGGATGGTCAGAGTAGACCTACAGTAAAGATTTAATCATTTTTGTAGAGAGTGGCGATCGCCATCGGCCACTCTCCACGAATACGTGGCGTAGCACAATAAAAACCGGATGTAAAACCCTGTACGGGGGGCGCAGCGGACAGTGCTCACGGGTTTTATAATTGATTGTGCTCACCTGCTTAACGGCTGTTAACGTACCCCTTACTCCTTTCAGTATTACCCTTTGTGCGTTTTGATATTGTGACCCTATTTCCTGAATTTTTCTCCTCGCCCTTGCAATCAGGCTTGGTGGGCAAGGCATTGGATGCGGGCATTGCTTCAGTCATCCTGACGAATCCGCGTACCTTCACCACGAACAAGCACCACCGGGTGGATGACGAACCCTATGGGGGCGGTGTGGGCATGTTGATGAAGCCCGAACCCCTCTTTGCGGCGGTTGAATCGCTACCCAACCTGCCCCGTCGAGACGTGATCTTATTGACCCCCCAGGGACAGCCCATGCACCAGGGGATGTTCAAGCATCTGGCAACCCACTACGACCAGTTGGTGCTGGTCTGCGGTCACTATGAGGGGGTAGATGAACGGGTGCGAGAGCACCTGGTGACGATGGAGGTATCCCTTGGAGATTTCGTGCTGACCTGTGGCGAAATTCCTGCCCTAGCGCTGTTGAATGGCGTTTTGCGGCTGCTGCCGGGAACCGTCGGCAAAACCGATTCTCTAAAATTCGAGAGCTTTGAGGCGGGACTGCTGGACTATCCTCAGTACACGCGCCCAGCAGAGTTTCGGGGATGGGGTGTTCCCGATGTCCTGCGGTCGGGAAACCATGAGCGCATCGAGCAGTGGCGACGAGAACAGCAGATTCAGCGGACGTGCGATCGCCGCCCTGATCTATACAAACAATGGCAGCAGTCCCAATCAACGTAAGCTCAGCTCATGCAACTCAATGAAGCCCAAAACAATGCAATTTTGGATTATTGAAAGGGCTAGTATCGGAGGGCAGAAGTCAGAAGAATAGAGGCACACGACTTGGCAAGTTTCACGAAAAAAAAGGAGTTTGGGGCGCGCGGAGCGCGCCCCAAACTCCTTTTTTTTCCCTATGAATTTGCGGACTTTGCCAAGTCGTGAAAAGCAGAATGGGGATTCTTTATGTGCCAGGAGTTCTGCCTATCAAAAACAGTGGGGCTATTTACGCCATCGAGTACTAGCAGCATTCCTCTTCAAGCTGGGTGAGGAGATCGAGAGCGGCTTCGTCGCCAAATACTTCAAATAATGCGCGGATCTGGCTAATCTGACTGCCGACAAAGAATAGCTCATCCTGCCCTAGCGATCGCCGTTCTACCAGTTTAATGGTGAAATACTCTGCCCAGGCCCCTGCCTGGACGGGTTGTTTGATGTATTGCTGCACATATGCGAGTACCTGACGGGCATTGCCATTACAATCGATGCCCTTAAAGCTGACGTAGCGATTTATTGCATCTGAAGTAGTCATATGTATTAGCTCTCATCTGCTATGACGCTGCCACTGAGAGAGCCGTTTTGCTGAATGAATTGTGAAGCGAAACCGATGCAAACCTCAGCAAAATCTCAACCTCAGGCAGCTCTTATATAACCATATAGCGTTGTGACATGACTTGGCAACGGATATGCCCTATC
>CAYXJG010000142.1:0-11750 GCA_964465285.1 uncultured bacterium
TATGTACCTATGCAGAATTAATTACAAACAAGTTTCCTAGGGGCACACCCCGACGGGGTGTGCCCCTAGGAAAATGTGTAAATAATTTTGCTCAACTACTTATCATCCAAAATCCAAAATCCAAAATCCAAAATCCAAAATCGCCCTCCTATTCCCCATGCCCATTTACGATTCTGTCACCGATGTGATTGGTCGCACGCCCCTCTTGCGGTTGCGGCAACTACCGCACGCATACCACTGTGTCGCTAATATCATTCTCAAGCTAGAGGGCATGAACCCCGCATCGTCCGTTAAAGACCGCATTGCCATCAGCATGATCGATGAAGCAGAGCAAAATGGACTGATTCAACCCGGTGTGTCAACCATCATTGAAGCTACCTCTGGCAACACCGGCATTGGACTGGCGATGGTTTGTGCCGCCAAAGGATATCGCCTGATTCTCACCATGCCCGAAAACATGAGCCAGGAGCGTCAGGCGGTTGTTCGGGCTTATGGAGCCGAGATTATGCTAACGCCCGCTGAAGCGGATATAGAAGGGGCGATCGCCCGGGCCAACGAACTCCTTGCCAGTTTGCCTAATACTTTTTCGCCCCAGCAGTTCAGCAACCCCGCTAATCCCAAAATTCACTACGAAACCACCGGCCCAGAAATTTGGCAAGACATTGACGGACAAATCGATGTCCTCGTCGTGGGCGTGGGAACCGGGGGCACCCTCACCGGGGTAGGACGGTTCCTCAAGCGTCAAAAACCCGAGCTGAAAATTATTGCGATCGAACCCATCCGCAGTGCAGTGCTGAGTGGCAAACCATCGGGGCTCCACAACATTCAGGGCATCGGGGCGGGCTTCATTCCCGATGTGCTACGGGTTGACCTCATCGACGAGATCGTAACCGTTGACGAGGATCATGCCTATGACCTGGGCAGGAAGTTGGCTCAGCATGAAGGCATTCTCAGCGGCATCTCAACGGGGGCGGCGGTGTATGCCGCATTGCAGGTCGGTCAGCAAGAGGAACATCGGGGACAGCACATTGTGGTGATCCAGCCCAGTGGTGGTGAGCGGTATCTGAGTACGCCGATGTGGAGGGGAATCGTTTGAGGATGGTTTTGGATTTTGGATTTTGGATTGGCTGCTGTAGAGGTGGCGTTGCTTAATCTGGATATGAATTTGTGGGTGGGAGGCGCACGGTGCCGGTCTCCCACCCACAGGTTCATACCTAAAAACAGCAACGCTGTAGAGGTTATTGTTTGCGGGAAAACGAATTTTCCAGGGCTTTGTAAGTGAATGACCCAGCGATGAGGGCGACCAGAAATAACACAGGATTCCAGATGCCAAGCACCAGGGCGGTGATGGCTGGGCCAGGGCAATAGCCCGCAATGCCCCAGCCAATGCCGAAGATAGTGGGGCCCAGCACTAGCGGCCAATCAATGTCTGTTTTTGTGGGTAAGTAAAATTTGGGGCTAAACAGGGGGTAGGGCGATCGCAACACAACCCGAAAGGCGATAACCGTCACGCCCACGGCTCCCCCCAACACAAACAGTAGCGTTGGATCCCAGTCGCCTGCCACATCCAGAAATCCCAGGACGCGATCGCGGTCAATCATCTGCGACAGCCCTAACCCCAGACCAAAAATCGCTCCCGCAATCAGAGCAGCCAAGTTCTGAGCAACCTTACTCTGAGCCACGCTATTCCAGGCACGTCCATTCTGAGCCATTTCGTTTTGCTTCACCATCTGCACATCTTACTCAAAATCTCCAGCACCAGCCATCCAATCCAAAATCTAAAATCTAAAATTGCTTGCTCCGGAAATGACATGGCGCAACACAAACACCGTCACGATCGCCGTTCCCAAAAACGTCATCACCGCCACGAGCGATCGCCCGGACAACCGTCCCAAACCGCAGACCCCGTGACCACTGGTACACCCATTGCCCATGCGCGTACCGACGCCCACCAGGAATCCGCCAATCACCATAGCCCAGGGGGAAAAGATGGACAAAGGCGTGGGTTGCGGAGCTAAGGCAAATTCGTAAACCCCAGCGCCCAACACCATGCCGATGATGAACAACCATCGCCACGTTGCATCATTGCTGAAGGACACTGCACCGTTGACGATGCCGCTGATGCCTGCAATACGTCCTGTCAAGGCTAGAAGAATCGTCGCACTTGTTCCGATTAATGCGCCCCCTAGAAGGGCGATCGCCCAATTCACGTCAGTCATAGATTGCCTATCAACTAGTTTGCAGCACAGTCCTGAATGAGTTGGTTGAGCCGGGACAATGTTTCTGAAATCTCCTCAGGGGACTGTTGTTCTAAGCCCATTGCAACCAGCATCATGCCGAGTTCAACGGCATCATCAACGCCGAGAACCATGCACATGGATTCCGTCGCTTCACCACCTTCAGACTGTCGATTGGAGGGCTTCACCTCAAAGTCAATATGAACAGCGGATGCCCCAGCAGTGTCTCCCTTGGCATGGCCTCCAAGTCTGGACACTTTTATTCCCTCGACGGTAACGCTGGAAACATTGCTCATGATCGTAATGTCGTCAGTGTGGATATCTCGCGTGAGCAGCGTTGTTCCCATAACCTTTTCTCCCAAATATGCGGTAGTTTGGACATCGAAACGTCGCAACATGAAGCTGCTCGATGCCCTTTGATATTATTATATTACCAATCGGCTATATAGCTAAACTTTGTCCATAGCTCTCGTCAGGAGGGTTGGCAAGGTTCTGAGTGCGAATGTCTCAAGCCTCCGTTAGGAACTTGCAAAATAATAAAGTGCCGGGAGAGGGGCGGCGGCCGCAGCCTGCCGCTCCTCTCCTCCGGTATCTTTATTTACACGACTTGGCAAGTTTCATGCAACAATAGGGATTTGGCGCGCGCTGAGCGCGCGCCAAATCCCTATTGTTGCGTTGTGAATTTGAGAACTTTGCCAAGTCGTATTTATTTAAGTACCTCGGCACAATTAAAAACCAACTTCAAAACCCTGCGCTGCCCGTGCAGCGGGCAGCGCAGGGTTTATGGGTTTTATAGTTAATTGTGGCCACCTACTTAGCCGCAGATCGCCGCAGATCATTGAGCCGCAGATCCCTGAGGGGTTTGGTGCAAAGTCCAAAAGCATACAGCATGGGTTCGACCGGTGAAAGTACTCGATCGCTTTTTTGACCTACGTTCCCGATGGCTCACGCTCATCGGTGAGCGTTGGCAGACGGATCAGGGGGACATTCTTGAATATTGGCGGGTTGAGAAGGATCATTCCGTGGTGATTTTGCCCCTTCTGAACAATCAACTCCTGTTACCGCCTCCGGTCTATCGCCCAGGCGTCGGCACAGAAACCTGGGATTTTCCAGGGGGACGGATTCCTGCCAACCACACACCTGAATCTATGGTGCCCCCGATTCTCCAGCGAGAGTTGGGAGTGGAGGCAGCGGCGATCGCCCGTCTCTCCCCCCTCAACTCCACGGGCTGGGCGGTAAACAGTTCTTTCTCCAACCAGCACCTGTTTGGCTTTGTTGCCGATCTTCATCCAGACACGGTATTAGCCCCCCATTTTGTCGGCAACAGGTTTCCGGCAACGCCAGAGGGCATGGCTATGCTGCTCAAGGACTTAACCTGTCTCCAGTGTCGGGCGATCGCCCTGGAGTGGTGGGTGGGGCGATCGTCGTTACATCTCAAAGGAGCCAGAGCCTGAAGAGCGTCTTACTACCAAATAGCAATATAATGTAAGAATTTCTATAATAGACTGATATAAACGGTTATCTTTGTTTTCATAACTTTAACCCAATGCCTAGCGAAACTGCTTCGACTCCACTAGCATTTAGACCCAGCCAACTTGATGAGTGTGGCGTCTCTCGGTTATCTCCCACCGCGCTGAGCTTAATGGCAAATTTCTTCAAGGTGCTGTCTGAAGCAAGCCGCCTACAAATTGTATGTGCGCTTAAAGCAGGGCCAAAAAATGTGACTGAAATTATCGAAGTTACCGGGCTGGGCCAAGCAAACGTTTCCAAGCATCTTAAGATGCTATCTCAAGCCGGGGTTGTGTCTCGCAAACAAAAGGGGGTGTCGGCGTATTATCAAATTGCGAATCCCTTTGTCTTTGAACTCTGTGAATTGGTCTGTGACGCCCTCTCCGTTCAGATTGAGGAGCAAGCGAAGCATGTTGAGCAATTAGATGCGATTCGCCAGAAACGCTGATAAATGGTGCTATGGCTGGAAATGTGAGACCAGAGTACATCGCATTGTTGCGCTACTCTACTGTCGCATCGCCTTATAAAATCTGCTTCGATGCGCGGTAAGTACAGAAACGTGTAAGGATGCGTATAAGTTGTGTTGTTTTTCGCCGTCTTGTGAAAGTCGTTATCTTTGATTTTGATGGCACTCTGGCAGATACGCTAGAGACGCTGTTAGCCATAACAAATCGGCTGGCAGTTGAATTTGGCTATCCCAGCGTTGATGAGAATGCCGTTCGGCAGTTGCAACATCTGAGTTCCCGCGACATTATCCGCCAAACTCAAATTCCTATCTTTAAGATCCCATTTTTGCTGCGTCGGTTGAAGGCCGACCTCCACCGGGAAATACATACGATTTCGCCATTTCCAGGAATTGCTGAGTCGCTGTATGAAATACATAGCCACGGACATACCCTGGGCATCGTAACCTCCAATTCAACGGATAATGTGAATGCCTTTTTGGAGACTCATCAGCTTGCTCGTTTCTTCGATTTCGTCCATTCTGGAACAACTATTTTTGGAAAGCACCGCATTATTCGCCGAACTCTAAAACAGAAAGGCTTCTCTGAAGAACATGTGCTCTATGTGGGCGATGAAACTCGTGATATTGAATCGGCTGCTAGAATTCCAGTGGCGATCGCCGCAGTAACCTGGGGGTTCAACACGCGTCAGATTTTGGCCCAATATCAGCCTGACTATCTTGTTGATGACCCGAGGGAACTAGTTCAAATTGTCTGTGGTTAGAGCTGTCGCATCGTTGTGACACATCGTTTTAGAAAGAAGCAGGCTGCACTCGCCACTTTTTCACAAAAATGCTGTATGCCTAAGTAGGTGAGCACTTAATTATAAAACGTGTAAAATCCTGCGCCGCCCGCGCAGCAGGGTACGTGTTTAGTGTCCGCCTGTACCTCTGTTTCCCAGGCTCTGCCTAGGAAGCTAGAAGGGAGGCCCTGCCTCCAGCATCCGGGAATCCGGGAGGCATAGCCTCCAGTGGGCTTTCCCAGCGAGACGCTGGGAAAAAGTCATGGTTCACAGGAACGCTAAACACATGCTCAGCAGGCGGTGCAGGACTTTGCATCTGGTTTTAATTGGGTCAAATCACTGACAGGGCAGATATATCGCAATACACACTTAGGTTAAGACATTGGAAGGAAGTGTATCCCCCGCTGCGCGGGGGATACACTCTTGAACCTAAGCCCGTAGGGCTATATGTGCTGACCATGAGATATCGTCAGCAACGGGATGTAGACATGAGGTGAGAATAATATGACGAACGGTTTTTCAAGTCTTATGATTGGGTTTTGGGTGTGACCATGACCTACTGTCTTGGGATTGTGACCTGCTCCGGCATTGTTCTAGCTGCGGACTCTCGCACAAATGCAGGCGTAGACTATACCTCTGTCTATCGCAAACTCTTTGAGTTCTCTAAGCCGGGTGATCGCGTCATTCTGCTGTGCACGTCCGGGAACCTGTCTGTCACCCAGGGGGTCGTGCGATCGCTCCGCCGAGACCTCAACACCGAAGAGGAAGCGAATCTCTATACGCTGCCTACCCTGTATGATGTCGTACGCTACATTGGCGATACCATGCGAACCATTCAAGAGCGCGATCGCCCCTGGCTTGAGAAAGACAACATCGACCCAGGCTGCAACTTTTTAGTCGGTGGGCAAATAACCGGAGAGCGCCCAGAACTTTACTTAATCTATCCCCAGGGCAACTTTATCCAGGCGACTGAGGAAACTCCTTTCTTGCAGATTGGGGAAACGAAATACGGCAAACCCATCCTCGACCGCACCATTACATTTGAGACGGGCCTCTCTGCCGTTGCCAAATGTGCCCTGTTGTCCATCGACTCAACTATGAAGTCCAACATTTCTGTAGGGCCACCCATCGATATTGTGCTCTATGAAGCAGATACCTTTAATGTGCGTCATCGTCTCCAGTTATCCCTGGGAGATCCCTACCTGGCAAAAATCCGTAAGCTCTGGGAAGCCTCTGTCCGGCGTGCCTTTGAAGAAATGCCCGATGTGGAATGGGCCTACCAACGCGATTGGACAGAAGATGATGTGTTTACCGACTGACATTTTCTACTGCTGCTGAATAATGGATTCAGTATTTTGAATCGCTTCAGTGGCAAGGCGATCGCCCGGCTGCATCTCCAAAGCACGACGGAAATTAATCAGCGCGGTTTGATAGTCTCCCTGGTTATAGGCTGAGTAGCCGACCATCATCGTTTGGTGATAGCTCTGGGGAGCTGACGCAGAAGGTGTAGGCGTCGCAGGAGCAGAGGTTGTGGGTGCTGACGTCGCATTGGGGTCGGCAGACGCTGTTTCCGTTTGAGCTGGAGTCGGAGTCGCAGGCTGCCCCACTGCATCAGGGCTAGCTGTTTCCCCAGGCAGAGCATCTGGAGGAATCGTTTCAAACTGCGATTCAAATTCAGCACTCTCAAATTCGGAAGCAAACCGATTGGCGGCGGATTGCCCGCCGATCGCTCCAACAAACCCGCCTAACATCACTGTCAGCAGGCCAACAATCTCTAGAAAAAAGCTGTTGCGAACAGCCTTTTTGCTCCATTTCTTGACAATGAATACCAGGGCTGCAAATGGAACAAACAAATACAGCACTCCCCACACTACACTGTCCTGAAATGCGAGTACAATGCCCCAAATCCCGGCGACGGTCATGAGTAACACGCCCAGAAAAAACAATATAATCCCAAGTATCGCTACCATAGTCGTTTGTTCCTACTCTTTAAGCTGCATGAATAATGGATAACTGATAGCTCATTGTTGCGTGAGCACTCGAGCCGGCCTGTAGATGCCCCGTCAGGGGAGCTGCATAGTCGGGAAATGGGCTTGCCGCGAGTGCAATGTGGCGATCGCCCACTGCCAGGCCCAACGTCGGGTCATACCCCCGCCATCCCGCGCCGGGTAAATAAACTTCAACCCAGGCATGGAGATGAAAGTCGTCAGTATCTGGATCGCCCTCATGATAGCCGCTGACAAATCGAGCCGCCAGTCCTACTGCCCGGCAAACTTCCATAAACAGCACTGCATAATCACGGCATGAGCCACACTTCTGCATCCATGTAATTCCCGGAGGGAAGGGATCTCCCGTCTCTCGAATGACATAGGCGCAGTCTTCAAAAATCTGTTGATTAAGTTTTCCTAAAAAAAGGACAGTGTGACCGTCTGTCGCCTGATGAATGGACTGCGCAAGCTGAACGGCTTGGGGATCAAGTCCCGGCTCATAAGTAATACTGCCAGACGTAAGGTAGGGGGAAAGCTGCGTTTTGAGGGACGAGGGGTAATCAATAGGCAGTTGAGCAGCCCACCGCTCCAACAAAAAATCGAAGGGATTGGTGCGATAGGTTTCTACCTGACACTGCATCTGGATCTGTAGACTCGACAGAGGCACTGGCGCAAACCAGAGTTGCATTAAAGAATTGCCGTCCAGGTCGATGTTTCGGCTGATTTTCTCAGGCTGCGGATTAATCTGAAGGGTTGAGTTGATCAGCGCCTGGCACGCATCACTGCGGGGAGACAGCCTCAAGACATGGGGCGCAAGCTGTACTGGGCAATCGTAGGTGTAGGAAAGGGTGTGGCTGATGGTGTAAATCACAGGACAGTTTGTAGTTCAAAGAAGGTATCAAAAATCCGTTGCCCTACGATATTAAGCCGCTGTTGGATATCGTCTAGAAACTCATGCAGCCCTATCGCCATAATGTCTTCCATAGTGATGAAGTCCAGTTCTGCACGGATTTTACCCAGGGATCGCTCTGCCGGATTTGACCAGGTTCCCATCGCACTGCCCGTAATCTGATAGAGCGATCGCTCCGCCTGCAGTAGACAAAACTGAATAGACCGAGGAAACTCCCGGTCGAGAATCAAAAACTGAGCCACACTGGAGGGGGTAATCCGGTGCTGACACTTTCGGTACATCTCGTAACCGCTGGTAGACTTCAGCAGCGCAATCCACTGTAGTTCATCCAGGGCACCCCCCACATCTTTCACCGAAGGCAGCAGGATAAAATACTTTACATCTAGAATGCGCGTCGTTTTGTCTGCCCGCTCAAGCAACTGCCCAATCCTTCCAAAGTGCCAGCCTTCATTATGGGACATGGTGGCATCCATCACTCCAGAAAAGAGATGGCTTGCCATCTTCACCTCGGCAAAAAATTTAGGCAGTTCCACATCATCACTGCCCAGGGCAGCATCTTTTACCATCAGGTAAAACGCGTTGATTTGCTCCCACATTTCCGAAGAAATAATCTCCCGTACCGACCTGGCATTTTCCCGCGCCTTTTGTAGACAAGACAGGATGGAGTTGTCATAGTCCTGATCAAAGGTGAGGAAATGAATCACATTTTCGGCAGTGGGCGTGCCGTATCGCTTGTTAAACAGCGTCAAATCTCCAGTTGTAATGACCAGAGGACGCCATTGCTGCTCCATTCCCAGAGGCGCATCCAGCAGCAAATTGAGATTAACATCCACAAACCGGGCAACATTTTCTGCCCGCTCTACATAGCGGTTTAGCCAGTAAATCGAATCAGCAACTCGGCTCAGCATAACGCCCTTCAACCCCTTCTAGACAACAACTATAGCAATACGCACTTAGGACCGAGAATTAAATAACGTGAACCAAATTTTTATTAGGGCGGCGCGGCGATGCCGCGCCGCCCTAATAAGTACCTATGCAGAATTAATTACAAACAAGTTTCCTAGGGGCACACCCCGACGGGGTGTGCCCCTAGGAAACTGTGTAAATAATTTTGCTCAACTCCTTAAAAAGGGATTTTATTTAATCTTCGTTCCTTAGGTTAGGACATTGGAGGAGAGCTAGTTGACTGACAAAACATTACCCCTCATCCCTCTTCTCTTTATTTTGGAGTTGCTTTTTTCTTTTTTTCTTCTGCATTCTTCCTTACTCCTCCTTCCCCTCTGACACCACCCACGTATCCTTACTTCCTCCCCCCTGAGATGAATTCACCACAAGGGACCCTCGCTCAAGCGCTACCCGGGTTAGCCCCCCAGGACTGACATAGATATCGTCGCCATAGAGAATATAGGGGCGCAGATCAACATGGCATCCCTCAAAAACACCGTCAATCAACGTAGGCGCCCGCGACAGGCTGAGGGTCGGCTGGGCAATATAGTTGCGGGCATTGGCGCGAATGCGTCGAGCAAACTCATCTCGCTGCTCTTGAGTAGCATGGGGGCCAATTAGCATTCCATAACCGCCAGACTCACTGGCAGCTTTCACCACCAAGCTGTCTAAATTGGCGAGGACGTGAGACATCTGATCATCTTCCCAACATAGGTAGGTGGGCACATTGGGCAAAATCTGGTCTTCCCCCAGGTAGTATTTGATCATCCGGGGAACGTAGGCATAAACCACCTTATCATCAGCTATTCCCGTACCCAGGGCGTTGGCGATCGCCACTCTCCCCTCCCGGTACACCTCCATCAGTCCGGGCACCCCCAGCCGTGAGTCCGGGCGAAACGCCAATGGGTCAATAAAATCATCATCAATGCGGCGATACACCACATCCACACGCCTCAACCCCTTAGTGGTCTTCATCTGGAGATAACCATCAGACACCACCAAATCCCGTCCCTCTACCAACTGCACTCCCATCTGCTGCGCTAGGAAGGAATGCTCAAAGTAGGCAGAATTGTAGATCCCTGGAGTCAGCACAACCACCGTCGGATCAGGCAATCCCGATGGAGCCAAATTCAGCAGCGTATCTAGCAGGTGGCTGGCGTAATCATCCACAGGCTTGATGTCAATAGCGTCAAATAGTCGGGGAAACGTGCTCTTCATCACCCGTCGATTTTCCAGCACGTAGGACACCCCGGATGGGCAACGCATATTGTCTTCCAGCACATACCACTGGCCGTTGCGATCGCGCACAATGTCTGTCCCAGTGATGTGGCACCACAGCCCCTGCGGTGGCTGCAGCCCTACGCAAGGCATCATGAAGCCCTTCGAGGAAGCAACCACCCGCTCGGGGATAATGCCGTCTTTAAGAATTTTTTGCTCGTTGTAAATATCCTGAAGAAACAGATTGAGGGCATAAATGCGCTGCTTTAGCCCCCGTTCAATCCATTCCCACTCGCTCAGCGACACCACCCTGGGTATCACGTCAAAGGGGAAGATCCGCTCGGTGCCCTCGTTGCCGCTATACACGTTGAATGTGACGCCGACCTTAAACAGAGCTTGTTGAGCCGTCGCCTGCCGACGCATCAGTTCTTCAATAGACAGAGAGCCAATGCGCTCGATCAAAAGCGATGCTGCCGAACGCGGAACTCCCGTCGATTCAAACAATTCGTCATAAAATTGTCCGGGATCATATTGGCTAAGGCGCACATTTTCAACCTGACCGGATTGAGCCTGACCGGATTGAGCCTGACCGGATTGAGCCTGACCGGATTGAACTGGACTGGGTTGAGCCTGCATAAATTCAAGTCACACTAGGAATTGACTACTCATAGAAGCTTGCAGAACACTCTATCTGTAACGCTCGCTACATTTTCGGTTATCACCGCATTTCTCAATACTTCGAGAAATTGGCTTGTGTTCTAAGGACCGAGAATTAAATAACGTGAACCAAATTTTTATTAGGGCGGCGCAGCGATACCGCGCCGCCCTAATAAAAGGGGGTTTCATTTAATCTTCGTTCCTAAGGCGGAATACTGGGGCGCTCCGCACCCCAGTATTCCGCTAAGTCAGGGTGCATCCCAATCTTCTCAGTCTAGGCTTAAGACATGCGTTTCGATAGAGAGTTGCACACCCGCCCCGCAAGGGCGGAGCGGAAAACTCATTCAGAGAGCTGAATGCGCCCGTTTCCTCTGCATTTTGAATAAACATCTGCATTGCTTGCAAAACTGGGATGCACCCGTTAAATCATTCCCGGCTTGAGGTATCGGCTTGAGGTATCGGCTTGAGGTATCGGCTTGAGGTATAAGTGGCGTATTCCTCAAGGCGGGAAGTTTTCCCAAGGATAGAATTCAGGAGACAGGAGCCAGAAGCCAGCTCCCTCCTGAATTCTGACTCCTAGATTCTGGCTCCCTGCCCATCCAGGATTTCCCGGCTTAAATGACAAGCCGTATAAGTCTACTTCGAGAAATTACTGATTTCTGACATTGACTATTCTGAAAATGGAAAAGCTTCAGTGTTTTCCGTAGATATTTTTTAACTTATATAAATCCTAAAAATAAACATCTCCGAATTTATACATACCCGCATCTTTTGAACAAAAAGAATGCATGAAATTTTCTGAAAATATTGGATTACATGTAAAGCTATGGCATAGGCTTGGGTATTATCAAACTGTTAGGGTGCGAGAAAAATAGCGTAGAAAACTAAATAAAACGAACTGCTTCTGTGGTTGCTTGCATCAGCTATGGTCTTGGATATAGGAACTCTATTTGATTCCTGAAAATATTTCTAAAGGTGGGGGCGGGCTGCGCCCGCCCTCACCTTTAGAAATCAAATAGAATCGCTATATGATCATAAGTT
>CAYXJG010000143.1:0-11729 GCA_964465285.1 uncultured bacterium
AGCGCAGGATTTCCCCAATTCAAAAATGAAGTTTATGACCTGGCAGGGTATAGAGCCTCAAGAGTCATGCGGGTTCTGAAAAGTCGTGCTGAAATAGATAGAGGCATAGGTGGTCGATTAACGAAATCTATCGAAACTTAGCAAAGGCGAGACAACCCTGCTGTTTTCCTTAATGATGAGAGAATTGTTAGATTTACTAGGAGTTGACTCAATCGACTTGGCCTGGTCACTTACCAGGCAACGACTCAACGTTTGCATGGTATGAGTCGTCCATAAAGCAACATTGCTTCGTGGGTGTGGCGCGCGTGCACGCCACACGAATCAAGCAGCTAGGCAACGTTTATTTAGCGAACTTCTAGGTGATTCTTTGTAATTGAGGCTTGTAATTTAAGCCGGGAAATCCTGGATGGGCAAGGATCTAGAATCTAGGAGTCAGAATTTAGGAGGGAGCTGGCTCCTGTCTCCTGGATTCTATCCTTGGGAAAACTTCCCGCCTTGAGGAATACGCCGTAATTGATTCTTTGTCAGTAGGTCGGTATTAACAAACTCAACCTAAAAACCGGAGGAGCACCCCTCCGGATCACTTCCTCGGTTTTGAGGTTTTGAGGTTATTTATGTTGGGTTACCTATAAGATTTTTTCGCATAAGGACGACATTACTGTGGCTCCGAATACCTATAAGAACAGGCAGCAAAAACGCGTGGGCAAAGCCGGGCGATCGCGCAAAGGTTCTGCCTCTATTTCTGCGGTCTTAAACTTTACCCAGGCAGTAGGCAAGGTGACCGCAGGCACCATCCTCACGGTGACGATGCTGACCAGTTCCGTGGTGGCCGGAGGACTCATGGGGCTTGCCATCAGCTTTCGCAACCTGCCCGATGTGCGGGTTCTGAAAGACTATATCCCCACGGAAACATCCTATATATATGACGTTAACGGCACCCTGCTCAGCCGTATCCACGATGAAGCAAACCGCGAAATTGTTGGACTAGAGGAAATTTCACCAAGCCTAAAGCGAGCCGTTCTTGCCATTGAAGACAGCAATTTTTTTGTTCATCAAGGCATTAACCCCCCCAGCATTGTGCGGGCATTTTTGGCAAATCTGGAAGAGGGAGACGCGGTAGAAGGCGGCTCAACTATCACCATGCAGTTGGTCAAAAATCTGTTTCTGACGCCCGAAAAAACCATTAGCCGCAAAACTGCCGAAGCAGTGCTTTCCCTACGCATGGAACAAATCTTCACCAAAGAAGACATTCTGGAAATGTATCTCAACCAGGTGTACTGGGGGCACAACACTTATGGCGTCGAGACCGCTGCCCAAAGCTACTTCAACAAATCTGCTCAGGAACTGTCCATCGCTGAATCAGCGATGATGGCAGGACTCATCCAGGCTCCCGAAAGCTACAGCCCCTTCATCAACTACCCCCTGGCAAAGCAGCGGCAGGCGATCGTCCTTGACCGTATGTATCGGTTGAACTGGATCACCACCGAAGAATACGAAGCCGCCAAGAGCGAACCCATTCGCCTGGGGCAGGTGACCTCCTTTGGTCAAAGCCAGTCTCCTTACATTACCGATGCAGTGTTGCAGGAACTCAGCAACCGCTTTGGGCAAGATGTCGTCCGCAAAGGGGGAATACGGGTTCAGACCACCATTGATATGGACTTTCAGCGCATGGCAGAGGCATTCGTCCAAGAAGCTCACAGGACGTATCTCCAGTCGAGGGGAATGGGCGAGGCGCAAATTGCCCTGGCTGCCGTTGACCCCCGCACCCACTTTGTAAAGGCTGTTGTGGGTGGAGTGGATTACAACAGCAGCCAATTCAATCGAGCCATCCAAGCAAACCGTCAACCCGGTTCTGCTTTCAAGCCCTTTGTGTACTACGCAGCCCTGGCGACCGGGAACTATACACCAGAGTCCATGATTGAGGATACTCCTGTGTCCTATCCTGACGGCAGCAAGATGTATTCCCCCCGCAACTACGACGGTCGATTTTACGGAACCATGAACCTCCAGCGTGCCTTGGAATATTCTCGTAATGTGCCTGCCGTCAAGCTCGGGCAAGCAGTGGGGCTGGATCGGGTGATTGAAATTAGCCGCGCCTTGGGCATTCGCAGCCCGATTGAGCCTGTGCGTTCCCTGCCATTAGGTTCCGTAGACTTGACGCCCCTCGAAATTGCTGGAGCCTATGCCACCTTTGCCAGCGGTGGCTGGCATTCTGATCCTACTCTGATCGTACAAGTGACCGACAGTAGCGGTGCCATATTGCTGGACAACACTCCCGACCCCACCCTCCTTCTCAATCCCTGGGCAGTGGCGTCCCTTAACCAGATGCTGCAGGGCGTTATTCAGCAGGGAACAGGTGTTTCGGCTCGGCTTGATCGCCCCGCTGCTGGAAAGACAGGCACCACCTCATCGGAACGGGACATCTGGTTTATTGGCTATGTTCCTCAGCTTTCTGTGGCGATTTGGGTTGGCAATGACAACTACTCGCCACTTCGGTCAGGGGCAACAGGTGGGAGCTATGTGGCTCCTATCTGGAAAGACTTTATGATGCGAGCCTTAGATGGGGTGCCCGTGGAAGAGTTTGCGCCGCCGTCAGAGTTTGAGCGTCCGTCGCCAGGGTAAGGATCAAGGATTACATAAAATCCAACTGTAGTGGCGCGGCGCGGCGATGCTGTGCCGCACCACTAAAATTTGGTTCAAACTATCTAATTCTCGTTCCTAAGGGATCTGCGGCTATAGCGGTGTGCAATTGGTTCAGCACACCCAAATGTGTTGAGTGGCGGCGCAGTGCGCCGCCACTCAACAAACTGTACTGAATGCGCTTGCACAGCGCTATAAGTAACGATCACGACTTGGCAAGTTTCACGAAAAAACAGGGGTTTGGGGCGCGCTGAGCGCGCCCCAAACCCCTGTTTTTTCGTTGTGAATTTGAGAGCTTTGCCAAGTCGTGTGACGATAGTGGAGGGGAGGAGGGGGAAAGATGGGTGAGCCGAGCGTCAGATTACGACTTCTCAGGCTCAGGAACGTTCCAAAGGCAAAAAAGCAAGGGGCGATCGCCCCTTGCTTTTTCGAGTAGAGTTCCCCTGGAAGTCCGTGTTCTTAAGCTACTGAGTGATGAAAATATCCATTTGTTCCCGTTTGTTCCCGTTTGTTCCCGTCTGATGCCCCCACTATCGGCAGCGGCGGAAAAGCGGCACGAGGGGCGGCGACGCAGCCGGACAATTCATCCCAGGTATGCTTAACCGACTTGCACCCTGCAGTATCTGGTAGAAACGAGGATTCAACAAAATTTGACTCAAGTCACGATTTGGCAAAATTATAAGATTCACAATGCAAAAATAGGAGTTTGGGGCACGCTCCGCGCGCCAGACTCCTATTTTTGCGTGAAACTTGCCAAGTCGTGTCAAGTTATTTATGACGGTGTGCAAATTGATTAAGCACAGGTGAGGTGAGGGGCGGCGCGGTACCGTGCCTTTCACCTGTGCTGTACTTAAAGCGCTTGCAAAGCGCTATAGTTCTATATTCCTGATGAGGTTCATTATTTTTGTTAAAGAATTATTACGTCACTCCTACACGACGGGAGTCTTACCAGTCCTATAAAATAAATCTGAACTTTATAGCCAGCAGTCGAAACCTATGCTTTTGAAATCTACAACCCGCCACATTCGGATCTTTAGCGCAGACGTTCAAGACGAAGCGTTAATTCCTAGCGACGACAAGATCACCCTTGATGTTGACCCGGATAATGAGCTGACCTGGACGGATAATGCGCTGAAAGCGGTTTACCGGAAGTTTGATGACCTGGTTGATGCCTCCGAAGGGGAAGAGTTGACAGACTATAAGCTCCGGCGCATTGGGTCTGACCTGGAGCATTTTGTGCGATCGCTCTTGCAAAATGGAACGGTTTCCTACAATTTGTCCAGTCGTGCTCGCAACTTTAGTATGGGATTACCGCAGGTTGATGCGGATATTAGCGTCTAGCATATGTAGGAGGTTGGGGAGAAAGTTTGATGATAGTGGCGTCTAAGG
This sequence comes from uncultured bacterium, assembly GCA_964465285.1. Lineage (GTDB taxonomy): Bacteria > Cyanobacteriota > Cyanobacteriia > CAKZMO01 > CAKZMO01 > JBCCWF01. The sequence goes on from CAYXJG010000143.1 coordinate 4,030, forward strand.
TATCTTGGATAAGACCAACTCATTCTGTTTATGTCCCTGGCTGGCGTCAGGGCATTGGTAATGCTTTATTGCCCAAACCCTAATTGCCAATCTCCAAACGACGAAACGCACCATTTTTGTGAACGGTGTCGGACTCGGTTGCCCAAGCGGTATCTTTGGGCCATAGGTGATGGTGCTGATTTTATTCAGCCTGGGGAGAGGTTGGGCAATCGCTACCTGTGCAAAGCGTCCCGTATTTTTCTGGACACTTATCCCGGTCTTTCCCCTGACATCATCGATTCCTTTCCAGATTCGGTTCTTCCCTACCTGAAACTCAACGCCTATCGACTTCACCTCCCCCAGGCCTATGGCTGGGTGCAGCCAGGAGGAACGCAATCAGCTTCACCTCCTATTTTGTTACTAGAGCAGGCGGCGATCGCTGTCCCTGTTCAGCAGCGGGTCGTTTCCGGCCCGATGTCAAGCCCTGCCTCAGCCGTTGCTCAATCGATTCATCCTCTTCCTACGCTTACAAGCCAATGGAAGACAGCACCTGCTCTGCGCCAGTTGAGCTGGCTGTGGCAAATCGCCAAACTATGGCAGCCGCTAGCAACGGAGCGGGTTGTCTCCAGCCTTTTAGAATTGGACTTGATTCGTGTTGAAGAGTCTGTGATTCGGCTCCTGGAACTCCGTCTCGACCAGCGCAGGACTGAAGGGGCGGGCGCATCACTTTTTTATCGGCTAGGAGAGCTGTGGCAGCAGTGGACTCCCGATGCCAATCCCAGCATCCAGCCGTTCTTAGCAGCACTGTGCCAGCATCTCATCGAAGGCAACATTAAGCATCCAGGGCAACTGGTTGCCTGCCTTGACCGGGCGCTGACGGTTGCTGGAGAATCCTGCGGGCGTCAGGTGCAGCTTGCGAGCCAGACCGATCGGGGGCCCACCCGCCCTCGCAACGAAGATGCGTGCTATCCGTCTACTCCGGGCACCCGATACCTTTACTCTAAACGGCTGAAGAAAGGCATCCCCCCCCTCGACTCTTCGCTGGTCGTGGTGTGTGACGGCATCGGTGGTCATCTGGGGGGAAGTGTAGCCTCTAGCCTCGCCATTGAAACCATTTACCAGCATCTCCAGAAACTCGATCTGGGTTCCATGACACCGTTGGCACTCATGACGGAACTGCGGAAAGCGGCCTGTGCTGCTAATGATGTCATTAGCAATCGCAATGACCAGGAGGAACGGCGCGATCGGGAACGCATGGGCACAACGCTGGTCATGGGCTTCGTTCAAAACCATGAGCTATACATCACGCACCTCGGTGACAGTCGCGCCTATCTGATTACAGCGGGGGGATGCCACCAGGTGACCCTGGATGATGATGTTGCGTCGCGGGAGGCACGGCTAGGCTATGGTACCTATCGCAGCGCGTTAACTCATCCGGGTTCTGGCTCTCTGGTGCAGGCGTTGGGCATGGGGCCATCCGGATCGCTCCACCCCACGGTGCAGCGGTTCGTTTTAGAAGGGCAAGGGGTGATGCTGCTTTGCTCTGACGGCCTCAGCGATAACGATCTGGTCGATAGCCTCTGGCAATACCATCTACTACCACTGCTCGATTCCAGAGATGGGGATGATCTAGCAGCGATCGCCAATAAGCTGGTCAATGCGGCCAACCAGCACAACGGTCATGACAATGTCACCGTTAGCCTGGTGCGCTGGGTCGTGCAGCAGCCATCAAGATTCAAAGTTGATGCGAAGCTAGCGACACCCCCCACCCTGACCTCATCAATTCCAGGGCTATCGAGTAAGACGCGGATGCAGCCTAGTTCATCTCCAGGGAATCCATCCCCGGCCATCGCTCGCGAGGATTCCCCCACGAAACTCATGACGCTAGAGCCGGCAGCCTCATCCCAGGCTGCCGCCTCCCCTCCAGCATCTCCCGTGCGATCGCTCCTATCACTCCTGTTGGGCGTCGTGTTTTTGCTCAGCCTAGGCGGAGTCCTGGCCTATGTCCTGCTCCCCTCTGTCAGCGATCGCATTGATGCCTGGCTTGGCATGGATGGACAGTCTTATTCTAGGACCTCTACGTCCACCGAATCCGAAGAGGGCATCGACCTCAACCCTGGTGATATTCAGAGAAATCCCGCCCTGGAAAGGCCTCTGAAGATTGGGGCTGTGATTCAGATTAGCCGGACTGACCTGACGACTGGGGACGATGGCAGAGGGACGGATAGCGGCAGCGATGGGCGCGAGCGCCCATCGCCAGATCCAGACTTCGATCCACCTGCGGAACCCGCCATTCTCAGGCTTTACCCGGAACCCTCATTTAGGGAGTCAGCCTCCCTGGACGCAACATCCAGTATCGCAACGTCCAGTCCATCCGGAGAATCTGGAAAACCGGAGGGCGATCGCCCTCCTCAAAGCGAAACGCCGCTATCCTCCTCTACACCCCAAGCAACTCCCCCAACTCCGCCTTCAGCGCCATCCGCCCCCTCGGTGACCTCCGACGCCTTGCCGTCATCTCCTGAATCCAGCGATAGCATTGCCGCAGAGCCTGCTGAGTCATCCGTAGCTCCCATCTCCACGGTCGCAGCCCCCACCCCTGTTGCTGTTGGCACCCTGCTTAGGGTCATGGGCCAGCAGGAGGGAGAAGGGGATGTCCGCTGGATTCGGCTTCAGGTCTGCCATGTCCCGGTGAAGCCAGATGAGACAATCATCAACGGCGAAACCCAGGAACCCATTGAGGGGATCGAATCTGGGGCAGAAATCTTGGCTGCTGGCGACGCTGGCTGGCTGCCCGAGCATCAAATTGTCACGGTTGCCGTCCTCACGCCTGAACCTGACGAAACGCAACTGCAGGGGTGTGAGCTTTCTGTAACGCCTTAAATCGTTTACCGGATTACGGTCTCGCCCTTTGAATACAGTTCAAGCTCGGTATCGTGTCTCCTACCAACACAATTTGGCAAAGTTCTCAAATTCACAACGCAAGAATAGGGATTTGGGGCGCGCCCCAAATCCCTATTCTTGCGTGAAATTTGCCAAGTCGTGTACTAGTCTGAATCAGTAGCTTGGCACAATTAAAACCAGAGGTAAAACCCTGCGCACCTTGCTGCGCAGGGTTTTACGGGTTTTATAATTAATTGTGTTCACCTACTTACTTTTACCCTGTTGTAAAGACCGGATAGACTAGGTAAACGGTTTTTCCTCCGACGTATTCACCCTGATTGCATGACGCTCCCTGATACTCCCTGCCTGAGCCTTGCCATATCGCGCCTGGAAGCCGCCCCACCAGGGCATTATGCCTTATGGGTTCTCAAGGCACCATTTCCAGGGGGCTATGCTCATCGCGACTGTCCCTGGATGGAATCACTCACTCGGTGCTGGCACGACTGGCAGCTCATGTTCTCTCAGAGCGAGCCAAGCCTCCCTCGGTTTGCAGCTCAACCCATCGGAGCTGAGCCAGTTGGTTGCGAGCCCCCCGGCTCCCCCGATAGCCCCCCCTCGTTCAGCGGCCTAGACAATGGTGCCAACCTTGACGCCGTCTCACCCCCCCCTGGGATTAGCTACAGCAGCCGTTTGATGCAGCATCTTGGAGTTGGCCTCTGGCAGTGGCTCTTTGATGGCACCACCAAAAGCAGCTTTGACCAAAGCCAGGGCATTGCCATTGGTCAGGGCAAGCCGATGCGGGTCCGGCTGGATGTTCGCGACCCTGATTTAATCAATATTCCCTGGGAAATTATGCAGCCTGAAGCAGGAATGCAGGCCATCTCCCTTAGCCAGCAAATCCTCTTTAGCCGCACAACCAGTGCAGTTCATCCACTGCCTGGGCTGCTACCAGAAAGTACCCTGAGGATTCTACTGGTCTTGGGGCAACCTTCAAACCCCGACAAACTGACCGGGTCAAACAACATAGATGAAACTGGGCAGGGCATTCAGTTGAATCTAGACTACGAAGCCAAGGCGCTGGCAGATGTATTGGCCCATTACCGTACATCACCCTCTCAAGAGGGTACAGCGGCAGTCACTAGTACTGTAGACATTTTGGTACAGCCCACGGCAGCGGCCCTGGTTGACCGCTTAGACCACGGCCAATATAACGTTTTCTTCTACTCAGGGCATGGTATGCCTGGCGCAGATGGGGGGCTCCTCTTTTTGCGCCCCAATGCTACGGTGAACGGAACAGAACTTGCCCAAGTATTAACCCGCTGCAAGATTAAACTAGCGGTATTCAACGCCTGCTGGGGAGCACAACCTGACCGCAGCCCTAACCAAGATCTGATTCCCCGGAGCAGCCTTGCCGAAGTGCTCATCCATCACGGGGTCCCAGCGGTGTTAGCCATGCGAGACACCATTGCAGATGAAGAGGCGCTCAGTTTTATTGAAGCCTTTACTGAGGCATTGGTGGAACGAACCTCCATTGACCAGGCAGTGGCGATCGCCCGTCAACAACTTTTGACTCTGTATCGGTTTAATCAACCGGCCTGGACGTTGCCCGTGCTATATATGCATCCTGAGTTCGATGGGGAACTGATCAAGCCCATTGAAGATGGGGTCACAGAGATTCCAGAACAGTCCCAGACCTGGATTGGTCGTCGTGCCCCTCTTGCTTTCCTACGGGCTATCAGCTCCGCATCAAAGGTATGGCCCATTCATGGCGGGCTGATCCGTGTTGGGAAGATGGAGGGAAACGACCTGATCGTTCAGGAAGCTGGGGTCTCGCGACAGCACGCAGAGATTTTCTACCGAGATGCGACAGGCACAGATGATGCTCCGCCAGGCTTTTATCTGCGAGACTACTCTCGGTATGGAACGTTGGTGCTTAGCAATGATGGATGGCGACGAATTCACCAGCAGGAAATTCCGATTCAATCTCGTACCCAGCTCAAGTTCGGAAGCCATCGCTGTCAAGCCCTGGAGTTTGTGATTGACAAATCCACCGGATCAGAGGAACTCTGCGAGTAGTCCGTTCCATCGAACATACGCTACGCAAAGGTTGAGGTTCCCAGGTCGGGGGGAACATCTTGCAGGCGTCCATTGCCCACCGCTTGAATGGCCTCTCTCAGGTCAATCGCCCCTGTATATAGTGCTCGTCCCACGATCGCCCCACTGACCCCCAATGGCTCCAGGCTAAGCAAGCTAAGCAAATCTCGAATAGAGCTAACACCACCAGAGGCAATCACAGGAATGGCAATTGCCTCTGCCATATGTCGTAGAGCGTTTTTATTAGGGCCTTTCAGGGTTCCGTCCCGCTGAATGTCTGTGTAGATGATGGCGCTGGCTCCCTTGACCGCCATCTGCTGAGCAAGATCGATGGCGTCAACGGTGGAGGTTTCTATCCAGCCACGGGTGGCGACTTTTCCATCTCTGGCATCAATGCCGACAACGATTTGTCCCGGAAATTCAGAACAAAGCTGTCCCACCAGATCGGGCTTTTCAATGGCGACGGTGCCGAGAATGACGCGCTCAACACCGAGGGCGAGGGTTTCGGATACACGGAGGCGATCGCGCAAGCCTCCACCGACCTGCACTGGAATATCAATGGCGCGAATGATCTCAGCAATCACAGGTTGATTGACCGGACTCCCCGTTTTCGCTCCGTCTAGATCCACCAGGTGAAGCCGGGTCGCTCCCTGGGCTGCCCACCGCCTGGCAACATTTACAGGATTTTCGTCAAATACCTGGGACTGGGCATAGTCCCCCTGATATAAGCGGACACATTGTCCTTCTAGCAAATCAATAGCTGGAATCACATCCATAATATATCCTCAAAGTTTTGTCACTAGCACTTAGGGATCTGCGGCTAAATTAAAGATACCGGAGGAGATAGGCGGCGGGCTGCGCCCGCCGCCTATCTCCTGGTACTTTATTTTCTTACAAGTCCCTTAGGAAGGAGAATTAAATAACTTGAACCCAATTGTGTTGGCGCAGCCCAGCGATACCGTGCCGTCCCAACACAATTGGATGTTATTTAATCTTTGTTCCTTACCGATCTCAGAACTTAACAATTGCTGGTAGGTCGCAGATTCCTGTGGGTACACTGGCTTCGTAGGCTCATCCTGATGGCGTCATTATCTTTTTTTTATTTTTATGGGTGGGGGTGATGCCCGTTACTAGCTTAGGAGATTGCAACCTATGACTGAATCAATTCCAGGGGCAGATAAGAAGATTGCAGCGGGGATTCTCGGTATCCTGCTGGGATCGCTGGGGGTGCATAAGTTCGTTCTAGGATACACCAGCGAAGGTGCCATTATGTTGTCTGTGTCGTTGGTCGGAGCCTTTTTAGGATCGTGCTTGGTGATTCCTCTGCTGGCAACTTTCGCAATGTATGTGATTGGTCTGGTCGAAGGAATTTTGTATCTTACCAAGACCGATCAGGAATTTGTAGACACTTACATCATCAACAAAAAGGGATGGTTCTGAGTAGCTCGCCAAGCGAAGGTTGAATAGCTGCCTGGTGAGTAGGATGCGCTTCGCACGCCCCACTCATCGGGAGCATCCCACTTTTGCGGATTGCCTACCTTGCGGAAAGAGCAAAGCTCTACATCTCCCAGCCCTGTCTTCAAATTCTGGGAGACGGGTGCACCGTCCCTCTCCCAAGCTTGGGAGAGAGATTTAGGATGAGGGCCACGGCGTCAAATACACCTGTGCAAAGCTGGGATACACCGCCACTCAATAGGTAGCATCTATTGGGTCACACGACTTGGCAAAGTCGTGTGTGAAACAAGATTACCCATGCTTCAGCGTTGCTAGAGCAGCATTGCTGCACTACCTCAGCGACATCTGGGTATCCTGCTACAGGCTACAATTTGGGAGCATCCCACTTTTGTAAATTGATTAATTTTGTTGGGTGGGCGGGCTGCGCCCGCCCACCCAACAAAAATGGGATGTACCCTACAATCTTAATTGTTGAATTTGGGAAATCCTGAGCTGCGTGCAGAATTTCCTCAATTCAAAGACTAAGTTTATAACCTGGCAAGGTATATCTAGTCCCCATGGCTAAGGCACAGTTAGAGGGAGTAGCCTGAGTTCGAATTTGCTCAACCCGGCGGTGAATATCGTAGAGGTTTAGGCGATAGCTCAGGGGATTGCCTACCAAGCGGGCTGTACTCTCAAATAGTTGTTCAATTTCAACCAAATTGTTTTCCTTGAGGGTTCTGCCTGTGGCAACCAGATCCACAATTGCCTCAGACATTCCCGTGATGGGGCCAAGTTCTACAGAACCATAAAGGGGAACAATTTCAACGGGAAGGTCGAGGCTCTGAAAATATTCGCGGGCGCATCGCACAAATTTTGATGCAATGCGGCAGTGATCCGGTAAATCGAAGACCGAGCGATACGCACTCGACTGCTTGACCGCCACAGACATGCGACAGTAGCCAAACCCTAAATCCACCAGGTGTGCAACGTTAGGCTGCTTTTCCCGCAATACATCATATCCAACGATGCCTAGTTGAGCTTGCCCATACTCCACATACACGGGTACGTCACTGTTGCGAACGAGCAAAGCCCGCGCTAAGCCTTTTGAGTCTTGAATTTCAAGCTGCCGATTTGATTTGTCGAGAAATGCACTGAAGTCTAAGCCGATAGATTGCAAGAGGCTAATGCTATCGTTCAAAAGTGCGCCTTTGGGAAGTGCAACAGTCAACATAGGACGCCATCCATGTCAGAGTGAATCGATATTTCCTGACAGTATATTTCCTGACAGTACATTTCCTGACAGTACATTT
>CAYXJG010000144.1:0-11663 GCA_964465285.1 uncultured bacterium
ATTTAGGGAGCAAAAAGGTCGCCTCAGGCGACCTTTTTGCTCCCTAAATTTTCATCATGAGAATTGCTGTCTTTAATTCACACGACTTGACAAAGTTCTCAAATTCACAGGGAAAAAATAGGGGTTTGGGGCGCGCTCCAAACCCCTATTTTTTCGTGAAACCTGCCAAGTCGTGTAATTCATCTTTAATTCCTAGCGCTGGCGTATCCAGAGGGCAATCGCCGCAAGGCTCAGCAGACCAAGCCCCCCAGCAAGGGGGTTTTGGTCAATTCCCACCCATAGCTCAGGAGCATCCTGACGAATCATGATGAGCGCTCCCACTTGGATGAGGTAGTATCCCCAAACCAACCCTCCATGCACGCCGATGGACAATCCCAAATATCCTTGACGCGATCGCCGTGCCCACACTAAAGCCAGTCCCAGCAGTACCAATCCTGGAAATTGGGGAAACGTACGAAGTGCCTCATCCAGGGGCTTAATAAAATGAAGGATGGCAAACACAAGGCTGCTAGCCCATAAACTCATAGTTGGAGAATAGTCTCGCTCTAGCTCATTGACAAGCCAGCCTCGAAACAATAGTTCTTCTCCCAAAGCAACGGCGATTGCCACTCCAGCTCCTTCAGCGGCAACTCCCAGCAGCCGCCCTGGCGATGTCTCTTGCCAGGTGAGCCACCCCATCATTCCTTGTAGGACAAACAAAACAAACAGACTCAGGCTACCAACTAGCCATCCCTGTAGTCCCAGGACGACATTGGATCGGTTGAACTGGAGGCCATATCCCCGAAATCCAAGAGGTTTTTGATAAAGCCACCACTCCCAAAAAAACACAACACCCAGGAAAGCAATAAGTAGCCATATTAACAAGGCGAGATCACGGCGATTCGGGTCAGAAAAAAAAGTCGCGAAAGATACCGCTACCGGAACCCACACTAGAGCTAGTAGAGCAATAAAGGCGACCAACCGGGCAGGAAAGGGGCGATCGGCAATCCAATGGCTAATTTTCCAAAGACGGTCTCTCAACTTTCAGGTTCAATCGTGCTGAGGAGTCCGTGTGACTTGAGGGTTTCGCTATAAAACTCGGCGTGTTCTTGAGCGCAAATAATGACCACTGCAAACCCCTGGGTATGCGCCTGCATCATAATGTCCACGGCCTGAGGCTCGGTTAAGCTAGCGACGGTCTTCAGCAGAATCTGCACCACATATTCCATCGAGTTGTAATCGTCGTTGTGCAGAATGACTCGATATCGTGGTGCATGCTTCTTAACTGTCGAACGCTTTTCAATAGTTTCAACAGCCACAGATTTCAACCTCCTGAACAATTGTCAACAACAACTCAAAACCTACGAAGAGATCATCCCAGTTTCTGGAGGAGGAGTAACTTGTACCCGTCCGTTCAATCAAACCGATACCAATAGAATTCACCCCCCAAACCCCCACGTAGATGAGCACAATCAGTTATAAAACCTGCAAGACCCTGCGCTGCCCGCTGCGCGGGCAGCGCAGGGTTTTACATCTAGTTTTTAATTGTGCCAAACACCTGATCAGGGACTTTGAACTCCAAAAACTCTGGCAAATTTTCGGATGGACTCTAACGCAAACCATTAAAATTTTACTGTGAGCATTCCATTCTTGGTTGAGGGCTTTCAAATCAGTGGGTCGCCATCTTTGTATTGTGGGATATCCGTAGTTAATTGTGGGATACCCCATAGTTAAAAGGTAGAATCTAAAGGCTAATTGTCACTTTGAGATTCGTTTGAGCGATCGCCATTACATCCAGTAGGAACCTGTAAGGTAGTATCCATGCTGTCCCCTGCGCTGAACCAGAGATACCTTACTAGAGACACTCTAGACGTTGTGTCAATGCGCTTTATCAATGCGCTTTATCAATGCGCTTTATCAATGTAAACAGCGTGCCCAGACTTATACAAAATTCTAAACTCACCTTCACTCATACCAACGGTTCACTACCCTCCATACCTCAAGGATACCTGCAATATTAAGTTATGTAAATTTCGCTGAATCCGTGATTGTGTTCTATTGATGCGTCAATCTCTTTGGAAAGAATCTTCAATTTTGTGCCTGGATGATCATCAGGCGACTTTATACGTTGAGTTAATTCAGCAATTGCCGAAGCACTCCTTAGCCTGGCTAAGACCATTTGCGCTCAGGGTTAATGATGGGTCCCAGGTGCCCGACCTATTTCTAGCCTGTGGCGATCGCCCCCCTGAGTTGAATGCGGTGATTTTTGACGTGCGAGATACTTCAGATCTGATTTGGCCCATTGACTTGTTTCGCATGGGGCTAGATACAGAAGTGATTCAAATCATGTCGGTTTTGCCCGACCTCAACGCTGCTGCACCGATAACAACTCAACAGAACCGAGAACCTAATCGACGTATTCTGAACCACTTTCTTCAGACAGTGTGGCAAGACAATCGAGAGCATTTTCCGAATGCAGGCCAGGCATCTCCCGCCCATGAGCCTGAAGCCTACCAATAACCAGAGCCCACCAATAACCAGAGCCCACCAATAATTGGATTAAATCCAGGATTAGCATACTCCCCTATACGGGGACAGCGGACGCAGCCTGGGTCTACCTCAGGCTGTGCATCAGCCCTATTTACTGACTAAGTGCCCTTAAAAATTGCTGGAGACCCGCCAGTACCCCTTTACGTGCCCCAGTTTTGACTTCAGCTTGAACGCCTTCTACATCTTCATCTTCGGATTCTCCCAAGAGTACATTGTCAATCTGTTCCCCAGAAGGACGCGAGGGAAAATCAGTTAACAATTCATAGCCGTCCTCGTTTTCCAGCCAGAGCTGCCAGGACGAAGGATAGCATCGAAACAGAGCTGCACCTTCTAGCGAACGGAGGTAATAGCAGGAATCAAAGGTACTCAGGAAGCGCTCTCTCAACTGTCTTCCTGCATAGCCAATGCCAATGGTGGCGATGTCTTCAAGGCGAGGATTGAGGAAAATGACCGTGCGATCGCCAATTTCATCACAAAGGGCTTCTACATCCTTCACTTCAACTGACGACGGCTCGATAAAGAGAAACACCGTTTCCTCCGGTTGAATAGCTGCCTTGAGTTCGCCAATGCCACGAATGCTGTAGGGCTTTTCCCCCCAATCTCGCCGTGCCAGAGCCGCTGCTCCTGCGTCAGGGAAAAAAATGCGTAGCTGCTCGTTCAAATTTTCAAGTACGGGCAAGAATTTTTCTGCGACAGGCATTACCTTGAGTTCGGGTATGACCAATTCGACTTGGAGCCGTCGCAGTCCATCGGCGATCGCTGCCTGGGTTGCTCCCTGTGCCTGGGCGATCGCCTCTTCTAAACTTGTCGGAATTTGCGTCATCTTAGTATTTTTACCACATCATCAATTGAAACTGTACGTTAGCACCCAGCAATTTTCATTTTAGGAAGCTTCGCGCCCTACAGGCGCTCACTTGCACAAATTTAGGGAGCAAAAAGGTCGCCTCAGGCGACCTTTTTGCTCCCTAAATTTCCATCATGAGAATTGCTGGTTAGCACCTGCTTAAGTTGACGGATTTTCCGATAGAAAGCTATATCAGCCTTATAATTGCAGAATGATAAAGATAGCGTCTTTCCAGTTATGACTCAATATATTGGAGCACTTTTTCAAGCGAGCAGAGATCTCTGCGAATCGGTAATACAGACAGCTATTGTCTTTATGATTTCAATGTACCAGCGCTGCATTTCTCCAATCAAAGGGTTTTCCTGTGCCTATCGGATTCAGCATAAAACAGAATCTTGCTCCAGCTACATCAAGCAAGCGTTCATAGAGCAGAATTTGCACACGGCGATTCTGCTATCGAAGCAGCGGTTTAGAGACTGTGCCGAGGCGGCTGAACTGTTGACGGCACAGCACCATGACAGTCAACCAATGCTTTACGGAGACATGGGCAGACGAAGTGCCCTCCGCTTCTTCTCGCTTTTTACCGTTGGTATGTTCGCCACACGGGCGCAAAGCGGCTGTCCCGGCATTCAGGTCTGCTGTTCCGGACTCGTCTTTAACGACGATGACGACGATGACGATGATGACGACGATTAGTAAATTCGTCCCGACACACAAGATAGAGCGATTGCTTTTTAGAGGGTGCTTTAAAGGTCCTGCTTTAAACAATTTTGACGACTAAAGTCGCCACCACAAAACGAGAAATATGGACAAACGCCGCTAATTTCTGGGATTCGTAGTAGTGGTTTTAACCCTCTTCCCCGTTCCGAACACTCTCTCAATAGCACGGCGCGACGCGGCATCGCCGCGTCGCGCCGTGCTATTGAGAGGGTATTTAAACGATTGAATGCTCGCTCCTAGCGTTGCTTAAATGGATGACTAGCTAGCGCTTAGTGATTCTCGCTCTGGAGCTAACGGATTATCCTGAATATATCCATTACCATCAACGCTTTCATCAACATTTGATTTTGTTCGGGCAATCTGGTAGATCAGCAGCCCAAAAACTGGTTTTGCCAGTAGGTCTGCCACTGTGTAGCCAATCTGCACTCCGACTGTCGCATTGGCTCCGGTAATCCCAATTTCAGGGAGTAAGTACGCGATGGGATATACTCCCCAAGATGCCAACAGTAACCAGCGTAATCCCTTCACCAATTTGGTTACAGCTTCAGGCTGCTGATCCAGCGAGCGACCCAACTCTGCCCACAATACATAAAGGATATACGCGAAAGGAACTGTACTAACTGCACCCCAAATTGCACGGGCACTGATGGCGCTTGCAATTTCCCCAGGGTACCCAGTAGCCAGCATTAGTACTGATGCAACTGCCAACTTAATGATAAGCGAGCGAGATTTCTGAACAGGCAAAGCTAAGACGGCGATCGCCTCAGTTAACAGGAGAGGTACTGTAATCAGCCAGTCAGCATATCGATAGGCATCATTGAACGGTTCCCCTGTAGCCATGTATGCACCGTTTTGAATATCGAAAGCTGCGTCCCAACTATTGAAAATTCGAAAGTAGTGGTATGCTGCAATGCTGACAATGACGCCCGAAATGATGATGGCGGGACGATACTTCGGATTGACCAGAGATTTTGCGTTAAAGAAAAATAGTGCCGCTGCAACCATGCCAGCGATACATAAGGAGAGAGCGTTGTAGACCAGACTGTACTGATCAAACGACAGCTCTGTCTGGACAGCAAGTGATACGGATTCCATGATGATACTAGTGTACGTTTGCAAAAACTTATACTCGAACTACGCACAGCTCAGAGAGTTATTCACTCAAAAAGCCACCGGATGACGGATCATTCCTTTCGTTCCCTTACCCGCTCCCATCTGCCTGTGAACTCACTATCCGTAGCTTATTGTTTACAAGCTTGCTATTTATAAGCTGACAACGTCACAAGCTAGTGAGAATACGTTTCGAGACTACATCAAACATAATGAATATTTCTTAACCTCAACTCCGTCGAGAGGCATAATCTTCTTCTCACCCTTGAGAGCTACTTAGAGTAAACCTTAAGCAGCGAGCTTAAGCAGCGATTCGCCGCGTCATCAGACGAATTAAGGAACCATAGCATCACCGCGCCGCCCCAACAAGTTTGGATTTTATATCATCAGTTCACTCGCAAAGGTGAGATGCCCTCTATTCTGCAGCCATCCCAGAGCTTGAAGTCTTCTGGAGTGGGATAGAGTACTTATATTTTTAGAGTAAAAAATTATACTTAATTGACAGATCTATAAGAGTATTTACGGGTTCAATTAAATGCCGTGGAAATGCTGTCTCTGTTTGTAAATCTCCACTAAAAATCACTCTATAGTCCGTGAATTTAGCATTTGAGATTGGCGAGGGAATTATTACTCTACAAACAGGTGCATTTCTATACATCATGGAGAATAAAAAATGGCTGTAGCAGCAAGCAGACGAATTAACGAAGCAGGCGTAAGCATTATTAAAGAGTTTGAGGGACTGCGGTTAGAATCTTATCTTTGTCCAGCAAAGGTATGGACGATTGGATATGGGACAACCCGTGGTGTCAAGCCCGGAATGGTCATTACACCACAAAAGGCAGAACTGCTCCTGCGAGATGATGTAGTCTCATTTGAGCGCGGCATTCAGCAGACCTTAAACGACATTCCTTTGAATGACAATCAGTTTAGCGCTCTGGTTTCTTTGTGCTATAACTGCGGTCTAGCCCCAATCAAATCAGGAAATACCATCCGCCACACTTTAGAAGCAGGGGACTATGAGGGTGCTGCCGATGGCTTTTTGCTATGGAAAAAAGCAGGTGGACGCGTTTTAGAAGGTCTTGTTCGCCGCCGCAAGCGTGAGCGTGAACTTTTTCTCGACCATGTGGCATCGAGTCCTTCTGCATCCGCACCTGTTCCAGATTCCAACAATACAGGGTTCATTCGAATTGTCGTCAAGGTCACCCACGATACATTTCTGAAAGCTTCTATCAAACAGCAGGCTGAGTTAGCCGACCATGAAAAAAAATTCCTTGCGGCAAAAACTCTGATGGCGGGTGAGCTGCGGGATAAAGTAGGTGTACACTATAAAGTCTGGCTTGAAGAGGACGAAAAGGACGAAGAGTGGTTCTTGTATGAGGGACATGTTGATCTCCTCAACGTGGTCTCTATCCAGTAAGAGCTTGGGAATGAGAATTAAATAACTTGAACCCAATATAGCCCCTAGGTGTCCACCCCAATGGCTGCGAACCCCACCACTGACCTTGCGATGGACGACCACTAGAGGCAAGGCCCGTTCAGCATCATTATTATCACGACTTGGCGTTATCACGACTTGGCAAGTTTCACGCAAAAATTAGGGGTTTGGGCATCGGCAGGCATACCTGTCTTGGGAGGATGGTCAAGCCCATGAGCTAATTCGGCCTCGGCAATGACTCGAAAGGTGGCCAATTGCTCTCGAGTGAGTTGACTCTCCCGGTAGTGCCGATAGGCATCACGAGCACTGCGGAGAATCACAAGTACCTGTTGGGAAAAGAACCGATTCGCTGCAAAATGAGAGGCGGCTAGCCCTAAATATTCAGTTAAACAGGCGATCGCCCCTCACAGCTTTCCAAATCTTCTGGTACCCTAGAGTGCAACACCCTTGCATTTCACTCCTTTTTCTGCTGTGCAGATTCTCCACGGTACCTGGATTCCTGATCACACCTCTGATTTCATTCAAGCAGGGAGTTTCTACCTGTGGGTGGAAACCACAGAAAAGGGGAAGTTTCGCAAGACGAGCGATCGCCATCCTCGGCAACTGGTCACAGCAGATCTGGCTGAGATGCTTTCCAGTGAATTGGGAATTAAGCCACCCAAAAATCGGGCGATGGAGAACGTGATTCAACAACGATACTTCTTGCTGCCCACGGTGGACGGTCAGCCCCTACCGTCCCTGGAGCTTTCTCGCTACTTAGAGGAAGAACTGCCGGAGTCCTTTGAGTTTCAGCACTGGCAAGTAGACTGCTACCCCATCCCAACATCCGTGACCAGCCGTTCCTCCGGTAAAGCTGACGTCAACTCTGTGGTGCCCCTGCTGAATGACCTGCACTTCCTGACACTACACAACCTGACTGAGATTCAACTGGGGTCTGACTTGCTGTTCTGGTTTCACTTTACCCAGACCCTCAAGCGCATCATCTACAAGGATCAGTACATTCCCGCCCTGAAGTACCGGGAGCTAGAAGCGCCAAAGGCATCCAAATCAAAGCGCAAGTCTACTAAAATCCAACCGGGCAAGTTCGAGATCTATCCCGGTTGGGAGTTCATCGGGGAAGAATACGAAACCGCCATTCAGCAGTCTGTGGACTACATGCCGATGATGTGTGTGGCGGGGTTTGCCGAACCGAGCAAAGCGCCTGAATTCTACGATCGCCCCATACTCCTGCGCCATTTTTCGGACTGTTTGTTAACGGATATTGTTACCCGTACATACTTCACCAAGGGCATTGAAAAAAGTGTTGAGGATTCAATTGTCTATGATTGCCTGAACCGCGCAAAGGGCGGCACTTACTGGACAACACCGGAACGGTTAGAGCAGTACAAGCAGTGGCAGACATGGCGCGATCGCATTGTTCGCACCCAAACTGACCCGCCTTTTTACCTGTACTTTCACCTGCAAGACCCGCCCAAACCAGAGGATTCATGGCAACTCCAGTTCCAGGTAGCTCCCAAGAACGACCCCTCCCTCAAGTTGTTCCTGGTGGACTACTGGTGCATGCGCCCAAAGCAGCAAAGCCAAGTAAGAAAGCAGATGGGGGGTGAGTTTGAGCAGAACCTGTTGATGAACCTGGGCTATGCCGCCCGCATCTATCCGCCACTCTGGCAAGGATTAGAGACCGATCAGCCTATGGGCATTGCCCTGAATTTGGATGCTGCCTTCAACTTTCTGAAGGAGTCCGCCTGGGTGCTGGAAGACGCAGGCTACAAAGTCATCGTACCTGCCTGGTGGACGCCGAAGGGACGGCAGCGGGCGAAGGTGCGGCTTAAGGCAAAGGGCAAATCCCTCGGCGGCAATGATAAGTCTAAAAGCTATCTTTCCTTTGAGAATCTGGTGGAATACCAGTATGAATTGGCGATCGCCGGAGAGCAGGTCACTGAACAGGAATGGAACCAACTGGTCAACGCCAAAACGCCCTTGGTCAAGTTTCGCGGGCAGTGGATGGAGCTGGATCAAGATAAGATGAAGCACATGCTAGAGTTTTGGAAGACTCAGCAGCATGAGAACCCAGAGCTTTCATTGATGGACTTCTTGAAGCTCACGGTAGGGGGTGGGGATGAGGATGTGGAGATTGAGTGCAATCGCCAGGATGCCCTCTCAGACATGCTGACCAAGCTCCATGACAAAGGACAGCTTCAGCCCGTGGATGACCCCGAAACCTTCCATGGAAAGTTGCGTGAATACCAGAAACGGGGAGTGTCGTGGCTGCAATACCTGGAGAAAATCGGGCTCAACGGTTGCCTCGCTGATGACATGGGATTGGGCAAAACCGTTCAGGTGATCGCTCGGCTGGTGCAGGAACGGGAGCAGCTCCAGCAGCAGCAACGCAAGAGAAATGGTGCAAAGATTCCGCCCACTCTGCTGATTGCCCCCACCTCCGTCATCGGCAACTGGTTCCACGAAATTCAGAAGTTTGCGCCCCAGATCACAGCAGCAGTCCATCATGGGTCTAACCGGGACAAAGACGCGAAAGCATTCAAAAAAGCCTGCCGTGACCACGACATCATCATCACGTCCTTTGCCCTGGCGCGAAAGGACGCCAATCTGTTCAACAGCATCGAGTGGCATCGCATTGTGCTGGACGAAGCCCAGAACATCAAGAATCCCAAGGCGGCATTGACAAAGGCGATTCTCAAATTCTCTGCCAACCATCGCCTCGCCCTCACTGGAACCCCCATCGAGAACCGTCTGCTGGATCTGTGGTCGATCTTCAACTTCCTCAATCCCGGCTACCTGGGCACCGAGTCGCAGTTTCGTAAAGGCTTTGAAGTGCCGATTCAGAAAAACAACGACCCCCGCCAATCGGTCACCCTTAAAAAGCTGGTAGAACCTTTCATCCTGCGGCGGGTAAAGACCGACCAGTCCATTATCAAAGACCTGCCTGACAAGGTGGAACAAAAGCTGTTCTGCAATCTGACGAAAGAGCAAGCCTCCCTCTACGAAGCGGTGGTGAAGGATGTAGAGGAGCAGTTACAAGAAGCCGAGGGCATTCAGCGCAAGGGCTTGATTCTAGGTACGTTAACCAAGCTCAAGCAAGTATGCAACCACCCCATGCAGTTTTTGCAAGACGGCAGTGAGTTTACCAAGGAGCGATCGCACAAACTGACTCGCCTGACCGAAATGATAGAAGAAGTGATGGCAGAAGGGGAAAGTCTGCTGATCTTTACCCAGTTCACCGAGCTGGGAGCCGCCCTGGAAAAATACCTGCGCCAGTCCTGCTACTACAACACCTACTACCTCCACGGGGGCATCATCCGCAAAAAGCGGGAAGCCATGATTACCGAATTCCAAAACCCCGAAACGGAACCCTCAGTCTTCGTCCTCTCCCTCAAGGCAGGTGGTGTGGGCATCACCCTGACCAAAGCAAACCATGTGTTCCACTTCGATCGCTGGTGGAACCCCTCCGTGGAAGACCAGGCAACCGATCGCGCCTTCCGCATTGGGCAGAAGAAAAACGTGTTCGTCCACAAGTTCGTGGCAATCGGCACGATGGAGGAACGCATCGACGAGATGATCGAGGATAAGAAGAAACTGGCAGGGGCGATCGTCGGTGCTGATGAATCGTGGTTAACGGAGTTAGATAATGATGCCTTTCGAGAACTTATTGCTTTGAATAAGAGTGCCATCATGGAATAAAGGAGTATCACCATGAGCCAATTTAGCCGTACCTGGTGGGGACAAAAATTTATCGAAGCCATCGAAAAGCTGACTGATTCCGGTCGCCTCAGCCGAGGCCGTTCCTACGCTAGGGGCAATAAGGTCAAGAGCTTTAGCATCAAAGATAGTGTTGTTACGGCTCAGGTAAGGGGTTCGGTGAATCCTTACTTGGGGGTGCATAAGGAACCACTCTACACCACCACTATTGAGTTTCAGCCCATCGGTGCCGCCAAATGGTCAGCGGCGATCGCCCTTATCGCCTCCAAAGCCAGCCTCATCTCCCGTCTCCTCCTCAACGAGATTCCCGACAACATTGAGGACACCTTCAAGCAACTCAACCTCAACCTGCTGCCCGGTAGCCGCAAAGACTTCGACTCCACCTGCTCTTGCCCCGACTGGAGCAATCCCTGCAAGCACATCGCCGGAGTCTATTACCTAGTCGCCGCCGAACTCGACCGCGATCCCTTCCTGCTGTTTGAGCTAAGGGGACTCTCGCGGGAAGACCTGATGAAGGAGCTGGCAAAGTCACCCCTGGGTCAGGCACTCTCCGCCGAACTCCGACTCGAAAAGCAGCCCCCCAAAACTGATGAATCCTATTACGCGCCCTTAGCAACAACATCAACCGATACGTGCAACGACCTGCGTGACTTCTGGCATGGCTCAAAACGCCTGCCCCAAACCATGGACTCCCTCCCCGATACTCCCGTTGCAGGTATTCCCGTGAGAAAACAAGGAGACTTCCCCGCCTTTTGGGATCGGGACAACTCATTTATCGAAGCGATGGAAGCCCTCTATATCCAAGTCAAAACGAAAGGTCAGTTGTAAGACAAGTTATCTTTACGTTGTTATGGCGCTTTACAAGCGCATTAAGTACGGCACAAACGAGGGGCGGCGCTGAGCGCCGCCCCTCGTTTGTACTTAATCAACTTGCACACCGCTGTACGTTAGTACACGACTTGGCAAGTTTCAGGCAAAGATAGGGGTTTGGGGTGAGGGCATAATGGCTCAGAGCAAAGCAACTGACCCACTAGTACGTTTAAGAACTCGCCGAGGTACACTGCCCTAAACTAGAGACCGGATATCCAAAATTTAGAGTGGCGGCGCTCTGCGCCGCCACTCTGTACATTTGGGTGTGCTGAACCAATTGCACACCGCTATAGTAAAAGTTAGAACAAGAGAACTAAGACAAAGATGACTCCTTAAAACCCCTGGAACATTTCTGTTTCAGGGGTTTAAGGTTCAAAGCGGGCGGCGGGAATCGAACCCGCATCATCAGCTTGGAAGGCTGAGGTTTTACCACTAAAC
>CAYXJG010000145.1:0-6300 GCA_964465285.1 uncultured bacterium
AGCGCCTATAGGGCGCGAAGTTTTCCAAAATGAGAATTGCTGCTGTTGGGCAAGGCAACGGGCACTGCATAGGTAGACACAGCCCACCAGACGGGAGTATTAACCGATCGCCCCCGTCACCCCTCTAGCCGGATCACACCAGTAGAGGGTATGGAGCACCGACCCAACGCATCAATGATTTAAGCTAGCTGCTCCAGAAAATGCTGGACATCCACACACAGACGCTTTCCTGCTCTGAGAATATTCTGCACATGGACAAGATCGGCACAGGTTTCTGGGTCTGCGATCACACCGACCTGCTGCTGATACGCCATGATGGTGGGCACAATGGTGCGGTGAAAGTACTTCATGTATAGCTCCTGGGCGCGACTCAGATTCACCCCAATATAGAGGCGATCGCCCGCATCAATGAGCTGCTGCAAACACTCCAGTTCCACTTCGATGTGCTCGGCATCACACTCATAGAGGAGCCGCTGGAGCAGATGCAGGATATGCTGCTCCAGGATGTGAGGTGCGTTGGGCAGATTCAGGCGGCAGTTAAGCTGATCGGCTTCGGTGGCGATCGCCCGGAGTTCTGCCAGATGCCCCAAGCAACTCTGTAGATTCAGGTTCGATTTAGAAAATTCCCGCTCTAGAGTGCTCAGGGCGGTCATGGCCTTTTTGCTGATGGCAATTTCTGCCGCCACATGCAGTTCCTTGGGGGCAGCCATCTGATCCCGTTGGAACGCCAGAAGAATGCTGTAGTTATCTCGATAGACCTGGCTGTAAAGCTGGTCAAGCCGATTGAGCGTCTTCTGGCTCAGTAACGCCATGAGGCGATGACGTTCTTCAGCAAACAGGTCTTGAAGCCCGTAGGTGCGATCGCCCAACACCTCGTTCATTTTGAGAATAATCTGGGCAATATTCCCCTGGTGAAGAGCCTCAAACAACTGTTCTCGCGCCTTTGTATAGGCAAGCCGTCCAGAAAATGGCGTAATGCAGCAGTGGAAGTCCCAGCCGCCCATGTGAAACACGCTGAAAATCAGGTGCTCAGATTCATGGGTGATTTCTGAGGTGAGCTGGAGCTGCCCCACTACCAGTGTCAGAGGGCCAATGCGCTGCATCTGGTAGTCGAGTTGGCTGGCACGATAGCAGTACACTTTTTCCTCAGAAGCATAGGGCTCAAATAGAGAGCTAATGGCGTAGTGCGCTGCGACCTGTTCAATGGAAATCCGCGAGGGCAGAACGAGCTGGCGATAAACATCAGCTCCATCCTGAAAGCAGTCCACATTGCTGGGAGCCGCTTTGAGCCGTTCCACGAAGTCTGCCTCAAATTGGATGCCCGACACTTCCCCCGCCAGCTCAAGGGCGCGGGCGGCATAGCGAAGAATCTGTACTCCCTCTGGCCTGGAAAGTTCGTCAAAGAACCAGCCGCAACTGGTGTACATGAGCAGAGTATGGCGCTGCATTTCTAGCAGCCGCAGAGCATCAATCCGTTCTTCCTCAGAAAGGGAATGGGTTTGATGGCGCTCGAAGAACTGGGCAATGGTGTCAGGGGACCGATCGCCTACCACCCACACATACTCGTCGCGGGCTGCCCAGGGATGCCGCAGCAGAGGTCGCCCTGATGATTCGAAGACATCAGTCAGGCGATCGCGCAGCCAGTCTAAGGAATCTCTCAGGGGCCGCCGCCACTGCTGGTGCCACAGGCCGCCGCCGCCACAGCCGCAGTCATCTTGCCAGCGGTCAACCCCGTGGGAACAGCTCCAGGCAGTGACAGGCTTCAGTTCCACTTCCCAGGTGGGAGGGCAGACGCTCCGGTAGTAGGCATAATTGGTCACAATCCAGCCCTGGTTAGAAAACTCAGTGCTCAGGGCATAGGCAAGGGCTTTTTCTGCACCGCCTTTGTGATGGCCGAAGGTCTCGCCATCGGTTGCCACGGAGATAAGCTGAGCGGTGCGGTGTCCTCCGCGCACTGCCTGGGCAATGCGTCCTGCAAAATGCTGGGAACTGGAGAGGACATCATTGAAGCCCATGTCCCGCGAGATAGGGCCGTCGTAGAAAAAGATGTCAATGTAGTCCCTATTGGGATCGCCATCTGGCAGGAAGCAGCGATAGGGCTGGATGGGGTCAATCTGCCCACCGCCCACTTCAGTCCATTCCAAAACGGGCTGACTGGGGTTGGGCAGAGGACGGCACCGCTGGGCCTGGGAGGGCGCTAGTACGATGAACTGGATACCTTCCTCTACTAATACGTTAAGAGTCGGATAGTCCACAGCCGTTTCCGCCAACCACATGCCTTCAGGGTCACGCCCGAATCGCCGCCGAAAATCCTCTTTGCCCCAGCGAATCTGGGTGCGCTTGTCCCGTTCGTTTGCAAGGGGCAGAATGATATGGTTATAGGCTTGGGCGATCGCATTGCCGTGACCGTTGAAGCGATCACAGCTCACCCGGTCAGCGTCTAGAATGCGCTGGTAAACTTCGGGATCATGGCCCTCCAACCAGCTCATCAGCGTCGGCCCGATATTGAAGCTCAAATACTCAAAATTATTGACGATCCCCAGTAGTTCACCCTGGTCATTTAGCACACGGGCAAAGGCATTGGGGCGATAGCACTCGTAGTGAACCCGCTCATTCCAGTCATGGCAGGGGGAAGCACTGGGTTGCCGCTCAATGGCATCCAAATAAGGGTTTTCCCTGGGCGGCTGATAAAAGTGTCCGTGAACGGTGACATAAATGCCTGTGGCGATCGCCCCTGACCCAATATTATCTGAGTGCGCAGAGGAAGCTGCCGATGGCAGTTCCATCGATTCTGAGAGGGGCGTGCCAGCGATACCAGCATTCAACTTTTCGGTGTTTAGAGCGTCCGCGTTCGGCGCATCAACATCGCGGGACTGTTCACGGGAGTATTGAGTGTGCATAAATTAATAGCAACGTGAAAGGAATTTAGGGTAAGAGGTGGTGTAGAGGGCGATTGCTAGAAGGCAAAAGAGCAGCAGTGGCAATCACAATGACAATCGGTGTTGGTCTTATCAGCTTGGCAGTGCATTACTCAGCTTGGCAGTGCATTAAGAAACGAGCACCATATAATTCAAGCCTTATATCCTGCAAATGAATTATTTTGCGAATGAGATCCTGCTTGTTCCTTCCATACACTACCGTTTCTTTATGATCCCGTCAGTAGCCGCACATCTAGCACCGATGGGTCTCGCCACCCCGTATCCGAGCGATGACTGTGGGGCTGGGGATCAAGCCAGGAGGATGGGGATCATTTCAGCATCACGATTGGGGGCGATCGCCACTCAGGGATGTTAAAGGGGCGGTCTTAATGTTCCTGAAAGAATTGCGGTATGGCTGTTATAAGGGCGAGCCCTTTGACAAACCTCAGATACCTAACTAAACAGCCACAGCCAAAAAAATCAAGAAAACCCTGAAGATGCCGCCCCTCCTAAGTTTCAACAGAGCCTTAAAATCGGCATCATTCCCTGGGTTTCTTACTTAATTCAAAACAGAGTCGTTCCGCTTCATGCGGCTGAAAATTGACATAAAAATCAACAATAAGCTCCTATCCCCGCGACTTGGAAAGTTTCACGAAAAAATAGGGGTTTGGGGTGCGCGGAGCGCGCCCCAAACCCCTATTTTTTCCTTGTGAATTTGAGGACTTTGCCAAGTCGTGTATCCCCCCGTTTCTCCAGGAGGGATGACGTGTTCAAGGATGTTACGAGTTCAAGGATGTTACGAGCGGCTCTATAGCTCTGTGAATTTCTGCTCGCTGCTCTGTGTCATAGTTCCACTTATCTAGAAAAGCAGCGTATTGATTTCCCTCACCTCTCAGAGCTGCCCATAGAGCCAGAAGTTTCTCTGAAATTTCTGCTAAATCTAGCCTCTGGATGAGCAGGGAGCTTCTTTCCTGTACGTGTCGAGAGCCTTCGAGGTTTCTGAGGTTTTCCTGCCGTTGGTGCATCACCGTCATGGCGGATGACATGGCGAGATTCTTCACCATTAGCTCTGCGACTGTATCCGCTTCAGAGCGCAAAGCAGTTATCAGCGCAGGCGATGGGTCATCGGCTAGAGAATTTTGATGGGTGAGGAAAGTCACAAAGAAGCCTCGCGCGCCATTTTTGGTTTTGAGCAGCTTTGGAATTATCGATTGAATGGTCGCGTCCGGAGGCTCATCATTCGCCAGCAGCTTTTGAGTGAGGGCGATCGCGTCCTCAAAGGATATCTCTTCGGGGAGTGGATGATCGGCATAATACTCGAGTGCTTTGTCCGACATCAGTACCTATGCAGAATGAATAACAGTTGTATTTCCTGGAAGCACAACACCATCGCTTCCAGAATTTATTTCAAGAAATGCCCGGATTTCTCAGCGCAGTTTACACGTGTAAAACCGGCAAACCTGTCTGGTAGTCTGCCTGGCGAATTACTAGCGCGTTTCTAAAAATAGGGTAGCGCCATTTGCATTCAGCGGCTTCGAGAAAAAATAGCTCTGGACCCGCTCACATCGAAGTGTCCGCAGTTTTGCCAGTTTGGTCGGCTTCTCAACCCCCTCTTGGATTTCGTCACCTGTAAGAGCTTGTGTTTTAATGCGGGACACTGGGGCGCGCCGCGCCCCAGTATCCTGCTAGTATCGGAAGGCAGAAGTCAGAAGGATAAAGGCAGAATGGGGATTCTTTATATGCCAAGAGTTCTGCCGATCAAAAACAGTGGGGCTATTTGCGCCGTCGAGTACTAGGTCATTCCCGGTTTAAGTTATACGTCGTCATCTATAAGATGTAATGCTTTCAGCTTACTGAAGCCAGATTAAGCTTTCCAAAATTCGTCGTTAGAGCCACATTCAGCGTTTCTAAAGCACTGATCAGCCACTCAACAGCATCCCTGCTGTAAGACTCATAGTGACTGAAGAGGATCGAAAACCGACGTTCTAGATATGGGCGAACTTTGCTGCACAACAGCAAAATCTTGAGAAGCAGCCCCGTTGTAGAGATTGGCCCGATGTTTGTCAGTAAATCAACAAATAGGTAGTGCTGGGCATCTCTGATGCTATCAACGATCAGAAAGTTAAACAGTTGGCTGCAGGTTCTTACCATTAAAAAATCATTCAGTGGCCTGTGGTCACTGTCTGGAAGAATGATATTGAGTTGGCTATGGAGCTGGTTCTTGAACTTGCGATTACCATACTCAGTATCTACTCCCATCAGGATGTACTGATACAAATCGTCTTTGAATGCCTTAAAAGTTTGGGAGTGAGCACTTTGCGTTAAAAAGTTCTTTGCTAAATCTCGATAGGTACGGCCATGATTCACTCGACCTGAGTAGTGCTTGATGGCGCAGTTCAGCATTCCATCGCTCATCAGGGTTGGGTTGTGGGCCGGTTGAAGGTGTGACCGTGAAGGGGAGTTAGGGTTCTGGGCAAGCTTTGATTTGCGCAGTTGATAGGTGACGTACTTGGACAAATCTAGCTCGAACTGGTGCTGAACTTCGTATTGCACTTGCCGAACAGTCCGCTGCTGCTCTTGGTTATGGTCGTCCCCAAGCAGGCAGTGATCATACAAAAACGGATAACGACGAATCAGCGTTCCCAAAGGAGAATTGCCAGTTCCAGCTTCGTCTACTGCACGACTCAGGATCTGGGCAAACCGTCGTAGAACTAGATATTGCTCCGTTTCTCGAAAATGTTTGACCAGTTCAACAAGGCGGCGATTTCCCCGATATCGTCGATAACCGAGGGTCGAACCTTCTGAAATTGTTTCAAATAAGTGAATAAGCCTGGGAATTTCTAAACGATGTTGGGGGTGTGCCTGCCAACGGTTAATCAAGATATGGCAGCAGCGGTTTAAGACATACCGAAAATCTTCCTTGGCAGTAGCAGATGCCGTCACGATATGAAGCGCTTCAAAAATTTCAGGCACAGAATAGCGAGTCCCGTCGATAAAGAGATGACGAAATCGCTCAAGCACCTGCTCTGGCGTTTCTACATCAATAACGTCCAGCAAATGATCGTAGATCATCTGCTCTTCTCTCGATATTTGCCTGTTGTATCGCGGTATGACACTTGTCATCTTAAACTGCCTCAATTAAGGAGAGGATGGAAAGACATGGTGCAAAGATGCCAGTCCTCGATCAAACTCTTAAAAATGCCGTAAATTATTAGCTCACCAGCAAATGAAAAGTAAAATGTTACAAGATATAGTCTATGTATCCATTATTACCTAGTGCCCCCTCCGATAGGTGGTGACGGGGATCACAATACTTTAAAGATTACGCAAAGAGTATTCGGATTATGTGAAGAAGTGACATGGCATAGGTCTACAACGTCTT